>DCJA01000019.1:2237-80365 GCA_002317175.1 Lachnospiraceae bacterium UBA1712 | reverse complement strand
AGATTGATGTATCCATTTGCATGAGCAAGAAAACCTGAAATTTTTTGGGTCCAACATGGGTCCAAACTAAAAAAGAACACTTAAAGGGGCTTAAATACTGGGTTTTGAGACATTCATCGGTTTCAAATCCGGCTCATGCCTCTAAAGCCTGACAAATTTGGATTTAAAATGACAAGAGTATTGTTGTCCGAATTGATATGATTAGTTTGTTCCAAGGAAGAAAAGGAGGAAACCATATGGAGTGGATAACGGCAATTAGAAAATCAGTAGAGTATATTGAGGAACATCTGAAGGACAAAATCAGTGCGCAGGATGTGTCTGAACAGGTGTATTTGTCTCAGGTTCATTTTCAAAAAGGTTTTCAGGTAATGACAGGCTATTCTGTGTCAGAGTACATTAGAAATCGCAGATTATATTTGGCTGCGCTAGATCTAAAAGACAGTGATAGGAAAGTTATTGATATAGCTTATGAGTATGGGTATGAAACCCCGGAAAGCTTCACAAAAGCATTCACAAGGTTTCATGGAACTTCACCAAGCGAGATAAAGCAAGGCGGTGCTGTCAGATCATTTCTTCCTTTAGCAATCAAGATTGGTATTACAGGAGGAGATAATATGGACGTAAAGATTAGAAATCTGTTTGGCTTTAAGGTAATTGGCTTTGCAAAGACATTTTGTTTTGACACAGCATATGAAGAGATTCCAAAGTTCTGGGATGAAATATGTGAGAAGTATGCAGCTAATGTATATGCAGGGAATGAACCAGCTAATGAATATGAAAAGGCATTAATTGATAACTGTATAGGAGAGTACGGAGTATGTATTGACGACGAGAGTATTGCCGGAAAAGGAAAATTTGTATATCTTATCGCAGGTAAGTATGCAGGCGGAGAGGTACCTGAAGGCATGATGCTCTATGAATTTCCAAGGGGGGATTGGGCAATATTTGATTGTGTAGGTGCTATACCTGACGCATTGCAGGCTCTTAACACAAGGATTTTTAAGGAATGGTTGCCGGGAAACCCTGATTATGAAATTAGTGGAAATGCAAACGTTGAGTGGTATGACTGCATGAATGGAGAAAAGACAGATCCGGATTATCATACAGCAATTTGGATTCCTGTGAAAAGGAAATAGAAAAGATAGCAATTTATAAAAGGAAGGGCCTATGTATTTGCATAGGTCCTTTTTCAAAAGGAATAAAATTATGCAAATACTTGAAAACATTAGAGGTTTTTTGGTATATATATTATATAAGCACTTTGATGTATTAACGTATTAACTTGATGTGGTTACGATATGAGCAACGGACTTATCCTTATTGTAGATGATAATGAAATGAATAACAGAATGGCTTCCTTTGCTTTGAAAAAGGGAGACTATGAAACGATATCGGCTTCAAGTGGTATGGAAGCGCTGGAGATACTCAAGACAAAGGTTCCAGATCTGATTCTTTTGGATGTACAGATGCCAGAGATGAGTGGTTTTGATGTAATTGATTGTCTTAAAAAATCGGAGGAGCTTCGAGATATTCCTGTAATTTTTCTTACAGGAGACTCAAATAGAAATACTGAGGTAGATTGCTTCATAAAGGGTGCTCAGGATTTTATAAGTAAGCCATTTGCTGCAGATGTTGTAATTCAACGTGTTGGAAGGACCCTGGAACTGATTAGACTTCAGAAGCATATGCAGGCTGAAGTAGACAGACAGACCAAAATCGCTCAGGACAGATATGCTATCATTGAACGCATGACGGAAGAAGTTATTACTGCAATGGCTTCTGCTATTGATGCGAAAGATAAATACACTAATGGTCATTCAATACGTGTAGCCAAGTATTCGTTAATGATTGCTGAGAAGTTGGGCAAGACTAAAGATGAAATGTATTCATTATATTGTGCAGCTACATTACACGATATAGGTAAAATAGGCGTTGCAGATGAAATTATAAATAAGACTACAAGGCTTACTGATAGCGAATATGAGAAGATAAAAGCTCATACTACCATTGGTGCAGATATATTGAAAAATATTACACAGATAACAGAGATTGCAACCGGAGCTATGTATCATCATGAAAGATATGATGGTAATGGCTATCCAGCTGGTCTAAAAGGAGATGAAATTCCAGAAATAGCTAGAATTATTGGTGTTGCGGATGCCTACGATGCAATGAGTTCATCCAGGAGCTATAGATCATTGTGCAATCAGGAATATATTCGAGATCAGATTGAAACAGGTAAAGGAACGCAGTTTGACCCTGTATTTGCGCAGTTTATGCTTGATATTATCGATGAAGATAAGGAATATAAATTGCATGGCTAGTTATTAATAGAGTAAATAACTTTGGTTATTTACTCTTCTTTTATATATAGAGGAGAGGAATAATATATGAGAAAAGTTTTGTCTGTACTATTAGTATTTGCCTTAGTTGCTGTATGTTTAGCAGGTTGTGGTGATGCGAGCAAGAGTGATGTTAGCCAGGTTGTAATATGCCAACTGGTGGAGCATCCTGCGCTTGATGAAGCTACAAAGGGCTTTGAGGATGCTCTTAAGAAGGAATTAGGAAGTGATGTAATCATCTACACACATGTGGCGGATGGAAGTTCTGAAGCCTGCTCCAGCATTATAGAGGAAGCGGTCAATAATAAAGTTGATTTGATTATGACAAATGCTACTCCAGCCATGGTAAGTGCTGTTAATATTACTGGTCGTATTCCAATTGTGGCTACATCGATAACAGATTATGGATCAGCACTAAATATGAGAAATTGGAATGGGGTGACAGGAATAAATGTAACCGGTACATCAGATTTGGCTCCAATAGAGGAACTTAAGGAAGTCATTCTGGAGGTGAAGCCAAATGTTGAAAGAATAGGAATCATTTATTCATCTTCAGAGAGTAATTCACAGTTTCAGGCAAATTCTATGAAGAAATTATTGGATGAAGACGGCATCAAATATGAGGAATATGCTGTAGCTGATGATGAAGATATAAAAGCAGTTGCTATGAAAGCAGTAGAAGAGTGTGATGCAATCTATATCCCTACTGATAACAGAATATCTGCAGAAGCAGATTCTTTAGTTGATGTATTCAATAATGCGAAGGTACCAATGTTTGGTGGTGAGGAAGGAATCTGCAGAGCTGGAGTGGCGACGGTTTCAATCGATTATTATAGTATAGGATATGAAGCAGGAGAGATGGCCGTGGATATACTAAAGAATGGTGCTAACCCGGCTAATATGGAGATTAAGTATGCCAAAGAGTATACAAAGAAGTATAACAGAAGCAATGCCAATAAGATCGGGATTGCGATTCCACAGGACTATGTTGAGATTCAGTAAATTCTAAAGGAAGTAATATGTCAGTCAGAAAAAATACAAAGAATTATAATATATATTCGTTTATTCTTTATTTTGCTGTTATTGTATTCGCAATATTGCTTATGCATTTTGTGCTTAGAATAACCTCAGAGCAGACAATAAGCCTTGGTAATCAGCAGTTAGAAACCATGTCTAAAGAAGTAGATGCCTTGCTTAATCATGCTGTATACGAAGTGGAAGCATTAGCGGACAATGTCGAACGCTTAAGAATTGAATCAGATGATTCAAGAGAAGCAATAGAGAAGTTCATTACTGAGCAGTCAGAACTCCAGAAAGAGTTGTCGGATGGTCAGTGCTTTCGAGTATGCTATACAAGACCACAATGCATCATTGTGCCAGGTGAAGAGATAACAGATGACTTCGATATTTCTGAGCGTGAATGGTATATTCAGGCTCTTAAAATGGGAACAGGTGGAGTATATATATCTTCGCCTTATTTGGATTTTTTTAAAAATGATTTCTGCTTTACCGTTGCTAAGGTATTAAGTGATGGTATTACAACTGTCTCTCTTGATTATACAATGGCTTCTTTGCAGCAATACTTTATTCAGATTCCAAATGATAATGGTAGTGCGATTCTTGTTAATTCAGATGGATTAATAGTTAGCGCCAATATTGAAGGATTAAATGGTGCAAGTCTGGAGGAAGCCATTCCACAAATAGCCAGAAGCTGGAACAGAATTAAGCATGTAAGTAATGGAAATGGTAGTTTTAGGCAGGGCTTATACAATTATTTTTATAATGTAACAGAAAATGGAGCTTATCTTATTTATAGTGTTAATATTTGGCAGCTTCATGGAAGAAACCTTGTTATTATGATTCTCATTATACTATTCCTGTTGTTTGTTTTTCTTCTGATTATTATGTTGCTGGCAAAAAACAGAAGTAGTAGAAAACTTGCAGAAGAGGCTTTGCACAGTAAAGACTTATTCTTTGAAAATCTTAAGGCTGAATTTGAGAATCCGTTGGTGCAAATAAATCAACTGACCAAAGACAAGACATGGGGAAAAGGCGAGGTAGAAAGTAATATTCTAAAGATTAGAGAATCTTCCTTGCATTTGCAGCAATTGTTCGACAATCTGATTGCATATTCAGCAATTCAAAGTGAAACTGAGAATCAGGATAAAACTGAAAATAAAGAAGAAAAAGAAGTAGGCGAAGTAGATAACGAAAATATTAAAAAGATGGAGCTTACTTTAAAGATAATCCTTATTGTTCTTATTCCTGTAGTTATTATATTTATGGCTTTTGTTGTTAGGCGACAGGGAAGAACTGTTATGAATTATAATACTGAAACCTACTATGGCGAATTGCAGGCATGGGTTTCAAGTAGAAAGAATTCAATAGATATGATGGCAAATATGCTGGAGGCAAAGCCGGAAATATTAAATAGTTACGAAGATTGTGTTAATTACCTTAATGATATTGCCAACGAATATGAAGGAATATCACTAATCTATGTAGGAAATGAAGAACTAAAGCATCCTATTATTATGAGTGATGGCTGGGCTGGAAATGGAAATTACATTCTTCAGGCTTATTCATGGTACTCAAATGCAAAAAACTCAAGAGAAGGTTATGAATTATCAACAGTTCATTATGATATTGATTCACAACAGTATGTTATTACTTTTTCTAAGAGAATGACGGATAAATACGGCAATTTCTTAGGTGTATTAGGTGTTGATTTTAATGTAAGCGATCTGGTAGCAGCGCTTGAAAGTGAATATACAGATGATGAGTATGCATTCCTTGTTACAAAAACCGGGGCTATTATGAATCATCCATATAGCGAATATAAGATTTCCTATAGTGATACAGTAAGTATGGATGAATCTGTATATAAGGGAATACAGGATGAAGAAGGTATTAGATTCCTTTGGGATTATGATAATAGATTAGTTGTTGCATCCCATAGAGAGGAAAGTGTTTCAGGATTTCAGATATATGTTATTAGAAGCTGGATGTCTGTATATGGAGCGATATTTTTATCATCATTAATATTTTTTATTCTCATAAATGGAAGTATATTACTAATCTTCATGTTGTGGAGAAAAATTAATAACTGGAGAAGAAGGACCAATGAAGAGTTAGCTGATGCGGTATCAGAAGCATATAATGCTAACCAAGCTAAAACCAGATTTTTGGCACAGATGAGCCATGAGATCAGAACACCAATCAATGCAATACTTGGTATGAATGAGATGATATCAAGGGAATCTAATGATGCATCAGTTCTTGAGCACTCTAAGGATATTAAGGAATCTGGAAAAATGCTGTTGCTTCTTGTAAACAGTATCCTGGATTTTGCTAAGATTGAAAATGGAAAAGATGAGATTGTATTTGTCAAATATAATACCAGAGAAATGATTAGTGGACTTATATCTGAGATTAGTCCATTAGCGAGTGAGCATAATCTGGAGTTGAAAACTGAAATCAGTGATAATATTCCATCTGTTTTATATGGAGATAAGGTAAAGATTGTACAGATTATCATTAACCTGTTAACAAACGCTGTTAAATATACTCCAGAGGGAAGCATAACATTTAAGATGACAAGTGAGGAAACTGCAGAGGGCAGGATCAGCCTTGGTGCTCATGTAATAGACACAGGTATCGGTATCAAGGATGAAGATAGAGAAAAACTATTTGAATCTTTCCAGCGACTGGATATGGATAAGAATCACAATATCGAGGGAACTGGTCTGGGCTTATATATTGTAAGGCATTTCCTTGAAGAAATGGGAAGTGATCTTAAGCTAAACAGCGTATATGGAGAAGGCTCAGAATTCTATTTTTATGTAGAACAGGATGTTATTGACAGTACACCTATTGGCAGTGAAGATTTATTTAGTGATATAAATGACACAGAGAAGAATGCTACATATATGTATGCTCCAAAAGCAAAGGTAGTAGTTGTTGATGACAATGAGATGAACCGAAAGGTTGCGAGAGAACTGCTAAAACGAAGTGAGATGCATGTGGAACTGTGTGAGAGCGGAGCAGAGTTGCTTGAAAGGATTGACAGCCTGGATGTGGATTTGGTTCTGCTGGATCAGATGATGCCAGGATTAAGTGGTGATGAAACGCTAAAACAGATTAGAGATAACAACCTTTTGCCAGCAAATATTCCGATTATTATCATGACTGCTCATGCGATTGCTGGAGCAAAGGAACAGTATATTGCAATGGGATTTGATGATTATCTTTCTAAGCCAATCAACCCGGTTGAATTAGAGAATACATTGATGAAATGGTTGCCAAATGATCTGTATGAAACCAGAAAAGTTGAGGCTGCTGCTTCAAAGGAAAAAGCGGCTTCTAAAAAGGGAACAGGAACTGCTAATAAGGGAGCCGCTGATTCGGTAAGTTCGAATGCTGTAGCGGTTAAGGATCCATATCTGATTAAACTTATTGAGAGGATTCCTGAACTGGATGTTCAGAGTGGGCTTAGTACCTGTTCGGACAGTGAAGAATTCTATATTGAAGTGGTAAAGATGTTTGCAAACATGAGCATAAAGGATGAATTGTGTAATTTCTATAGTAGTAATGACTTCAGAAATTACTGTATTGCTATTCATGGATTCAAAAACAATGCGTATTCCATTGGTTTGTCTCAGATGGGAGACTGGGCATTTGAAATGGAAGAAATGAGTAGAAATTCATTTGAAAGTGGCCTGGAAGACGTTCAGAGTAAGCTTTTTACGGAATATGACAGAATATGCGAGCTTATTAATGCAGAGTAATTGTTGAAAAGAACAGTCTCAGCAACCTGATTAAAGAAGAATTCTGTATGTTTGGTTATTGTGTAATAAATGTCAATGATAGGTATTAATTATCACACAAATATAGTAGTATAAAAGATAGGCCTAAAGAGGTCTAAGTGTATATATGTTAAATAGTAAATGGGAGAAAAGTATGCTGGATAAGAGTTATTACGAAAAGGTAGATGAGATTATCGCAGGCTACGGAACAGAAAGCCGCTTTCTGATTCCTGTAATACAGGATGTACAGAGCGAGTATCGTTATCTGCCACCTGAATTATTGAAATATATTGCGGGGAAGCTGCATATTACGGAGGCTAAAGCCTATAGCGTAGCAACCTTCTACGAGAACTTCTCTTTTGATCAGAAAGGTAAGTATGTAATAAAGGTTTGTGATGGTACAGCCTGCCATGTTCGTCGTGGTACAGATGTTCTTAACAAGCTTCGTGAGGTACTTGGATTAAAGCCGGGACAGAGCACTACTGAAGATATGCTTTTCACACTTGAGACAGTTTCATGTCTTGGAGCCTGTGGACTTGCACCTGTTCTTACAGTCAATGACAATGTTCATCCATCCATGACTCCAGATAAGGTAGTCGAACTGATTAACGAGATTAAGCAGCAGGAGGTACAGGCATGAGAATAAATAGCAGAGAAGAACTTGATATCGCAAGAAATCAGGCTAAAGAAGCTATGAAGGCTGAACAGTACAGAGTACTTATCTGTGCCGGTACAGGATGTCTTGCAGGTGGTTCAGAGAAAATATATAACAAGCTCCTTAGTCTTGCTAAAGAAAATGGACAGGCCGTTAATGTGTCTGTTGAGTTTGGTGAAGGCATTGCCCATGACAGTGATGGTTCATGCCCAGTAAACGCTGGTATTAAGAAGAGTGGTTGTCATGGTTTCTGTGAAATGGGACCACTTGTACGTATTGAGCCTTTAGGAATTCTCTACATCAAAGTCAAAGAAGAGGACTGTGATGAGATTTTCGAAAAGACTATTTTAGGCGGAGAAGTAATAGAACGTCTTCTTTATTCCATGAATGGTGTATCTTACAAGGCACAGGAGGACATTCCATTTTATGCTAAGCAGACAAGACTGGTACTTAAGAACTGTGGTCATATAGATTCAGAGCATATTTCAGAATACTTTGCGGTAGATGGCTATTCAGCCCTTGAAAAAGCATTATTTGAAATGACTCCAGAGGAAGTTATTAACTGCATCTATGATTCTGAGCTCAGAGGTCGTGGAGGCGGTGGTTTCCAGACTGGTTATAAATGGAAGCAGGTTGCTCGTCAGGCAGAGAAGCAGCGTTACGTAGTATGTAACGGTGACGAGGGTGATCCAGGTGCATTTATGGACCGTTCCGTAATGGAAGGTGATCCACATAAGATGATAGAGGGTATGATTATTGCCGGATATGCAGTTGGTGCACAGGAAGGATACATCTACGTTCGTGCAGAGTACCCACTTGCTATTAAGAGATTAAAGATTGCTATTGCGCAGGCTGAGGAAGCAGGAATTCTTGGAGAAAACATCCTTGGTTCTGGCTACTCATTTAAGCTTCACATCAACAGAGGTGCTGGCGCATTTGTATGTGGTGAAGGTTCTGCTCTTACAGCTTCAATTGAAGGTGAAAGAGGTATGCCAAGAACTAAGCCACCAAGAACAGTTGAGCAGGGTCTTTTTGGCAAGCCAACAGTTCTTAATAATGTTGAGACTTATGCCAACGTTCCAATGATTATCACCAATGGAGCAGAGTGGTATAAGGGCATTGGCACAGAGAAGAGCCCTGGAACAAAAGCATTTGCCGTAACAGGAAGTATCAAGAATACAGGACTTATTGAAGTTCCAATGGGAACAACACTTAGAGAGATTGTCTACGATATCGGTGGTGGTATCAAGAATGATAAAGAGTTTAAGGCAGTTCAGATTGGTGGACCTTCAGGCGGATGTCTTATTGGTACAGACCTCGACCTTCCACTTGATTTTGATTCCCTTAAAAAACGTGGTGCCATGATCGGTTCCGGTGGACTTGTTATCATGGATGAAGACACCTGTATGGTTGAAGTTGCAAGATTCTTTATGAACTTTACTCAGAATGAATCCTGCGGTAAATGTATTCCATGTCGTGAAGGTACCAAGAGAATGCTTGAGATTCTCGAGGAAATCGTAGCAGGAAATGGTACACTTGAGATGCTTGATATGCTCGAGGAACTTGGCAAGGCTATTACAGATACATCTCTTTGTGGACTTGGAAAGAGTGCTGCATTACCAGTACTTTCGACACTTAGAACCTTCAGAGATGAGTATGTTGAACACGTTGTGGATAAGAAGTGTCGTACCGGAGTATGTAAATCATTATGTCAGATAACTATTGACCCTGAAAAATGTAAGGGATGTAGTAAATGTGCGAGAAACTGTCCTGTATCTGCTATTGAAGGTCAGATTAAGACCCCATTTACTATCGATCAGAGCAAATGTATTAAGTGCGGAGCCTGTCTGGAGAATTGTCCATTCGGTGCTATTAGCAGAGGTTAGGGAGGATAGTTATGGATTACATTACAATAGACGGAAGATGTGTCCCTATTGAGGGAGAAAAGAATATTCTGATGCTTATTCGTAAGGCAGGAATCGACCTTCCTACATTCTGTTATCATTCGGAACTTAGTGTTTATGGTGCCTGCAGAATGTGTATGGTTGAGGATGAGAAGGGCAGACTTATGGCTTCCTGCTCAGAGCAGCCACGCCCTGGAATGGTAATCAGAACAAATACAAAGAAACTTAGAAAATATAGAAAACTTATTGTTGAACTGCTCCTTGCTTCACATTGCAGAGACTGTACAGTTTGTACCAGAAATGGAAACTGTGAGCTGCAGAGTATTGCCTTTAAGGTAGGAATTCATGATGTAAGATTTAAAAACACAAAGGAGCTTGAGCCAATCGACCTTTCATCACCGAGTATAGTCAGAGATCCTAATAAGTGTATTCTCTGTGGTGACTGCGTAAGAACATGTTCAGAAATTCAGGCAGTAGGTGCAATCGATTTTGCTAACCGTGGTGCTAAGGCAAAGGTTTGTCCTGCATTTGATAAGCCACTTGGCGAAACAGACTGCGTTGGATGTGGACAGTGCAGAGTTGTATGTCCTACAGGTGCGTTGTCAGTTAATACAAATGTTACCGATGTATGGGATGCAATTGCTGATCCAGACGTAAGAGTTGTTGCACAGATTGCTCCAGCAGTCAGAATTGCTGTTGGTGACAAATTTGGTATGCCAAAGGGCACAAATGTTATGGGTAAGCTTGTTTCGGCTCTTCGTATGATGGGCTTTGATAAGGTATATGATACAAACTTTGGTGCAGATCTTACTGTAATGGAAGAGTCAAAGGAATTGGCAGAACGTCTTGAAAAGGGCGAGAACCTTCCATTATTTACAAGCTGTTGTCCAGGATGGGTTAAGTTCTGTGAGACAAAGTATCCAGAATTCGCAGGCAATATTTCTACATGCCGTTCTCCACAGGGTATGTTCTCTGCAGTAGTTAAAGAATACTACAAGGAGCAGGATGTTGCTGACGGAATGAAGACTTATGTGGTATCTATTATGCCTTGTACCGCTAAGAAGGCAGAGATTTTACGTCCAGATAACTTTACTGATGGCAGACAGGATACAGACAGAGTATTGACAACAATTGAAATTATAAGAATGATTCGTCAGGCAGGTATTAAGTTTGACGAACTTAAGAGTGAGGCTCCAGATATGCCATTTGGTATGGCTTCAGGTGCTGCTTCAATATTTGGTGTAACAGGTGGTGTTTCAGAAGCAGTACTTCGTCACCTTGCAGCAGATAAGGGTTACATCGCATTTGAACAGATTAAGTACTCTGGCATCAGAGGAACTGATGGAATCAAGGAAGCAACCTTTGATCTTAACGGTCGTGAGGTTAAGCTCGCTGTTGTTCATGGCCTTGCCAATGCAGGAAAGGTACTTGAGGGAATTAAGTCAGGCGAGCTTAGTTATGACTTTGTTGAAGTCATGGCTTGCAGAAATGGTTGTATAGCAGGTGGTGGACAGCCACTTCCTATCGGTCCAAGAACCAAGGCAGGACGTATGGAAGGTATCTACCAGGTTGACAGAGATTCACAGATAAGAGTAACCGATGACAACCCAATCATTGCTCAGACCTACAGAGAAGTAATTGCTGGAAATGAGCATAAACTTCTTCACAGAACTGGAATATAAGTCAAGTAGGGATATACATCATTTTGACAAAGAAACTGTATTCGTAGTAAAATTCAATAAAGACAAAGGCGTCTATACATATAGGCGTCTTTTTTATTTTGAGGAGAGAGAAAATGATTTCATTAAATGACTATCTATACAATGGAGATACAGTTCTTAAGATATTACAGAAGTATTCAGAGGATCTGAGGAAGATATCACTGGAATATCATAATCCCATAGACATGGTTCACTGCAATTTCCTATTACAGCTCATTGATATGTTGGAGCATAATGATTTCCTTACTTCCCAGTCCCAGAGAATCAGAGAACTGTATAAGCTGATGGCCAGGGAATACCCATTTCTTGCCTTTACCTTCAGGGGAAGAATTAAGTCACTGATTAGGGCAGAGGAGAAGTTCAATGGCTATATAGTTGAACATATATATGATTATTATAAGGAGCATCATGAGTTTCCAGATGTGGAAGATCTGAAGCAGAAGCTCAGCTGCTTTAGGGATCTTATTGCCTACAGAATAGTCTTATCCATACCTCAGTGTCATTTAAAAGAGGGAGATAACAGAGAAGAGATAGAGTTAGATTATCTCTATAAGATAGCCAATATACTTCCAGCATTTCTGGAAGAAAGAGGTTTTACG
This sequence comes from Lachnospiraceae bacterium UBA1712, assembly GCA_002317175.1. GTDB lineage: Bacteria > Bacillota > Clostridia > Lachnospirales > Lachnospiraceae > Colinaster. The sequence continues at coordinate 68,339 of DCJA01000019.1, read as the reverse complement.
GTTATGGTATCTGAGAGAGAGGGTGCCAAGCAGTCAGAAAGACTGGACAAGAAGCTCAGGCCTTACTTCAGAGATTATATTGAGAATCCAAGTAGCAATGGTTACCGTTCATTGCACATTACTCTCTATGATAATATTGCAAGAAGTTATATAGAGGTTCAGCTTAGAACCAAGGAAATGGATGATTTTGCAGAAATTGGAGCGGCTAATCACCAGGGCTATGAGAAAAGGCAGGAGGAAGAACGTACCCGAAGAGAGGAGATACCTCTTGGCGAGTGCATCTATTATGATGAGGCTTATGAGCGAGAGGTTAAGCTTCATCAGCTGCAGCTCTCTGAAGTGGATGTAAATATGTTTGGAGCCATTAATAATGACCTGGTCAATGATGGCTGCGGACTGTTCAGAGGAAGACTTATTCTTCCATATGAACATTTGTCTCGTTTTCAAAATGACCTGATTGATTAGTGCTAGAGAAAAATCAACTAATGCTTTATACTATATATATACTTATGTATGGGTTTTATAGGATGTATGAATGGCTGAAATAACTGAAAATGAATATACAGAAATTGAATATGAAAAATGGGGACAGGTAGTAATAAAAGCTCAGCTAATTATTGCCTGTATTGTATGTGCAATAGAGGTTATCAATAATATCATTCTTTATGTTACGAGATCCCAGGGATACGGTCCTGATACAATTGTTCAGAAACTGATAAGATATCTGCTTATTACTTCTGTTATCAATTTTGGTATGGTGGTTCTTAGCAAAATAGTTGAGAGAAGAGTTGAAGATGAGATAACCAAAAGATACTGTCTTATGCTTTTTACAACTTTGATGTGTACTGATGTAGCATATTCACATTATCAGTTCTCAGTTACCTTTGCTATTTTTACGATACCTCTTGTTATTAGTATTCTATATGAGGATAAAGGGCTTACAATTTTTACTCTGGTTATTTCTATGTTTGGTAATCTTATTTCTGTAGCGGCTAGAGCAAATGATCTGGAGTATAATAGGGATATTGGCCCTGAAGCGGCTATCGCTTTTTCGCTTCCTATCAGTATTTATTTGTTCTCAAGACTGATTACCACTACTCTTGAAAATAGACGTCTCAAGGCTCAGGAAGCAGTAAGCAGGGCTGAGAAGGCCAATGCCAATGCGGAGAAGATGGCGCTATCTTTTAAAATGCTTGAGACTCTGGCAGGAACCATAGATGCCAAGGACAAATACACCAATGGTCATTCCATGCGAGTTGCGACATATGCAACAATGCTTGCAGAGAACATGGGATGGTCAAAGGAAAGTATAGCAACACTTAGATATGAGTCATTGCTTCATGATATTGGTAAGATTGGTGTACCGGATGAAATACTTAACAAACCTTCCAAGCTGTCAGATGTGGAATTTGATCTGATCAAATCCCATACAGTTGTGGGGGCAGATATATTGAAGAATATGGTGGCGGTTCCCAATGCTACTGAAGTAGCCAAGTATCACCATGAGCGCTTTGATGGAAGGGGATACCCTTCAGGAATCAGTGAATATGAAATTCCTGAAAATGCAAGAATAGTCTGTATAGCAGATGCATTTGACGCAATGAACTCTGACAGAATATATAGAAAAGCTCTCTCCAGAGAGGTCATCAGAGAGGAACTTGTTAAAGGAAGAGGAAGCCAGTTCGATCCCAATATGCTGGATGTATTCTTAAAGCTTTTTGATGATAATAAGCTGGGAGTGAAGACGGATACCTATTTTGCTCTGGAAAATGACAGTAACAAACAGGATATCATGAATGATATTGAAAGTGTTATTGGAAGACTTGCTTCACTTAAGGATAGTGAAAGCGCTATAACAGAGTTTGACAAATTCTACAAATATATGAGAAACATTGGTTTGAGATATGAGCGTTCGATCGAGGTTATGTCCATAGATTTGGAGAGTAAATCAAAGGATATTAGTTATAAAGCATTGGATGAAGCAGCATCAAAACTGGAGGTTGCCATCAGGAAGAATATCAGGGCAGTAGATGTATACTACAGATATTCTCCTACCAGACACATGATGATTCTGCTGGATGCAGGAGCTGCTAACATAGATGTTATTCAGCAAAGAGTTCAATATGACTTTGAGCTCAATCCAGAAATGGAGAACTTCATCATTAAGTTCTCACTTAATGAGAGTATTGAGCCACCAAAGGGATTGTATAATAAATAATAATAGGGAATTGATTAGGAGGAAGTATGGCAGAGCAGATAACAAATTACAAATGTCCTACATGTTCAGGACCACTTCATTTTGCTGCAAAATCAGGAATGATGGAGTGTGAGTATTGTGACAGCAAGTTCACAGTACAGGAGATTGAAGCAAAATATGCCTCAGCTGATGCAGATGCTGCAAAGGCAAAAGCCGAGGCAGATAACAAGGCAAAATCTGATAACGAATGGGAAGTAACAGAGGAGCAGTGGAATGGAGAAGGCATGAAGTCCTATGGCTGTCCTTCGTGTGGTGCTACTCTTGTGTGCGATGAAAATCTTGCAGCATCAAGCTGTCCTTACTGTGGAAACCCAACTGTTGTACCTGGACAGTTTACAGATATGCTTAAGCCTGATTTCGTTCTTCCTTTCAAACTTGAAAAGGATGCAGCACTTGAGGCCTTAAAGAAACATTATGGAAAAAGATATTTACTTCCACAGGCATTTAAGAATGCCAATCATCTTGATGAGGTTAAAGGTGTATATGTTCCTTTCTGGTTGTATGATGGAAGCTCAGCAGGTGACTGTGAATATGAAGGTGTAAAGGAAGAGAGAAAGCGCCAGGGCCAGGAAGAAATCATTACAAAGAAATACTATCATGTTGAAAGAAAGGGTAATCTTGAATTTGCCAAGATTCCTGCAGATGCTTCCAGCAAGATGGATGACAAACTCATGGATTCAATTGAGCCATATCATTATGAGGATTTGAAGCCATTTTCAAAGGCTTATTTAACAGGTTATCTTGCGGATAAGTATGATGTATCAGTTGAAGAGGATTCGAAGCGTGCTATTGAAAGAGCTAAGCAGTCTACCAAGGATGCGCTGTTCCAGGATGTAAAGGGATACACATTTGTATCTACAAAGAGAGAAGATATCAGAGTTAAGCAGGGCAAAGCATATTACGCAATGCTTCCAGTATGGCTGCTTACAACCAGATGGAATGGTCAGAGCTTTACTTTTGCCATGAATGGCCAGACAGGAAAAATGGTTGGAGATCTGCCTATTAATAAGACAAAACTGTGGTTAACAGTTCTTATTGCTACAATTATTGCAGCAGGCATAACTTTTGCTGTATCAAGTCCAGTTGCAGCGGTGGCAGTTGGATTAATCGCTGCATTAGCAACATATATGATTGCATCAGCAGGTATGAAGAATGTAGTTGCAGCAAGAACAGCTAATGTATACATAGAGGAAGATAAAACTAAGATTACTCATAGAGTAGATAATTTTGTTCGTCAGGAAACAGAGAGACGAAAGATAGAAGAGAGTCAGAAGCAATGATGGATGATAAGCCACAGCTAACTACCCTTTGCTACATAAAATGCAGTGACGAATATCTTTTGCTTCACAGAAATAAAAAGGAAAATGACCTTAATGAGGGGAAATGGATAGGAGTCGGCGGGAAGATGGAGCCTGGAGAGACTCCTGACGATGGAGCGGTTCGAGAGATATACGAGGAAACAGGAATAGTTCTTAGTAAGAACCAGATTCAGAACATAGGAGTGGTTCATTTCAAGTCCGATACATGGAACGATGAAGAGATGTTTCTGTACAAGGTTGAACTTGCATCAAAACCTGAACTAATTGCCTGTGATGAGGGAACGCTTTACTGGATACAGGAAGACAAGGTGTTATCTCTTCCAACATGGGAAGGGGACAGAGTTTTTCTGGAAGCTATGTTTGCTGGAGAAACTGATATAGATATTACGCTTTCCTATGAGGGTGATAAGCTGGTGCAGGTAATTGACCATAAGAAGTAAATGCATTAGCAGAACGATGTAAATGAATAAAAGTACTTTCTTCACTGAAGCAGTGAGGAAAGTACTTTTTTTATAGAATGAACTGTATAAACCTTAGTGTGGGATATCATTTAGGGCACTGCAGATTACTAGAGCGCCACATACTCCTTTGTGAAGTTAGCACGCCTTACTATGAATACATCTTTTGTGTCTGATTCGTTGCAGGCAATATAGTCTCCCTTTTTGCCCAGAACATAACTGTCTTCATTGTTAAGGTAGAAAAGCTTGACATCTTTATCAAGTTCTTTGACAAGATATACATTTTCTTCATTTGGAACGCAGGCGGTGAGACATTGCTCAAACTGAAGACCAGGATTGTCCTTGCTGGATTTAAGGGATGGCATATATTTGGCAGGACATTCATAGCTATCAGCACTCAGTTTGTATTTGGCAGAGTATTCTGCTTTGCTTACAAGTTCAACATTGCCATCAGAGTCTGTAATCACACAATTTTTTCCATCTACAGTAAGCTGGATGTCATTATCCATGGTACGAATTGTAAGCTTTGTGCCAAGAGGATAATATTCATCAGGAATAAAGCAACCAAGAACATTGTTACTCTTCTTATACTTGGCCATTGAACCAGTGTCTATATTATAATCACTGGCATATATTATCTTTGTTTCATCAAAATACTTTGTCATGCGAAGACCAAAATAGGTCTCAGTATTAATGGTTGGATACAGGCTTTCATACATGTTCTCAAATATGAAGCCCCCGGCTTTGTCGGTGTGGCCGCCACCTGAACCAATCTGCTCGGTAAGATATTCCACAAGCTCGTTGGCTTTGACTTCTTTGATGCAGCTTCTTACAGAAAGCTTAAAGCCCCCTTCTGCGTTGTTGTATACGACACATGTGTCGATTTTGTCAACCTGAACAACAAGGTCGCTTATCAGACCAAGAATATTAGGATCACAGGTCTCAGAATGAACTACAGCAAATCTGTGATCATCATTGTAGATGTGTCTGATAAGAGCTATTCCAGCTATTTCTAACTCTTTAATAGAGATATTGGAATTCACAAATCTTGTAATAAGATTCTTGTCATATATAATCCCATCCTGCATATCCCTATCCAGTGGATGAAGGGATTCTACAAAGTTGGAGGTGTCTGTCATTAGTCCGTAGTAAAGAGCGGTAGACAGGTATTTATCTGAATTAACATCATAGCCCTCATCCAAAAGCATTTTCCAGATAAGAGTTGAACAACTACCAAGATACGGGCGAATTTCCTGCATTGGTATGCTGGTGTATGGCTGATGATGGTCTATACATGCTACCTGCTCAGCTGACAGCGGTGTCACATTTCCCTGACCGTATTGGCAGTCAACTGTTAGCAACAGTCCATCAAATTTGTCAGCCTTTTCAGGAAGATAGTTCACAGGAATATGAAGCGCATCAATCATAAGCTTTAGGTTAGGCTTGGTAATCTGATTTCTACCACCATATACAATGTAGCAGTTTATATTGTTGGATTTTAAATATTGATAAAGACCATAGGCTGAGGCTAGTGCATCGGCATCAGGATTATCGTGGCACTGAATATATATGTTGTTATATTTGAGCAGTTCATTTAATTTCATGCTGTAACCTCCATAGGTTTTTCTTTATATTATCATAAATCAAAGTATGGCAAAACTACCCATTTGACTATGGCTGTGCTAATATACATAGGGCATCCTTGAAATGTAAAAGACTTATCTGTTTACCAGAGGATGCTTTGTAAATAATAAACAGGAAGTAATGAGAATGAAAAACAATATACAGAATAGAATAAAAGAATTTTTTAAGAAAGAAACAGTGCTCTCAATTGCTATTATACTTGCTATAATTTCAGCCTTCTGGGTACACCCCAATATAGGCTATCTGGATTATATAGACTGGAGAACATTGGGAATACTGCTTAGCCTTATGATTATTATGGAAGGCTTCAAGCGGACCGGACTCTTTGACGAGATTGGTGCAAAGCTGTTAAAACATACCAAAAAGCTATGGCAGCTTATTATGGTACTGGTCTTTTTGTGTTTCTTCTTCAGCATGTTGATTACCAATGATGTAGCTCTGCTGACATTTGTTCCATTTACTGTAATGGTACTTGAAAGCTGCGATCAGAAGAATGCAATGATACCAACTATTATTCTACAGACAGTTGCAGCTAATCTTGGAAGTATGATGACACCTATCGGTAATCCGCAGAACCTGTATTTGTATGGAGAGATGGCCTGCTCGGTGGGAGAGTTCATGAGAATTCTTTTGCCTTATACTGTTATTACTTTTGTGCTGCTTTTGGTATCTATTCTCCTTATAAAGGGAAAGAGTGCTTCGGTATCTGCAAAGGAAGTGACCAGTAACAGGGAACAGAGGGAAGCAGTTACAAGAAAGAATGTAATGTATGCGGTGTTGTTTGTGCTTGCCTTGGCGGTTGTAGGAAGATTCGTACCCTACTATGTGCTGCTGACTGCAGTATTGGTGTCAGTTTTAATCTGCGACAGAAATACTCTGATTACTGTAGATTATGCTTTGATTTTTACCTTTATTGCATTTTTTGTACTGATAGGTAACCTGGGGAATATGGTCTATGTCAGACAGGCACTCAGCAGTATTGTAAGTGGAAAAGAAGTGTATGTTGCAATTCTGGCAAGTCAGTTTATAAGCAATGTACCGGCTACGCTTTTGCTTAGTGGCTTTACCACTGATCTGAGAAGTCTTCTGATTGGTGTTAATCTGGGAGGCCTAGGTACTTTTATTGCTTCTATGGCGAGTCTGATTTCTTATAAGATATATGCACACAGATATAATGATAGCAAAGCTGAATATCTGCTTAAGTTTTCCATTGTGAATGTGATTTATCTGATTATTCTGATTGCGGGATATTTATTTATCCAATAATATATAAGTATTGGAATGTTAATAGGCTAAAGGGGTTTAGAATGTTAAGAGTAATGGATAATACAGAGCTGGCCATAGGACGAATCAGGTCGCTCAGAATGGTGCATTTTTACCATATTATCAAGGAAGATGAATTTGTAGAAGCAGTGCTTGCCTATTATGACAGGGATAAAGTGATTAACCTCTGTATATTGGATAAGCATTACGATAAGCTGCTGGATAAGCTAATTAGTGTATATGAATCAGAGAAGGATAGTAACTGGATTATTGTAGATGATTATTCAAAAAAGATACTTGAAGCTGCTTTGGATTATGATCAGACCCGGTATGATGAGATTCTGGATAATTTCGTACAGACCGATATAACGCCATATGCTCACGCTGGATATATGAAAGATTTTATTCTTCCATTTGTCAAATATGTTATCGAGCAGTTGTATCAGATGAATGGACAAAAGCTTCTTTGGAATCCTGTATTCAGAGACTGGTTTGGAAGCGGTGAAATATCAGCTATGTGTGAGGAGAATAAACTTCTCTTTCCGTACAAGATAAAAGCTGTTTCAGCAGGACTGTATTCTATCGATATTGGAAATGTGCTGATGACAGGCAATAAGCTTAACATCTCAATAAGCTATAAGGAAGATGGACTGAAGCTGATGCTTAATAGTCAGGACTATCCAATAGAAGGCTATATCAAATATATTATTATCAATTCTGAGATGTTTTGTATAGCGGATATCAGTATTGGGGGAAAACAGATATTTACTGATTCCTCAAAACTGGAAGAAACGGATAAAATATTTGATTTGACCAATACGATGGAGTCGATAAGAAGCAGGGTCTGGCCAGAACTCAGAGCATGGAAGCTTCCGTGGGGATTGGAAATATACAAAAAAGAGGATGTAACTGGTTACTGCTTTTCCAATGATGCGTGCGATTATATCTATGCTGTGTCATATACAGACATTGACGCCAACGACAGTACAGACTACACAATATACAACTATGCGATGTGTATATATAAGAATAAAATCAGTGGTGAAAACACACAGATTGATTTTTGTAATCTGAGATATGGAGCCAGAGGCTATTACAAAGCCAATCTGGAGGGAAAATATTATTTAGAGCAGACGGAGTAGAGAGATGGGTATTTTTGTAAAAGACAATGTTAAAACAGTTCCACAGCGTATAGATATAATTATTGACAGACTCAAGGCAGCAGGTATTGGAGCAGAGTCGGAGTTTGTTTCCGTACTTAATATCATAAAAAGACAGCCAGATTCAAGCGCTATTAAGCCAGATGATCTATGTGCTGATATTATAGAGCTTATTGTGGCCAATCCTAAGTATTCGCCATCAAAGTATTATCAGGTATTCTGTCAGGCTGAAAAAATATATCAGGCTGTATTCAGGTATGACGATGCCAGCCCTGATTTTGACAAACTGAGATTGATTTACATTGAGATGTATCGTGAGAAGAATGTAGTTGAGAATCAGCTGTTCGATGTAAAGCTGTATAACTCATTTAATGATAAGGAAAAATATCTGGTGCTCTGCCAGACATTATTGGATAATCCAAACTATCAGGCTGTATTCAATACAATTAAGGCTTATGCTCTTAAGGTTAGGGAATATATGCTGGATGATGATATGTATATTGCTCATCTGGTAAAAGTTGCTACCAGACTGAGCTTCTTCGTTCCAGAAAAGATGGAAGATGCCCTTAAGCCAGAACTGGAGAACATTCAGAGAATGAATGGAATCTATAATGTAGATCCAGTTAAGATAGCTAAGGTTGAATCAAGTATCAAAGAGGCTTCGCAGATTATAGAAAATGGTGTTGATTTGCTTAGCCAGGTAGATAAGAAGAGCGTATATATACAGAAACTGTCTGAGGATTTTGCACTTAAGGCAGATGATGAGCGTAAGGCTCAGGAAGCAAAGCTTGAGCTTAAACTAAATGCAGCATCACACAAGCTGGATGAGATTCTTGAGGAGTACGCAGATAATCAGAAGAAGATTCTACTTATGGAGAAGGATATTCTTATTAAGCAGGTCTTTGCTGATGCTGAATCGGAACTGACCAAATACAAGGCCATGGCCAAGACTATTACTGCTTCAACCTCTATGGAAATTGCTAACCTTAACAAAAACGCTGAGGGTGTACTGAGCAGGGTAAGCAGTTTTATGAACAATGATGATCAGATAAAGAAGGCTCTTGAAAATGTTGAGGTTAATCAGGCCCTTATGGAGAAGATTAACAAGCTTAGTATGCTCAATGATGCCAATATTGAGACTATGCAAAAACACATGGAGGCTACTCTTGCGTCTCCGGAAGTAAAGGTGATAACCCAGACGGCTCAGGCTCAGGCGCCAGCAATGGCTACAGATATGAGTCAGGCAATACCAGCAATTAATCCTCTTCTGGATCCTAGCATTCCATTTGCCAGCAGATGGGATATTGTCATGAAGGAAAAGAAGAAAAGAGAAAATGCAGGGGAGCATTACCATGAGGCCTTTGATGATGTGCTTATGGCTATTATGGAGGATGCAAATCCATATCTGATTGGACCTTCAGGCTGTGGAAAAACCTTCATGATAAAGCAGATTGCGAGACTTCTTGACATGGAGTTTATAGATATCGGATATATCAATGAAGAGTACGATATACTTGGTTTCCAGACAGCAACTGGTGCTTATAGTACACCTAACTTCTACAGATGCTATAAGTATGGAATAATTGCATTTTGTGATGAGCTGGATAATGGTAATTCACGTGCTACTGTTAAACTTAATTCCTTCCTGTCCAACAATCTGGATTCAAGCTACAACTTCCCTAATGGTGAGTGCGTAAAGAGACATCCAAATTTCAGAATTGTGGCAGCGGGTAATACAGAAGGAAATGGAGCAGACGCTAACTATAATACAAGAGAAAAGATTGAGGAATCTGTTCAGCAGAGATTTTTGCCAGTTCATGTAGGATATGACAATACCGTTGAGAAGAATATTCTTAAAGCTTATCCAGACTGGTTTGAATTTGTGGTTGTCTTCAGAATGGCAACTGACAAGTGGTCAGAGGTCAATGGAATAGCTGCGCAGGGTATTCTTACAACCAGAGATACAAGCAGAATAAAGAGATATCTTGATAATAAGAGCTTCAGTCCTGAGAAGATTATCAAATATGAATTTGTTCAGACCAAGGATGCCGAATATCTCTCATTCTTATCCGATCAGATTCAAAAGCTTATTGGCAAGCATCCTCAGGCATCACAGATTGCTGCTATATTTGCAAAGCAGGTAAAAGAGATCTGTCTTAACGGGAACAGAGGTTAAAGATGGCCAACGACTATGTATCGAAAGAAATTATTGGAGATGATGCAGTTTATCGTGTGCATTTTAAATCATTAAATGCGCTGGAGATGTACCTTAGATCCAAACCGGCGGTTAATGAAAAAGTCTTCAAATCACAGAAAAGTATATATATGCCAGAGAACTTTGCAGGAGAGCCATTGGAAGCAGCATTGGATTATTGCCATGGTGGCTACATGAAGGATCTGGATATGTTTATGAAACTGAAGAAGGAAATAGATTCAGTTAATTTAAAGTACTCCAATAACAGAAAAACTGTCACAGCAGTGGTGGGTTCGAGACCCAATGTACCAGCTTATATAGCAGGAGCACCCAAGACTATGTACAGAATGGAGAGGGTTAAGGAGAAGAAGTTCGTAGATATATATATGAATATAGCCTTCAGTGGTCACACCACAGAAGAACAGGTAAGAAACAGAGGAATTCTTACGCTTAATCTGGTTAATGTACTTGAAAGTCATGACATAGGTGTCAATCTTCATGTATTTGAGGCCTGTTATGTGGAAAAAGAAGTACTTATTACAGAAGTAGTACTTAAAAAGCCAGGAGAACTGCTGAATATCAGTAAATGCTATTTCCCAATGTGCAGTAAGGAATTCCTAAGAAGAGTACTGCTTAGAGTAAAAGAATCTGTACCATTTGTGGGATTAAACTGGGGTATCAGTTACGGAGCGGTTCTTGATGAGAACAGAACCAGACAGTATGTGGGGGCAGGGAAGAATCAGATTATGATTCTTTCACCTCAGGCAATGGGAATAAACGGAAAAAGCATCTATGATGATGCTGACGCATTTATTAGTAAACTTGATTTGGGAGATGAGATATCATTCCCTAAATATAAGGATTATACAAAATAATGGGAGAGATAATGGACACACTTAATATTAACGATACTATGTCCATAATTAATTATGGAGTAAATGTGCAGAACATGATTTCAGATCTGTCAGACTGCGCATTTGGCGTAATTAAGAAAATAGACCTTAGCAATATCAGTACGCTGCTTTCTGATATGCTTGATTATTTCAAATCAGATTCATCAAAGAAATTGTCTTTTTCTGAGAAAGAGAAAGAAGTTGATGATATGACTGATAAGCTCAGAGAGTACAGAGTTAATCTGCTGATGGAATGTGAGCTTTTAGAACAGCTATGTAATGTCAACAGAGAATACATTGCTGAAATTATAAAGCTGATTGAAAATGCCAGAAATATATGTGAAGAAATGCGTGAGCAGAATCTGTCCGGTGATATGAGAATCAGGCTTGGCACGCTTGAGAAGAGGATTCGAGAGCTTGAGATGTCACAGACAGTAGCTTATTCCTTTGAGCCCCAGCTTAAAGTGGTGGAGGAAAATGCTGCACAGATGGCAGAAAAGATACAAAGCGCCCTGGTAAATGTACTTGCTCTATGGAAACGTCAGCAGGTAACAGAGAAAAACAATCAGAGTATCAGCGATACCAATGCCCTGATTATGGAGGGAATCAATGAATTGATCCGCCTCCAAAGAGAAGGCTACAGCTTAGTTGATAAGAGCTGATTTATGGTATTGAGAATTCGCTTTTTATCAGTGCTCCAGTCAGGAGCAATCAGAAGCTTCCTTGGGCCGTCACCAGTTATGCGGTGAACTACGATATCTTCGGGGATGATGTCAATGCAGTCGACTATCAGCTGACAGTATTCATCCATGGTCATCATAGGCCAGGGATTTGCCTCATACATATCTGCAAGAGCTGTATTTTTCAGCACATGTAAAAGCTGAAGCTTGATTCCTTTGATTGGAAGCTTACATACTTCTTTGACGGAAGAAAGAATCATATCCCTGCTTTCACCTGGAAGCCCCAGGATAATATGAGCAATAACATCTATTCCAGCATCACTTAAGCGTGATGCTGTTTTTTTGAACTGTTCAAAAGTATAAGCACATCTTATTAGTTCAAGGGTCTGTGGGTGAACAGACTGGAGGCCCATTTCTATCCAGACAGGTTTGATCTTATTAAGTTCGATTAACAGATTCAGTATTTCATCATCAATACAGTCGCATCTTGTTGCAATTGATAAAACTGCTATATCAGGATGATTTATGGCCTCGGTAAATATACTACGAAGGTAATCAATTGGTCCATAGGTATTGCTGAAGGCCTGAAAGTAGGCTATAAATCTGCGACAGTTTGTCTTGGATGCAAGCAGGGCTTTGGCATCTTCTATCTGCTTATATATACCACCTTCTGACATGGCAAAATCACCTGAGCCACCTTCAGAACAGAATATGCAGCCTCCCTTGCCAAGGGTGCCATCGCGGTTAGGACAGCTCAGTCCTGCGCTGAGAGAAAGCTTATATATTTTTTCGCCGAACATTTCTGTCAGGTATGTATTAACAGAGGTGTAGTGATGACTCATACAATTCTCCTATTTCAACTGATTTTATGATATTATTATAGTTGGGTTTGTGCCCATTTTGTAGGTAATATACATGAAAAAACAAAACAATTCAGAAAAGAAAAAGAATACTGGCAATAAGATTATTGTTCCATTCATTATAATTCTTATTTTTATCCTTATACTTCTGTCTATGCTCGCACTTGTATATAAGTTCTATATGGGTGGTTTTTCTGCTGACAGTCAGTACAATACGTATGATCAGTACTATGTCATGATTGCAGAAAACAGAAGATCTTCATTTATGCAGAATATCTATGAGGGAGCCTATCAGGAAGGCATATCAAATGGAATATATGTTGATCTTTTAGGGGATAATCTGCCCAATGACTATACAGAAGAAGACCTGCTTAAGATTGCTATATCATCCCAGGTTGATGGAATAATAATAGATACAGAATCATCAGAAAAAATAGCAGAACTGATAGATCAGGCTTCAGAAGCAGACATACCAGTTGTGACATTACTTGATGATAATGCAAATAGCAAAAGATGTAGTTTTGTTGGTATTGGTGGCTATGAAATTGGACGTGAATATGGTCATGAAGTTATTCAGATTGCAAAAGAGATAAGAAAGAATTATTTCATGTCTAACGAATATACAAGAGAAGAGGAAATAGCCTCTATAGATGTCGCTGTACTGATCAATTCTAACAGTGGTTCTTCCAGTCAGAATGTTATTATTTCAGGTATCAGGGAAGCTGTTGAAAATGAGGCATCCTCGTCTAATACATCTGTAAATATCGAAATTGTATCAGTTGATAACTCCAATGCATTCTCTGTGGAAGAGTCTATACGTGATTTGTTTGTTGGAAAAGAACTTCCAGAGGTTATTATTTGTCTTGATGAACTTAGCACAACCTGTGTATATCAGGCGGTTATTGATTACAACGTTGTAGGAAAGGTTAATATTCTGGGTTATTACGATTCGGAAACTATTCTGAATGCGGTGGATAGAGGCGTAATCTATTCTACTGTTGCAGTGGATACAGCGCAGCTTGGCAAATATTGTGTCAATGCTTTGAAAGATTACAATGATCTTGGAGCAACCAGTCAGTATTACACAGGCGATGTAACACTGATTAATCGTAGCAATGTGGCTTCTTACCTGAAAAAGGAGGAGGCTGAGCATGAATAGATTCTGGAATCTTCCCCTCAGAGTTAAAATTACAATCGTATATATTCTTGCCAATTTGCTGGTGTTTTTGACAGATTTATTTCTTATTATTGGAATCAACAACATGTCACGAGAGATGGATATGGTCTATAAGGATAATCGAGAACTCAATGAGATGTCAGTTGCATTGGATGATGTTCAGGACAGCCTGACAGAATATCTTAATTATAAGACCAGTGACTCGCTTGAGGACTATTACAGAAGCAGCCAGAATTTTAATGATATGATTCTGGAACTCAATGATGAAATAACGGATACATCTTTTGGGCGAATGGAACGAAATATCCGAAAGATGGGTGAGAATTATCTTGATATTACCAGCCAGACCATTGAAGCCAAGCGAGGCAGAAATGTTGAAAAGTACAGGGTGAGATATGAACTGGCTACGGACACCTATAATTATATTTCCAGCTACCTTAAAGCGTTAAATCAGGTTCAGTTTCAGAACAATTCAGAGCATTATGCAGAAATGTCACAGCGTTTTAGTGAATTGGAGCAGGTAAGTATAATAGTTATGTTCGCGGTTATTGCGGGCAATGTACTGGTTATTATTTTATTTGTTAACAAGATGATGGAGCCTCTTGTACAGCTGTCCAATGCGGCGGAAGCTGTTGCTGGCGGAGATCTTGACGGAAAGCCAATAGAGATAAAGAGCAAAGATGAAGTTGGTGTTGTGGCTGACGCATTTAACAAGATGCTTATTAGTATACGTGAGTATATTGAAAAGCTTCGTATGAGTATGGAGGCGGAAAGAACTCTGAAGGAAAAGGAATTAAGTATGGAGGCGCATCTTAAGGATGCTCAGCTCAAGTACCTTCAGGCGCAGATCAATCCTCATTTCCTTTTTAACACCCTCAATGCTGGAGCTCAGCTTGCCATGATGGAGGGAGCTAACAGAACCTATGAGTATGTACAGACTGTGGCAGATTTCTTCAGGTACAATGTTAAAAAGCAGGACAAGCCTGTTTCCATCAGGGAAGAGGTTAAACTCATAGATAATTATATCGAGATTCTCAATGTTAGATTTTCGGGAGATATAAAATATGAGAAGGATATAGATGAGAGTCTGCTGAATGTTCTGATGCCTAGTATGATTCTCCAGCCAATTGTAGAGAACTGTGTTAATCATGGAATCAGAGAGATGGAAGATAAGGGTACCATTCGTCTTCGTGTGTTCAGACAGGATAATGAAGTCTGCATTAGTATAAAAGATAATGGAAAGGGTATGTCCAAAGAGACAATAGAGAAGATACTCAATGGAACCCTTACTGTGGACAGAGATAAAACAGATTCCAATGGAATAGGAATGGATAATGTCATTGCCAGAATAAGAATGTTTACGGATGACAGTGATGCAATACGTATTATTAGTGAAGGTGAAGGCATGGGAACTGAGATAGTTATGTACTTACCTGTTGTAGATGTGGAGTAAAAAATGTATAAGATAATGCTTGCAGATGACGAGGGAATCGTAATTGATTCCATGAAGTTCATAATAGAAAAGGAATTTGGAGACTCCTGTGTGATTGAGTATGCCAAAACTGGTAGAAGTGTCATTGAACTTGCAGAAAGTTTTAGACCTGACATAGCTGTCATGGATATTCAGATGCCAGGTATCAATGGAATTGATGCCATGAAAGAAATTCGAACATTCTCAAAGAATACCATTTTTATTGTTATGTCTGCCTACGATAAATTTGATTATGCCAAAGAAGCAATTAAACTTGGTGTAATGGAATATATCACTAAACCTATGGAAAGAACCAAGGTTGTAAATGTGCTAAAGAAAGCAATGGATACCATTGATTTGGAAAGAGAAAAGCGCAGCAATGAATTAATGATAAGGGAAAAACTGGAAACAGTCGAGCCGATGATTGAAAGTGGTCTGGTGTACAATGTGCTTTTGCAGGAGCATTTTCAGGAGGATATCGACAGTTATATGTCGCTGCTTGGGCTTGAGGCCAGGTATGGATATATGCTTGCTGTGGTATGCGGAGAGGAACAGCAGGGCAGCCATATGACTAATGCCATTGGCAGCAGTATTCGAATGTCCGGCAAATATGTTGAGATAAGACATATGCTTAAAGAATATTTCAAATGTGTTGTGGGCAATCTGATGTCCAATAAGATCGCTGTATTTATTCCATGTGACAGTGAAGACGAAGAGTACAATGAACGAATAGAACTGATTAACAAGACCAGAGAACTGGTCAGAAACTTAAAGAAGTCAGAAGAGATAAATTTCAGAATTGGTATAGGAAGCATAAAACCTGTAAGAATGCTTTCTGAATCATACCAGGAGGCTTTGCGTGCACTGGCTGCCTCTACAGGTAGTGTAGCACATGTGAAGGATCTTCCTATTGGTTGTGAATACGAGGAGAACTATCCAATCAATCTGGAGAGAAGTCTGTTTGAAAGATTGGAACGAGGAGAACTTGAGGGCTCTCTTAGCAGTGCGGACAGCTTCTTCGAATGGATGAGAGATACTGCATATAAGAATTTGATGTCTGTGAGACTAAAGGCTTTAGAGTTTGTTCTCAGGGCAGAAAGCGCAGCATATAGAAATGGTGGTCAGGTCTATGTATTTACTTCAAGAGATGAATATCTGCCACAGATTATGGAGATGAATGACATGGATCAGATTAAACGCTGGTTCCTGTCAAAGATTAGTGATTCCTGCAAGAATATTCAGAACAAGCGCGAGGAGAAATCCACCAGTACTGTGGAACAGGCTAAGAACTATATCAGAGAGCATTTTGATAAAGATATTTCGCTGGATGATGTATCAAGAACGGTAAATATTTCACCATACTATTTCAGTAAGATATTCAAGGAAGAAACTGGTGAAAACTTTATTGAATATCTTACAAATGTTAGAATAGAGAGAGCAAAGGAACTACTTAATAGTTCAGAATATACCATGAAGGAAATATGCTCTATGTGTGGTTATTCTGATCCTAATTATTTTAGTAGAAGCTTTAAGAAGAATGTAGGAGTAACACCAACTGAATATAAGGAAGGCAAAAGCAGTGAAGAGTAAGAGGATTCTGGTGTTCATGCTTGCAGTGATGCTTTTACTCTGTGGCTGTAAGTCCAAAGAGGAAAGTCAGAGTGTAAGTGTGGACTCATCGGAGAAAAAAATACAGATTGGTATGAGCTTTGACTCTTTTGTAATCGAAAGATGGCAGAGAGACAGAGATATATTTGTTTCCCTTGCCAAGGATGTTGGGGCTGATGTTAATGTTCAGAATGCCAATGGTGATATTAATGAGCAGATAAAACAGATTGAGTACTTTATTGAGAAGGGCATGGATGCAATAGTTATAATATGTATCGATTCTGATTCTCTCAATGAAGTGGTGGATAAGGCCAAAGATGCCGGAATAAAGGTAATTGCATATGACCGACTGATTCACAGCTCGGATGTGGATCTGTATATATCCTTTGACAATTATGGGGTTGGAGAACTAATGGGAAAAGCACTAATCGATAATGGTCTGGCCGGGGGCAAGGTTATTATGATTGGTGGTAATATGGCAGATGACAATGTTCCACAGGTTGAAGCGGGATTTAAGGATGTGATGGACAGAAATAGTGTGGAGGTGATAGACTCCATGCACTGCGAAGGCTGGAGAGCTGAACTGGGTGGAGAGTATGTCTATAACAATCTGGATAAAATAGATGAAACAGATGCGATAATGTGTGGCAATGACAATATTGCTACAAGCGTGGTACATGCTCTTTCTGAGAACAGAAAAGCTGATAATATGCTGGTAGTTGGTCAGGATGCAGATCTTGAGGCATGTCAGAGAATTGTGGAAGGCACACAGACCATGACAGTTTATAAGCCGGTTGAAAAGCTGGCAGCCCGTGCAATTGAGTGCACTATATCACTTATTAAAGAGGGAAAACTCAGTGGAGAAGACGTGGGAACAATCAACGATGGAAAATATGATGTCCCATATGTTAAGCTGACGCCAATAGCAGTTACGTCAGATAATATGAACGAAGTAATTATCAATAGCGGATTTCATCTAAAGGAAGATGTATATCTGCATACACCAAATAAGATGCCATAGGGGATTATTAATGAAGGGGAAAATAGCAGTTATAGCAAATGGTTGGTACAACAAGGGTGTTTGTGACATTGTTAATGGTATAAGCAGTTATACCAGGGACAAGGGAATAGATCTGTTTTTGTTTCTTACTTATTCACAGTACAGTGAGTCTGAAGAATACAATCAGGGAGAATTTATTATTCACGAGCTTCCTAATTACGATGAATTCGATGGGGTCATCTTTGTGCCAGACTCGTTGAGCTCTAAAAAGGAGATAGATCGACTTCATAATATGTTTGTGGAGAAGAAAATACCTGTAGTAAGCATAGGCGTAGAACTGGAAGGGCTGGGTTATATGTCCTGCAATAACTATGAATCCATGAAGATTCTGAGCGAACATATGACAACTCAACATGATATTAATTCGATAGTATTCATAGCTGGTCACAAGGATAATAGTGAATCCAATGAAAGATTAAGAGCAGCTAAGGAAGTTTTTGAGAAAAGTGGCGTAGAGATAAGGAATGAAGATATCTACTACTGTAACTGGGAATATGCGTCTGTAGTAAAGGCAACCAGAAGGATGACAGACAGAAAGGACGGTCTTCCGGACCTGATAATGTGCGCCAATGACGTAGGTGCCTTAGCGGTATGTACTACTCTGGAGGAAAAAGGTTACAGTGTACCAGAGGATGTTCTGGTTACTGGATTTGATAATATCGACCTCAGCAGAACATTTTCACCATCTCTAACTACTCTTGCTCAGCCATATGAGAAGATGGGCTTTGGCAGCGCAGAATTACTGTATGAGATGCTTGAGACAGGTAAGCCTGAAAGCAGAGAGTATGTCTGTGATTTTATAGTGGGTGAGAGCTGTGGATGTCCAAATGATGTGATAGCACAGAAAGCAAGAAAAAAACTGGCTCAGGAAAGTTTCATGTCTTCGGAAAGGAATATAATTTTTGAACGTGCCAATAATGCTCTTCAAAAGACTTTCTTCTCCGCCAAAAACTATGAGGAGCTGCCGAGAGTACTTATGAGTCATTTCAGCAACAATCATCTGTATGAAGGCAATGGCTTTTCTATTGTACTTGAGCGCAGGTTCAAACAGAATATCTACTCCAAGGAAGTCAGCCTTAAGAATAAGAGCTATGGCAAAACTATGGAGGTCGTTGTAGGAATCAAAGATGACGAAGCTTACTCGTTGAACAGTTTTAGCACTGATAAGCTGATTCCTAATTATGAGCAGGACACAGAGGGACATACATATGTAATTTGTTCTCTGCACAGCAGGGATAATATCTTTGGATATATGGTAATGAGGGATCAGATGGAGCACATAAGAAACAGATCCATGTACCCATATGTTACCAGAATGGGAGAATTATTTGATAAGTATCGTAATTCCATGAGATTAAATAAGCTCAATGATGAGCTGTTGGAGCTGTCTGTAAAGGATGCGCTTACAGGACTCTATAACAGACTTGGATACGAGAGAATAGTAAAGGCCAAATACGAGAATTCCAGAAGTATGGGTAACAGTAATGTTATCGTTTTCGCAGATATTAATCGAATGAAATATATCAATGATACATTTGGACATCTTCAGGGAGATATGGCTATCAGAGTAATAGCAAGCGTTGTCCAGGAATGTATTAATAACGAATGGAGTGCTGTCAGATATGGTGGCGATGAGTTTGTAATCATTGGTGAATGCGATGATGAGCAGACTGTGCAGTATATGTGCGAGAGACTCTCCAGCACAGTAACAAGACGAGGAGAGGAAATGGTGCTCCCTTACAAACTGTCTATTAGCTCGGGATATATAATGGTTGGACCAGAAGACGAGAAAACACTTGAAGAGTATGTTATAATGGCAGACGAATATATGTATAAACATAAGAAAAGGACATACGAAGATGAAAAAAAGTAAAAGAATTACAGTATTGATGTTGCTGCTTGCACTTGTGATGATGTGCGGATGCGGCAAAAAGGATGATGTCAGTGTAAAGGTTGGATCACTTAAGGGTGCCACAAGCTTAGGCCTGCTTAATCTGATGGATAAGTCAGAAGCTGGTGAGGCAGAGGGCAACTATGAATTCAACATTTATACAGGTGCAGATGAGATACTTCCTCTGATGATTAAGGGAGAGCTTGATATAGCATTAATTCCAGCCAATGCAGCGGCAAACCTTTATAATAAGTCTGAAAAGGCAGTACAGGTAATAGATATCAATACACTTGGAGTGCTATATGTGGTAACTGGTGATGACAGTATCGCAAGTGTTGCAGATCTAAAGGGCAAAACTATATATTCTACAGGAGAAGGTGCTACTCCTGAGGCAGCAATAATGTCAGTTCTTCAGGGAAGCGGTTTCTCTGAGGATGACTACACAATAGAATTTAAATCAGAGGCAACAGAAGTGGTGGCCATGCTGGCACAGAATCCAGAGGCCGTAGGTGTTTTACCACAACCATTTGTAACTGCAGCAACAATTCAAAATGAAAACCTTAAGGTTGTATTGGACCTTAGTGAAGAATGGAATAATATATACGGTGGTGATGGCTCAAGAATGATTACAGGAGTAACTGTTGTAAGAAAAGATTTTGCAACAGAACATCCTGAAGCAGTTAAAACTTTCCTGGCAGAGCATGCGAAGAGTGTTGAAGCTGCAAACAGCGATGTGGATACAACTGCTGCACTTGCTGTAAAGGCCGAGATTATTGCAAAGGAGCCTATTGCTAAAAAGGCAATTCCAAACTGCAATATAGTATGTATCACTGGAGCTGAGATGAAAAATGCGCTTCAGGGTTACCTTGCATCGTTGAATGCATTTAATGCAAGACTTACAGGTGGAGATGTACCAGAAGAAGACTTCTATTATGCAGAATAAAAAACTGATTAAACAAATACTAGCGGTTGCCCTATGGGTAACCGTTTGGTTTATTTTAGCGAAAATAGTGAATAATAAGCTACTGCTGGCATCACCAGTGGATACTCTTCTGGCTTTAGGGAGACTGTTGTTGCGGATGGATTTCTATACCTCGGTATTAGGAAGTCTTGAACGTATCATGCTTGGTTTCCTGCTGGGAACGTTGATGGCATCAGTTATGGCTATACTGGCTCACAGATCTGAACTGGCTGAACTTATCATTTCACCACTGGTAAGTCTATGCAAATCAGTACCTGTTGCTGCATTTGCTGTAATATTACTAATCTGGTGGGGACCGCGTAATCTGTCGTTTGTTATAAGTATGATAATCGTCATTCCAGTTGTATACAGCAATCTTCTTGAGGGAATAAGAAGTACAGACATTAAGCTTCTGGAGATGGCAGTAGTATTTGGCATATCCAGGAGAAACCGACTGAAGTACATATACAGACCTTCACTCAAGCCGTTTATTCTCAGTGCAATTAAGTCAGCTATTGGCATGAGCTGGAAGGCAGGAGTGGCGGCTGAGGTTATAGGACTTAGCAGCAATTCTGTGGGAGGTCAGTTATATACATCAAAAGTGTATTTTGAAACTGCTGAAGTATTTGCCTGGGCGCTTGTGACAATAGTGCTAAGCTTTGCAAGTGAAAAGTTTATTGTGTTTGTTGCAAAGAAACTGCTTACGGCCAAGCTACATTGTAGTGAAAGAAAGCATGCTGTCATTCAAACTGTTGAAGCAGGAAATAAAATGGATGATGACAGTATAAAGATAGCTCATCTTTCAAAAAGCTATGGTGATAAGACGCTATATGAGGACTTTAGTGCAAGCTACGCATATGGTGAGGAATATACTATCAGCGACAGGTCTGGAAGTGGAAAGACTACACTTCTTCATATGATTGCAGGCTTAGTAGAAGCTGATAGGGGAAGCATACAGGTAAATGGAAATGTCAGCATGGTATTTCAGGAGGACAGACTTTGCGAAGATTACAGTGCTGTAACCAATGTAGCGATCACAGGAATTGGTGAGGCCAGAGCCAGACAGGCTTTAGAGCAAATTCTTGATAAGGATAGTCTGGATAAACCCTGCCGTGAGCTAAGCGGTGGTATGAAGAGAAGAGTAGCTATAGTGAGAGCTATGGAATACCCCTCAGACATTCTTCTGATGGATGAACCATTTACCGGAATGGATGAAGACACTATTGGCAGAGTAAAGCAATATATGACAGACAGGAAGCAATCAAGAACTGTAATTGTAGCAACACATATATTATAATAGAGATATAGCATAGATTTGGGGGTAGAAAAAACTATGGCATATTCAATTGAAGAAGCTAAACAGCTTGTAATTGATGCAGGATTGAAGCTACAGAAAGAAGGCTTAATAGTAAGGACATGGGGGAATATCAGTGCCAGAATAAGTGACACTCAGTTCGTTATTACCCCAAGTGGAAGAGCTTATGAGAACCTGACTCCTGCAGAAATAGTAGTGGTGGATATTAAGAAATGTACATATGAAGGGGATATAAAGCCTTCATCTGAATGTGGAATACATGCAGATGTATATGCTTCAAAAGCAGAAGTAAATTTTGTGGTTCATACTCATCAGACCTACGCTTCTGTAGTAAGTATTACTGGTGAAGATCTTGAACTGTCACAAGAGGAAAGAAAGTTTTTGGGGGAGAAGGTACTTTGTGCCTCATATGGTATGTCTTCTTCCGAACCACTCAGAAAACAGGTGAAAAAAACTCTCAAGAAGGCGCAGAACATCAATGCAATTCTGCTGAAAAATCATGGTGTTTTGTGCATGGGAACTGATTTTGAAAACACATTTGAGATTAGTTCATGCCTTGAGCAGGTGTGCAAATATAAGTATGAGAGATTCACAGAGGGTTTTGCAAGAATTGATGTTAAGGATCAGCTGGATATGGGCGAAGTGGACCAGACTGCAGATGTAGAAGAGGCTGATGAGGCTGATCTTAAGGCAGGTGGCTATGTGGATTATGGATATAGTCATATAGAGGGCAATGAAATAACACTTTCTCTTGGTGAAGATGAATATAAATTTAGTCTTGGTGACAAGAAGCCTATCAGTAAGAATGTGTTTAAGAGAAAACTTAACAAGATAGCATTGTTGCATTCCAAAATATATGAAGACAGGGATATAAGCTGTATATATCATGTAACATTACCTAACATTGTGGATATCAGTCTTAAGTCAAAGGGATTTGATGCATATATTGATGATCAGGCACAGATTGTTGGTGAGGATATCAGGTGTGTGGGTAAGATTGGCAAAAAACCTCATTTTGAATCAGCATCTACTATAGTTAAAGGCTTTAAGGGCAATAGCGCTGTCCTGATTGCTGGACAGGGAGCTATCTGTGTAGGCGGAAGTGAAAGCGATGTAGAAGCGACAGCATATGTACTTGAAAAGGGATGTATGGCTGCGAAGCTAGCTATGTGTCATCCAGAAGCAAAGGCTGTTCCAAAGAGAATAGCAAAGAAGGAAAGAAAATTCTATAAAGAGACATATTCAAAATTAAAGTAGTTTTCAAAAGGTTGATGTGATGAACAAGAAGAAAGTAATAGACTATAACTCTCCGGTTATACTTACTTTTGCCGGAGTATCATTGATAGCGTTGGTCCTTAATATGTTGACAGGCGGAATAAGCAACAAATTGCTGTTTTGCGTATATAGGTCATCCCTGCTTAACCCACTGACATATATAAGACTGTTTACTCATGTACTAGGTCATGCGGATATATCTCATTATCTGGGTAATATGATGTTCTTCCTGCTCTTGGGACCAGGAATAGAGGAAAAGTATGGAAGTAAGATGACTATCAGTATGATTGCCATTACAGCGTTTGTTACTGGCGTAATCAATTGTCTTTTGTTTCCTGGAACTGCTCTTCTTGGAGCCAGCGGTGTTGTATTCTGTTTCATTATTCTTTCATCAATGACTGGCCTTAAGAATGGAAAGATTCCACTGACTCTTATTCTTGTATGCATTTTGTATATTGGACAGGAAGTCTTTAATGCATTATTTGTCAGTGACAATGTGTCACAGCTTACTCATATTCTGGGAGGGGCCTGTGGCTGTTTCATTGGCTTTGCAAGTGTCAGAAAGAAGTGACTATAGTGCCCGTGACAGTTTCAGTCTGGAGGCTGTGTTCACGGGTTGGACAAATAAGGGTAAAAAAGGTATAATTATATAGATACGTTTATTTAAAGGAGTAGTATATGGACAAACCAGTTTTGGTAATTTTGGCAGCAGGTATGGGAAGCCGTTATGGTGGACTTAAACAGATGGATCCTGTAGATGAGCAGGGACACAAAATTATAGATTTTTCAATATATGATGCAAAGGCAGCAGGATTTGAAAAAGTAGTATTTATTATTAAAAAAGAGATGGAAGCAGACTTTAGAGAATGCGTTGGCGATGCTATATCGCGTCACATGGAAGTTGAGTATGTATTCCAGGATATCAACGATGTTCCAGACTATTTTACAATTCCAGAAGGAAGAGTAAAGCCTTGGGGAACAACTCATGCAATCATGAGATGCAAGGATGTGGTTAAGGGACCATTTATGGTAATCAATGCTGACGATTATTACGGCAAGCATGGTTACAAGGTTATGTATCAGTTTTTAACAGATACCATTGAAGAAGATGACAAGTACGCTATGGTTGCATACGAACTCGGAAAGACACTTACAGAAAAGGGAAGTGTTACAAGAGGTGTATGTAATGTAGATGATAACAGTAAGCTTTCACATATTGTTGAGCAGAAGAATCTGATTAAGACAGAGACAGGAGCAGCATTCTCAGAGGATGAGGGAGTAAGCTTCAGTCCGATAGATGTAGAGACACCTGTTTCCATGAATATGTGGGGATTTAAGCCAGGCTTATTTGGAGAATTTGATATTGCCATGGAAAAATTCTTCAAGGAGAAGGTTGCACAGAATCCTATGAAGGCTGAGTGCCTTATTCCAACAGAGGTGGATGTACTGATTAAAGCTGGTAAGGCTACGGTAGAAGTGCTTAAGAGCTCTGACAGATGGTTTGGTGTTACTTATAAAGAGGATAAGCCATTTGTAGTAGAAAACATTAAGAAGCTTAAGGATGCAGGAGAATATCCAGAGTATCTTTGGAAATAATGTTTTCGTAGTATTTGATATGGAAAAAGAGGGGAAGATGATGGCAACATCATCTTCTTATGAGTTTTATGAAACATAGATTAAGGAGTAGAGTATGAGAATTTTAGTGACAGGTGGAACAGGATTCATTGGAAGCCACACAGTTGTTGAATTGCAGCAGGCAGGTCATGAAGTTGTTATTTTAGATAATCTGTGCAACTCAAAGGAAAAGGTAGTTGACAGAATAGAGGCTATTACAGGAATCAGACCTGTTTTTTATAAGGCAGATATATGTGATAAGGCAGCACTTGAAGCTGTATTTGATAAGGAAAAGGTGGACGGAGTTATCCATTTTGCAGGATTAAAGGCGGTGGGTGAATCTGTAAAGAAGCCTATGATGTACTACGAGAATAATATCGCTGGTACACTTAATCTGTTGGAAGTAATGGGTAATCATGCCTGCAAGAACATTATCTTTTCTTCTTCGGCAACTGTATATGGTGATCCTGCTTTTGTACCTATTACAGAAGAGTGTCCAAAGGGTACATGTACTAATCCATATGGATGGACAAAGTCAATGATTGAACAGATTATGATGGATGTTCAGAAGGCAGATAATGAATGGAACATAGTTCTTCTTAGATACTTCAATCCAATTGGAGCCCATAAGTCTGGCACAATGGGAGAGAATCCTAACGGTATACCAAACAATCTTATGCCATATGTAACACAGGTTGCAGTTGGAAAACTTAAAGAACTTGGAGTATTTGGAGATGATTACAACACTCCAGACGGTACAGGCGTAAGAGATTATATTCATGTTGTAGATCTTGCAGTTGGACATGTTAAGGCCTTGCTTAAATTTGCTCCTGGATCAGGACTGTCAATCTACAACCTGGGAACAGGCCACGGATATTCAGTTCTTGATGTAGTAAAGAATTTTGAGGAAGCTACAGGTGTTAAGATTCCTTATTCTATAAAGCCAAGAAGAGCAGGAGACATAGATGCATGTTATGCAGATTCTACCAAAGCTCAGAAGGAACTGGGATGGGTTGCGCAGCGAGAGATAAAGGAGATGTGTGAGGATTCCTGGAGATGGCAGAAGAATAATCCTAACGGCTACGAGGATTAGGCACAGAGACTTTAGAGCGAAGCTGCCAATAGAGACGGAAGGGCCCCGTGTTTAAAAGAAGCATAAAATGTGCTATAATAAAAGCTAGTGTGTTGTGGGAACAAAGATGAAAGGGAATGAATGGCAAACGATAAAGTAAGGGAGACTGATCCGATTGATAGCTGGATGGAAGTAGTACTTGTATACAATTCAGCGCTCAAAGAGATTGGCACAAAGCTGGAAATATTAAATGATGAATTCCAGCAGGTTCACAGGTACAATCCTATTGAACATATAAAATCAAGATTAAAATCATCAGAAAGTATTGTAAAGAAGTTAAAGAAAAAGGGTTACGAGTCCACTATTGAGAATATGGTCAACCATGTTAATGATATAGCTGGAATCAGAGTTATTTGTTCATTTACAGATGATATTTATAATGTCGCAGAGATGATAGGCAACCAGAGCGATATCAAGGTGTTGTCAATCAAAGACTATATTAAGAACCCAAAGCCAAGTGGATACAAGAGCTATCACATGATAGTAAGTATTCCAATATTCCTGTCTGATAAGATTGTGGAGGCAAAGGTTGAGATTCAGATCAGAACTGTTGCTATGGATTTCTGGGCGAGTCTTGAGCATAAGATCCATTATAAGTTTGAGGGTAATGCTCCAGAACATATTCAGCAGGAGCTGGCGGAATGTGCGAATATGGTTTCTGCACTGGATGCAAGAATGCTATCACTGAATAATGAGATTCATTCACTTGCGGATGAGGGAGACGACAGATACTAAAAATAGTCTATAAAATGAGGAGTGCCCAGATACCTCGCGGCACCTGGGCTATTATGAAAAAATACTTATAATCTGTAACAACTTATAAATGTATTATAGCTACAGCTTATGAACAAATTATGAACAGAGTATGAATATATAGTAAAAACTACCAAATGGAGGGAACTATGGATACTTTTATTGACAAACTTGCACAAAAAACAATAGCAAATGATATGATCAATGCCAATGCAGCAGCAGAAGCAAGAGAAAACCAGAAGATTTTAGAACAACTTGCTGGATACGAAGAACTTCTTGCACAGATGAAGCAGGTTAATCTGAAGAATATTGAATCTTCTGAAAAGATCACAGAGATGCTTGAGGGTTTGAATACTGCTGACGACACAAAGACAGCAGGTATCAGTGCAGAGGATATGGAAGAGTTAAAGAGTTCTCTGGATGGTAAATCTGAAGAGATAGTAAAAGCTGGAGAGGAAACTGCTAACTCTATAAAGTACGCCGCAGAAGATGCAGTATTGTCAGTGAAGATTTCTGCAGAGGATGCAGTTAAGTCAGTTAAGGCTTCTATAGATGAGAATGTATCTGATATTAAGAGTGGCTCAGAAGAAGTAAGTGCTGCTATTAAGGCTTCATCAGAAGAAGCAGTTGAGGCTGTAAAAGCTTCTGCTATCGAAGCAGTAGAATCCGTAAAGAATGCAGGTGAAAATGCTGCAGAAGCGGTTTCTAGTTCTGCGGACAATATTAAGTCAGCTGCAGAAGCTAGTGTAGAAGATATTAAGTCAGCTTCAGAGGCTAGTGTAGAGGATATTAAGTCAGCTGCAGAACTTAGTGTTGCAGATATTAAGCAGGCTGCACAGGACAGCGTAGCAGATATCAAACAGGCAGCACAGGATAGTGCAGCAGATATTAAACAGGTTACAGATTCGGGTGTAGATGGTATGAAAGCCGCTTCAGCTGAAGGCGTAGATAGTATGAAACAGGCTTCCATGGAAGCTACAGAGAACATTAAGCAGGTAGTGGAGGATGGTCTTGCTGCGATTAAAGAGGCCAGCGCTGGTGTAGTAAGAGGCGAAGCTCCACAGATGGATCAGACTTATCTTGATGCACAGTTTGATGATGTGCATGAGGCTATCCATACTGAAAATGTCAAAGTATACAGAAATGTTCAGGCAGCAGTTGATGACAGCCTGGCAGATCAGACAAAAGCAATAAGAGGCTACATTGAGAGATCTCAGAAGGACGGTTCAAAGCTTCCATTAGTACTTGGAATAGTGAACTTTGCCCTTAATATTATAATTCTCGCAGTGTTAATTCTTAACGCCATGGGAGTTTTTTAATTCGTAATGAAATTGTTAACAAGACACTATAAGAGACTTCGAGTCAGTAGGCTCAAAGTCGCCCTTATAGTGATATTTTTAAACATAATATTTGTCCCACAGTACAAGAAATACGAGTCGGATGGTGATAATATTTTTTCAGTCTACCTTAATGATGAGTATGTTGGTACGGTTGGAAAGCAGACTGATGTTGAGGAACTCCTTATTGAAACCAGACGTGAGATTGCAAGCAGCTCAGATACACTGATGTTTGTACAGGCTTCACTTAAGGTTGAGGGCAAATCTGTTGTATTTGGAGAAATAGACTCGGATAAAGAAGTTTTGGACAATATGGTTACAGTTCTTAGCAAAAGTATGCATGAAGGTTTAAAGCCTGCATATGCCATGAAGATAGGAAACTTTACTGTTAACCTTGCCAGTCTTGACGATGTAAAGAGCGTTCTTCAGGCTGCGGTAGCCAAGTATGATGCTAACAATGAGTATGAGGTTACCTTGAAGAAGGATCCGAACCGAGAGCTTAATGCACTTACTGCAGAAATTGTTGCCAAAGAAACAATGATTGAAGAAGATTTTTCTTTTTCAGAGGCATCGGTAGCTGGTATTGAAAAGCTTTTCAAGGAAGATGAGGAGAAGCTTGAAGAAGCAGATGGCAAAAGCTTTGATGATTATCAGTATGGACTCTTAAACATTTCCTTTGATAATTCAATCGAAATAGTGGATGCATATCTTGAGGATTCTCAGCTTACTGATGTTAATACAGCTATAGAGGAAATAACAGCTGCTGAAGATAAGAATACTATCTATGAGGTGCAGGCAGGCGATACTCTTTCTGGAATCAGTTATGCAACAGATATTCCAATCGAGAAGCTTGTAGCTATGAATGAAGCTATTGAGGATGAGAATTCAACTATCAGAATTGGTCAGGAGATTATCATTACCAATCCTGAGCCTCCGCTTTCTGTTGACAGAGTTGAGCAGGAATATCTGGAGGAAGACTATGATGCAGATATAATCTATGTGGACAATGATGAATGGTACACGACTGACAAGGTAACTATTCAGCAGCCTAGTGCAGGACACAGGAAGATTGTAGCTCAGATTTCTTATTATAATGATAAGGAAGTGAGCAGAGAAGTAATCAAAGAAGAGGTAATGCTTGAAGCGGTTCCAAAGATTGTGGAACGTGGTACCAAGATTCCTCCAACATATATCAAGCCTATTTCAGGTGGACGTATGTCATCAACATTTGGAAGAAGAAATGCTCCTACCAAGGGAGCAAGCTCTAATCATCAGGGTATTGACTGGGCAATTGCCAAGGGCTCAGCAGTATATGCTTCTTCAGGTGGTAAGGTTACTAAGGCTGGTTGGGCTAGTGGATACGGTTATGTTGTATATATTCAGCATCCAGACGGTAAAGAAACACGTTACGGACACTTAAGCAAGGTTCTTGTAAGTGTAGGACAGACCGTAAGACAGGGAGATAAGATTGCTCTCTCTGGTAACTCGGGTGTAAGTACTGGACCACATCTCCATTTCGAAATCAGAGTAAATGGAGTTGCTGTTAACCCACTTAAGTACATTAATTAATATGGTGCGGATGCGTTTTGCATCCGCATTTTTATTGAAAAAAAAGCCACAAAATAATCGTACATATGTTCAATTTACAAAATGCAACTATGAGTGTATACTATAGTAGATTGTTTATGTAATAACACTATATTTTGAGTATAGATTTGATATAGCACAATATGTAGTTTTAACCTAGAGGTTGATATGGAACAATATGTGATCAAGGGTGGAGCACCATTGGTTGGAGAGGTAGAAATAGGCGGAGCAAAAAATGCCGCATTACCAATCCTGGTTGCTGCTACTATGACAGATGATACAGTATTGATAGAGAATGTTCCTGACGTGAGAGATACCAATGTTATGATGCAGGCAATGGAAAGCATCGGAGTAGTTATTGAACGTTTGGACAGACATACAGTAAAGATAAATGCAAAGAATATTCGTGTTCAGGCAGTTGAGGACGAATACATAAAGAAGATTAGAGCATCTTATTATCTTATTGGAGCTTTGCTTGGTAAGTATAATGAGGCTGAGGTTGCTCTTCCTGGTGGATGTAATATCGGAAGCAGACCAATCGATCTTCATATTAAAGGTTTTGAGGCACTTGGCGTAAATGTTAAGATAGCACATGGTAATATCGTTGCAAAGGCAGACCACCTAAAAGGCGGACATATCTATCTGGATAAGGTATCTGTTGGAGCAACTATCAATGTTATGATGGCGGCTGTACTGGCTGAAGGCGTTACAATAATAGAGAATGCAGCCAAGGAACCACACGTAGTAGACGTAGCGAACTTCTTAAACAGAATGGGAGCAAGCGTAAGAGGTGCTGGTACTGATGTTATCAGAATAAAAGGTGTAGCTAAGCTTCATGGAACAGAATATGCAATCATTCCTGATCAGATTGAGGCTGGAACATTTATGTTTGCTGCAGCAATTACCAAGGGTGATATAACTGTAAAAAATGTTATTCCAAAGCATCTTGAATCTATAAGTTCAAAGCTTCTTGAGATTGGCTGTGAAATAGAAGAATCTGATGAGGCAGTAAGAGTTGTAGCCTCAAAGAGACTTAAGCATACACACGTTAATACATTGCCATATCCAGGTTTCCCAACAGATATGCAGCCACAGATTACTGTTGCGCTTGGCTTGTCCCAGGGAACCAGTGTTGTTACAGAAAGTCTGTTTGAAAACAGATTCAGATATGTAGATGAGCTGACACGTATGGGCAGCAGTATTAAGGTTGAAGGTAATGTGGCCATAATTGATGGTGTCGAGAAGTATACAGGAGCAAGTATATCAGCTCCAGATCTCAGAGCGGGCGCTGCACTTGTACTTGCAGGTCTTGCAGCAGAGGGCTTTACTACAGTTGATGATATCAAATATGTAGAGCGTGGATATGAAGACTTTGACGAAAAGCTAAGAGGTCTTGGTGCTATGATTGAGAAGGTTAGTACCGAAAAAGAATTACAGAAGTTTAAACTTAAAGTAGGATGATAATAAAGCTGATGGACTATAATCCATCGGCTTTTTTATTGTAATAAAATATGGTATTATATATACAGTTTCTAATGTTTGGAGGTAATATGGATTATTACAGAATTCTATACTCTTTATCTGAGATGTATATATCTTTATATTATTATGATTTGAACACCAATACTCTTGAGGCGATTAAGTCAAACAGGTTTATTGATACCTGGTCGGCAGAATATGAGGGTGCCAAAGAGAAGACAACTGCTGTAATAAAAAATATAACTATGCCTCAGGATCTTGAGAAGATGATAGCCTTTGTTGACACGGATACACTTAATGAACGTATGGGCGATAAGAATGTTATTACAGAGGTGTTTGAAGGAAAGATTAATGGTTTATGCCGTGGCTGTTTTATAGAAGTAGACAGGAATCCGGATATGACGCTTCACCATGTGCTTTATGCAGTGGAAGTTATTAATAAATAGAGAGATTAAGTTAAAACTGTGAGCGGGCGTTGCATTTGCGATGTCCGCTTTTATGAATAAATAATTAAAGCAGAGGAGTCTGTTTATGATAGATAAGGTTAAAGAGGTAATAAGGGAAGCATCTGAGATTATGATGAAGAGAGACTTCCTGATTAAAGAAAAAGGAGATGTATCCAATCTTGTTACTACAGCGGATATATCAGTACAGGCATATCTGGAAGAAAGGCTGACAGCCATTCTTCCCGGAAGTATATTCTTTGGAGAAGAAGGCGAAGTTCCAGAGGCTACGCAGGGTTATATGTGGGTTAATGATCCTATTGATGGCACAGCCAATTTTGCAAGAGACCTGGGATTAAGCGTCATTTCAGTTGCATTGTTAGAGAATATGGAGCCTGTTCTGGGACTTGTGTATAATCCCTATCGTGACGAGATGTTTTGGGCCCAGAAGGGTAAGGGAGCATGGCTGAATGATAAAGAAATCAGGGTATCGGATAAGAACTGGAACAGATCCATGTTATGTTCGGCCATGAGTCTTTATGATAAAAGATTTGCAAAACCTTGTTTTAATATTATAGAAAAGGTATACAATGAAACTGATGACCTTAGAAGATTAGGAACAGCTGCACTGGAGATGTGCGAGCTTGCAGCGGGAAGAGTGGAACTATATTTTGAGGTTAGACTATCAGCTTGGGATTATGCAGCAGCATCATTGATAATAAAAGAGGCAGGTGGCTTCTGTGAGATGATGTTTCATGATATAATGCCATTAAATAAACCCTCTGGAATAATTGCCGCAAACAGCAAAGAGAATTTCGAGAGGTTAAAGTCTATTGTGTATGAAGAAATTCCTGTACAGTTGTATTAGTACAGAAGTTAGAAGGAGGTAAATATGATTACAGTTTTAAATGTAGCTAATTTTGATGAAGCGATAAAAAGTGCCGATACAGTTATTGTGGATTTTTATGCAGACTGGTGTGGCCCATGTAAGATGATGGGACCTATTGTGGATGCATTTGCAGAGGAAAATCCAGATATAAAAGTGTGTAAAGTTAATATAGATAACGAGATGGAACTTGCATATGCTAATAAAGTTTCTTCTATCCCTACATTAGTGATGTTTAAGGGAGGAGAAGCAGTTAAAAGAAATGTGGGTGCACTCAGCAAGATGGAATTAGATACATTTGTTAAGGGTGAGTAATAGATTAGGATTATGGATGAGAAGTATTTTGTAGGAACAAAAATAATATCAGCAGTTGATGGAAACAGAGTTGAGACACTGGGACCAAGTACAGGAAGCAGACAGGTATCAGCTCGTGTTTATTATCCTTCAAGGGAGGTTAACAGTACCAAGGTTGATTTGAAAAAGAAGGCCGTTGGTGATATGTACGATAGTGTTAACCCCGCAGCAGATGAGAAATTTCCAATCATAGTATACAATCACGGGTATGGTACTACTGTTGAAAGTAACAACTCATTATGTTGTGAGCTGGCTTCACAGGGATATTTTGTAATATCAGTTGGACATGCGTATGAGTCGGCTGAACTTGTTATGGAATCTGGAGCAGTAATAAAGGCTGATAAGACTCTTTCAAAGAGAATTATGACACCACGTATTCCAGCTATGGCGGCTTCGGTAAAGCTGACAAAAGCAAAAGGGACACCGGTGGAATTGTATAAGCAGTTTTTGGAATTCCAGAAGAAGTATGGTTCTTTCTTTGTTGACAGACTAGATGACTGGGCCAAGGATGTAGTTACTATTGTTGAGGAAGTTAAGCAAAGATATGCTGATAATATAGAACTGGACAGAGGGATAGGAATTACAGGACATTCCTTTGGTGGCAATGTGGCTTATTATATGTGCCAGAATTACAAAGGATATAACTGTGGAATGAATATAGATGGTGCACTATTTGGACACTATGATGATCTTATTATGACAAAACCTTTTTTCCAGATATGCTGTGAGGATAATATTCCTGTTGTCAGCAGGTCTCTTGTAGTATCTGAGGCTCCTATATATTATGCTGTATTTAAAAAACTTACTCATGCAGGGTTTACAGATTATAAGCTGTTAAATAGAAGCAACCCGATATATGGAATTATGCCATCTGATACCATGAGCATGAATCTCAACAGATTCCATGTACAGTTTTTCAATATGTATTTGAAGAATTCTAAGGAAGAAATACTTCTTCCTGATGACAAATATGTTAGTGCGAAAATGGTTAACAAAATCAAGACTTTCTGATAAACAGAAATTATTTATCGAAAAACAATAAAATATTATTGACTTTCAAAAAAGAACGTGATATTTTTCTTATTAGAATATCCGTTCTTTTTTATTGTGCCTTTGCGCAGAGGGATGATTGGGAGAATAGGATTCAGCGCATGTGTGAAAGGAGATGCACCGGCGACGGCCGGTTGCAAAATACTATGAAGGACAAATATTTATTATTAGCAAAATGTGCAGTTAATGTGATGTGCATATTAGGAATACCAACAACAATAGCAGTTCCGTTTTTTTTGAAATGGTATGGAAAGATAAATAATCATTTTTCAGGGATTCTATATCCAATACAGACAGTTATGTTTGTAATCAGTGGTGTATTTGCCTGCCTCATAGTATTTGAGTTACGATCAATGCTTAAGACGGTTGAGGAAGAAAACTGTTTTGTGAAGAATAACGTTACCAGCCTTGAAAGAATGGGATGGTACAGCTTCATAATAGCGATTGTCTCCATGATTCGTCTGGCGTTATATGTAACTCCAGGATGTTTTGCAATTATAGTTGTATTTATAATAGCTGGACTATTTTCAAAGGTTTTGGGAAAGGTGTTTGAGAAGGCTATTGAATACAAAGAAGATAATGATTTAACAATATAGGAGGCGGACATGGCTATAGTAATTAATCTTGATGTTATGATGGCAAAAAGAAAAGTCGGCCTTACTGATTTGGCGGGAGAAGTTGATATTACGCTGGCGAATCTTTCAATACTGAAGAATAATAAAGCAAAGGCAGTCAGACTTTCGACATTAGATTCGATCTGCAAGGCCCTTAATTGTCAGCCGGGTGATATCCTCGAGTATGTGGAGGACGATAACGATGGAGATGGAGAATCAGAATAATATAAGTGACCAGGAAATATCAAAGGCAAAAGAGGAGGCACTTGATCAGTTTTATAATCCAAAGCCTGTGGATAAAAATGAAACTAAAGAGAGAAAACAACTAAAAGATCAGTTTTATCTGTTTGGTTTTTCAACATTAATTTATGCGGTTATTTATACAGTATGTATGTATAAGAATCTTGCAGGGATTGCATCAACTCTTCTGGTGATTGGGACAGTTGCATATACTTATATCATCTTGAAGAAGTTGGGATATTCGTTTGCTGGTAAGCATATTAAATATGCAGTAATTATTGTATTGCTTGGTATCAATCTAATGGTTACAATGGACGGACTTTTGCATTTTATTGATTATCTTGCAATAGTGATGGTTTTTATCACTGGAGTGCTGTCTGTGGTTCAGGATAACAGCAGTTGGGATTTTGGAGATTCAATCAAAGCGATATTTGCTCATTGCGGTAATTCACTTGGCTATCTGTTGGACTTCATAACAGACTGGTCTGAGTTTTCAAAAGATAAGAACAAAAAGAGCGGTCTGATAGGATATATAATAGTAGGCATGGTTATCACTATTCCAATTCTCGCAGTAGTAGTAGTGCTACTGGGAGGTGCAGATGCTGTATTTGGTAACATGCTGGAGGAGATGTTCGATGAATTTAACTTCGCAGATGTTATTGGAGTAGGATTTGTATTTGCAGGAGCGCTTTTTGGAGCGTATGCCTGGATGGCCTGCTTTGTAAATAAAGGAGTAAAGATAACAGAAAGGGACAAGAGGACCAAGGAACCAGCGATTATGATTGTTATAGGCATTTCTCTTGGCCTTGTGTATCTGTTTTTCTGTGGAATACAGATAATGTATTTGTTTGCCGGTATGGGAACTTTACCAGAAGGATATACATATGCTGAATATGCAAGACAGGGATTTACAGAGCTTATGGTGGTCTGTCTCATAAATCTGATTATCGTGCTAGTTGGTGTTAAGTATTTTAGAGAGAACATTGTATTAAAAATCGTTCTTACGATCATTACAGGATGTACATATATGATGGTTGCATCCAGTGCATACAGAATGTATATGTACGTAAGTGTATACCAGATGTCCATGCTTAGAATATGGGTTATCTGGACTCTCTGCTGGTTGAGCTTTATACTTACTGGAGCGCTCATTACAATATATAACAATAGATTTTCGCTGTTCCTATACAGCATGCTGGTAACATCAGTTCTGTATATAGTATTTGCCTATGCAAGACCAGCCTATCTGGTGGCAGATTATAATCTTAGTGGACAGTATGCGGAAGAGGATATAGATTATAGTTATCTTGAGTATAACCTCAATCCTGATGCATCATCTGCGATATATGACTATTATATGACTAGTGATTTTTCGGCAAAGGTAAAGCTTGCTGGTTATTTTGCCACTAATAATGAGATAAGTGAGAATAAGACTTCAGTAAGAAACTTCAATATATCAAGATATAATTACTACAAGATAGCGGTAAGATAAAAAAATAGTAAAAAAGACTTGCATTTAGTCATGCTTTGATGTAATATAATTTCTGCTGACGCAAGTTAGCAGAATATAGCGCTATCGCCAAATGGTAAGGCAACGGACTCTGACTCCGTCATTTTCAAGGTTCGAATCCTTGTAGCGCTGCTAAAGGAACTCAATTTGAGTTCCTTTTTTTGTGCGTAAATGCAGTGCTTATGCGGGATTGTGAACTTCGTGGTGATATATGCTTTGAGAAATGTATTTGAGCAGTAAATCAGAATAAACTCAAAAAACTGGTCTAAAATAGGTTGAAAATGCACTATTTTGACCACAACTATAAAGAAAACTATAAAGTGAAATAGTGGAAAAAACGTTGAAAAATAGCGTTTTTTATTATCAGCCTTTTATATCTTTTTTAACAATTATTGGAATTTGATATTATAATGATAGTGAAGTATGATATATAATATTAATGTATAGAAGTAATAGGTCTTTTCTGTGAGGTATTAGATGGACAAGAAAAATGCAGTAATCAAAAAAGATATAATAATAAATGATATGAAGATTAAAGTTGTTAAGAAAAATACATCGACAGTGAAGATGCTGGAAAATGGTGTTATTTCTGAACAAGATGCAGAGATGGACAGAAGAGCTCGTGAAGCTGTTGCAATCGCAAAGAGGCAGGCTAAGGTATGTAAAAAGCCAATTGCAATGTATGATAGAGAAACTAAAAAACCATATTTATTAAATCCATCTGGGGAGAGAGTAAACATTGGATAATAAGATACTTAAGCCAAGTCTGCTTGTTTTTGCTGGTCCTAATGGATCTGGTAAAAGCACTATTAAGTCTTTGTTTGAAGTCAAGGGGCAATATACAAATGCAGATGATATTGTTGCTTTTACCGGAATGAATAATCTTAAAGCAGCAAAATTAGCTGATAATATGCGATATGAGTCAATAGATAAAAAAGAAGATTTCTCTTTTGAAACAGTTTTGTCTTCGGATTATAAGATGAATATTTTAAGAAAAGCAAAAGAAGAAGGTTATTTTATTAAGTGTGTGTTTGTACTAACAGCTGATCCTGAACTAAATGTCTACAGGGTTGCAACACGCGTTTCAAAAGGTGGACATGATGTTCCTACCGATAAAATTATTGATAGATAAAGCAAGTCTCTTGCAAATATAAAAGAATTAATGAAACTTTGTGATATAATGCATGTCTACGATAATACTGATAAAGCAGAAAGAATCATAAGGAAGCATAAAGAAGATATATCTATATTTCCGAATGCGTTCTGGGATGAAGATAGTATTATAAATTTAATAGTATAGTAATAGCAGTATTTTGACTCGGACCACGCGGTGGTAATTCAATGTCATTTTCAAGGTTCGAATCCTTGTAGCGCTGCTAAAGGAACTCAATTTGAGTTCCTTTTTTTTGTGTAAGTGTAATATAATGGAATAAATAAGGCGAATACTGAAGTTGGATGGTATAGAAATGAAGAAAAATTGGAAAATGAATATTTTGATTACGCTGATAGGAATGACTATAAGCGTCGGAGGAAGATGGTTCTGTCTACAGAATGGGGGGCTTCCTTTGTATCTGCACTATATTGGTATCATGATTGCTTCATATTATGGCGGAATAGTTTCCGGAATAATTACAGTAGCTTCAGCAACCTTTTTTGGAGTGGCCAGTGGTGTATGTGTCAAGAATATTTCTTTAGCCAGGGAGATATCATTCGTTATTCCTATGTTGTTCACCGCCTGGCTCTTCGGAAGATCTGCAAGGAACGGTAAAGCACTGGAAAGCGTATATAAGGCCATTAGTATGTATTCCCTGGTTGCGGTAGTACGTGGAGTCGTTATGATTGC
Source organism: Lachnospiraceae bacterium UBA1712 (assembly GCA_002317175.1). Lineage (GTDB taxonomy): Bacteria > Bacillota > Clostridia > Lachnospirales > Lachnospiraceae > Colinaster. Next base: position 30,011 of record DCJA01000019.1, on the reverse strand, counting down.
GGTCAACGGATTTTTCTATGAAGGTTATACCGGATTGGAAATGTGTGACGTATCGATTGCATACATGGATTTCATTCATATCGGCACTTTTTTTAAATACACATTGCCATCACTTATTGCAGCTTGCCTGGATTCATTCGTCACAATTATTGTTGTTTTCTGCATTGTTCGTATTGTGAAGGTGATTGGTAGTCTGAGAAAAAAGATGAGATCTGCCGACACAGCTGTTTGCCTTCTGCTTGGAGTGATAGCTGCTTCTTTATTTTGTTTTCCATTAGAAGCGCAGGCTGCTTCAGGTGACAATTTCGTTCAGAGAATCTATAGCTCTAGCGATGGACTTTTGGGTGGTGCAGCCAATGCAATCGCTCAGACAGAGGATGGCTGTATCTGGGTCGCAACCTATGGTGGACTTTACAAATTCAATGGTACGGAATTTGTGATGGTACGAGATATTCCAGCAGCGCGTTCCTGTTCAGCACTCTATGTGGATAATGAGGACAATTTATGGATTGCAACAAACGGAACCGGTCTTGTGGTAAGGACCAAGGATGAAAGAATATTCGAGCTGACAGACGAAGATGGTCTGCCTTCCAATGCCATTCGTTCGATTATGCAGGTTGGCGAAGAAACCTATTACGTTGGTACCGTTAATGAAATGGTAGTGATTCATTTTGATGGTTCTGTACTACAGCTGGTCGATACCATTCCAGATGTTCTTTACGCAAAGAATCAGACAATCACACCGGAGGGCGCTGTGCTGGCAACTACAAATGCAGGCGAAGTGTTCCTAATCCAGGATGGAAAGGTTTGTGATGTTTTCTCTAGTGAGGAGGTTATCAATGGCACTTGGGTTGTTTCAGGTTCGGAGGTGTATCTGGCTGGAGCAAATGCTAATCTCTATAGAGCCAATGTCCAAAATGGTACATTTGTCATCAAAGAGACCCGTCATATTGAGGGCATCGATTCTCTTAAGAACATTCTGGTCAGCCAGGATCAAATCATGTATCTTGCAGGCAACAATGGAGTCGGATATATAGATAAGAATGAAGTGTTCCATTTGGTGAACTCGGGAGATTTTAACAGTTCTATTGATAAAATTATGGAAGATTATCAGGCAAACATCTGGTTTACCTCCTATCGTTGTGGCCTTTTGGAGTTAAGTCCATCTTCCTTCAGTAATTTGTTTGATATTTGCAATGTGGAGAAAAAAGGCACCAATACCGTGAAGCTTTGGAATGGACATTTGTATGTTGGCGCCGATGATGGCCTTTACATATTGGATGAAGAAAGATCCTGCAGTGTAGAGAGTCCATATACAGAACTATTTCAGGGGAAGTATGTTCGAGCCTTGAATGTGGATTCGCAGAATAATCTGTGGGTAGCTACGGATACGGAGGGCTTTTATGAGATCGTCTCAGAAGATGAAATCTATAACTATAGCCCTGAAAACGGACTTCCTTCCAAAAGAGCAAGATGTACTATCGAATTATCGGATGGAAGCATTGCGGCGTCTACCTATTCCGGAATTTCATTTATACGTAATCATGAGATTGTTTCTACACTGAAGAACAACGAGGAAATGAAGCCAGCCTATGCTTTGTGCCTGTTGGCTGTGGATGAGCATACTATATTTGCAGGAACAAACGGAGACGGAATCTGTATTATCAAGGACGGACAGGTGGAGACCTACATCACTCACCAGGATGGACTTCCATCCGGGGTAATCCTGAATATGTACAAGGACATATCCGGGGATGGATATTTTGTACTCTCAGGCAGTGGACTTTGTTATATGTATCCGGATTATTCCATCAGAGAATTTGAGGAATTCCCTTTTTACAACAACACCGATTTGTTTCAGACTACAAAAAATGATGTCGTAGTCCTGTCCACCGCAGGCATTTATATCGTGAACTATGACGAGTTGATGTCCTTCGGACCGATGAATGTCCATCACCTGGATGAGAAGATGGGACTGCCTGGAAGTGTAGCCAGCAACGCACGAAACTACATGACAGACGATGATATTCTGTATTTCGCAGGCAATACTGGCATATATAAGCTGGACTGCGGTGATTATGCGCTCGATGTCGATTCCTACAAGATCAACATGAAATCGGTATTGTTGGATAAAACAAAATCTGATGCGACTGTATGCAGGGAGATATTTGTTCCTGCTGGGACAAAGAAGGTCACATTGGCTTTGGAACTGTATAACTATACAACTACCGATCCCTATATTCGATTCTATTTGACGGGTGTCGACGACGAACCTTCTATGGTTCTGGCAAGTGAATTACAGGAGATCTCCTATTTTGATATTCCGAGTGGAATCCATTACTTCGTCGTAGAAGTGCTGGATTCGGCTGATCAGACCTCGGTTTTGGAAAGCTATACCTATATTGTGGAGAAAAGCAAGGAAGCCTATGAAGCCACGGCGTTTATAACATTTTTTAGATTAGGTGTTGCTCTTGTTGCATTGACACTGGTGTGGATTGTAACCAATATTCCATTAACAATCATGCACAACAGAACCGAGAACGAGCTGAGCAAAAAGGAAGTTGAGCGTAAAACTACAGAGAAAATGCTGGATAAAATGATTAAAACTCTGGCTTCCAGCATCGATGCTAAGGATGAATATACACATGGTCATTCCGAGCGAGTGGCAAAGTATGCCCTGAAGCTGGCACAGGCCATGGGTATGTCGAGTCAGGAATGCAAGGAAGTCTTCTATGCCGGCCTTCTACATGATGTGGGAAAGATTGCAATCCCGGATCAGATTATCAATAAACCCGGCAAACTTACGGATGAGGAATTCGCTGTGATTAAATCGCATCCAGGACGAGGAAGTCAGATTTTGTCTCAGGTAGAGGATATGCCATATCTTTCCGTTGGAGCAAAATATCATCACGAGAAATATGACGGCTTTGGTTACCCATGCCGCGCAAAGGGTGAGGAAATTCCACTTCTTGCGAGAATTATTGCTGTTGCTGATTCTTATGATGCGATGACTTCAAAGAGAAGCTATCGCGACATTTTGAAACAAAGTATTGTAAAGCAGGAGATCTGGAAGGGAATCGGAACGCAGTTTGATCCTGTGATCGCAAAGCATATGATTGCTCTCATCGATGCAGATGTGAATTATGATATGCGTGAAAAGGATGACGAGAAATACGAGACGATTAATGAAATTCAAACGAATGAATTCTGGGAGGATTACAATGCAATCAGTAAGATATCCGAAGAAAAAGTGATGTCTGCTCCAGACATTAAGTATTTCGGAGAATTTATATGTACGACCGACCAATGGACGAAACCTGTCAGGATAACTGAAATAGCAGCTGAAGAAACCAAAGTGAAGTTTATTTCTAAGACCGATGAAGATGCAGAGTATATCTGGAATGTTCCTAGTTTATTCCTGTATACCTCTGATGATGGGGAACCAGTAGGTGTGAATTACAGGGAACTGGCAGTGTTCAGGTGCGCAGGCTATAGTTGGAAAGTGGGTGACACGGTTAGCGAAGAGGATAATCTCATCCGAAAGGAAGCGTTCGTGGATTGGAAGAATTGGCTTTCCAAGAATAAGGAAGGTCTTGAGTATCGCATCGCGGTTCAAAGAGAAAAGAATGTCATTTCTCTCCTTATTGAGAATGAACTGATTGACCTTACCGGAAAGGTAGAACTTCCGGGCGACTATAAGGCGCCGTTATATGTTTCTGTATCCGGTGAAAAATGTATCATTGCAGATATCAGGGTAACCACTGATTAGTCTACTGAGAGTGTGACAGTGAATATCTAAAAATGGAGCGGTATCTATGAAAAAAAGAAAATATTATATTATATTCATGCTGGTTTTTGCTTTTTTTATTGTGCTAAACTTCGTTATTCATGTATATAGAACAAATCAATTCAATAATAGAATACACAAAATTACCGTTGGGGATGAGCAGAGTGATTATACGTTTACTTTCACTCCTCAAAACGGAAGTGATGTATCCTGGACGAGAACAGCTCACATTGGAGACAAAACAATTGACTTAAATGCCTGCTCATTCGAGGGCGTATTCAAAAACCAGAGTGAAATAGAGGTGTCTGATTGGAAATTGCGTTTGGATATTACAGAGGACTGCTATGTAAATGCTGCATGGTGCGGACTCGTGGAAATACACCAGTTTGTAAGTTCAGGAGAAAAGGTACAGATACTTGACTTAAGAAACTTTGATAAGTCAGAAGTTATTCTTTCATATTATGAGGATGGAGATATTTTTCTTTTTCCATTAAAGGCTGGGGATTATCTTGTATATTATCCTAATGAAGAAGCAAAGGAACTATCGTTTGCAGCAACAGCTAATGGTCCAGGGCAGGTTTCTATTGGCGTTATTATATATTGGGATAGCAGCGAGGATTTTTCTAAACCGGATTATGCAGTTGAATATCAGACGCGCAAAGGGTATTTGCAGGGGCGTGAAGCAGTAATATTTGCAATAACAAGTTTTATATGGATATTAATGCTTGTTGCGGGAATTGCTGTAAACATTTCATATGCACTAATGTGTAAACAGTCAGAAATTGAAAACAGTAAAAGAGATATTGAGCGTCAAACTTCTGAAAGAATGTTGGATGAACTCATTCAGGCTTTGGCTTCTAGTATAGATGCTAAAGATGCATATACACATGGGCATTCAGAAAGGGTAGCACAGTATGCACTAAAACTGGCGCAGAAACTGAATCTGTCAAGCACTGAATGCAAAAAAGTATTTTATGCTGGCCTGGTTCATGATGTTGGCAAAATAGCTATTTCGGAAAATATTATCAACAAAACAGGCAGATTAACTGATGAGGAGTTTGAAGTAATCAAATCGCATCCTGCGCGTGGTGAAAAAATACTTACAAAGATAGAAGATATGCCATATCTCGCGTTAGGAGCAAAGTATCACCATGAAAGATATGATGGTAAGGGGTACCCAAGTAATGCTATGGGGGAAGAAATCCCATTACTTGCCAGAATAATAGCGGTTGCTGATTCATATGATGCCATGACTTCCCAAAGAAGCTATAGAAATACCCTTGACCAGAAAATCGTAAAACAGGAAATATGGAAGGGCATTGGAACACAGTTTGATCCGCTGGTTGCAAAGCATATGATCTCTATGATTGATGCAGATGTTGATTATGACATGCGCGAAAAAATAGATGAGAAATACGAAATTATTAATGAAATTAAAAGCAATGAATTTTGGGCGGATTATAATCCAAAGAGTATAAAGTCAGAAGAAAAGCTTATGTCAGATGCTTCTATAAAATATTTTGCGGAATTCATCTGCACAGTAGATAACTGGTGTAATCCTAAAAAGTTGTCTTTGATTGGTCAAGAGGAAAAACAGGTGCGTTTTACATCAAAGACAGATGAGGGTGCTGAATACATATGGAATGTTCCCACAGTTATCATTTACACATCTGCGGATGGGGAGCCTGTAGGCCAGGATTATAAAGAATTGGCTGTATTTATGTGTGCTGGATATAGCTGGAAAACTGGTATAACCTGTAGTGAAGAGAACTCTTTGTACAGAAAAGAAGCTTTTGTAGACTGGAACAACTGGCTATCCAAGAATAAGGAGGGGCTGGAGTATACAATCACTGCAAAAAGAGAAAATAATATTATTACACTAAAGGTTGAAAATGATTTAATTCTTGTATCTGGCAGGGTGGTACTTCCAGAAGATTTTGAGGGGAACACTTATATATGTGTAACTGGAGAAAATACAAGAATTGATAATTATTTTTTATAGTCTAGATTAATCGCAGGTTATACATTAAAAAAATGCATAATATGCGAAAAAAGAGAGATAACACCGCTTGATGAACCATCTATCGTAAATGATAGGTGGTTTTTGCACGTGAATCCGGATGCTTTATGCGGTCTTGAGAACCTTACGGTGATATATGTTTTATTAGTTTTTACGGTGATATATGTTTTATTAGTTTATCGGTAAGCGTTGAAAAATCTCCGTCCTGAATTAGTTTGACCAGATTGCCTAACTGCTTTATGGAAGTGAAAAACTGTTGATCGGTGATGAGCAGTTTCTCTTTGGCTTCACACAGTTCATCCAAATCCATAACATCAACTCTGCCATCAGGCATTACGACCACATCTGCAAGTAAGTCAACTACGGTCAGGGAATTGGCAGTTTTATCATGAAGATAAGTTACGATATCGCAGTACCAGTATACTAGTGAATCATCCTCTGACAGGAACTGGCTTACTTTATAGCCTTCTTTAAAAAAATAGCATGAATAACCGTGGTGGAAATCTTTTCTTGGCTTGAGTGTAACCCATTTGGTGACAAGAATTGAGTCGTCCATGTAAAGAATCTCATCATCCTTTAACAGTACGCATTCATCTGGTATTAGTCGTCTGCGGTACAATACTGGAAAGTCCATACGCCAGCCTCCTGAATTGCTTGAATTGTCAGATAATAAAGAAAAATATCTTTAATATTTTATACAATATTACTCTCAAAAAATATAGAAGTCAACAGTGTAATATACTCCAAAAGTGGCACATTTTCTTTACACTATATTAATGATAATGTATAATACTATTAATTGTGTGAAAGGATAAGTAAGTGGATTCAAAGCATAATAATTTCAAGATTTTAACATTTGTTACACAGTTTGCAATTAGTATGCTGGTCCCCATTTTTATGTGTTCTTTTGCAGGATATTATATAGATAATTATTTTGGAACACAGATATGGTTTGTGATTTTTTTCTTTGTTGGAGCCATAGCTGGAGGAAGAAATGTTTATCTGTTAGCCAAGAAGACTTACAGTAATAGCGGAGATTCATAAAGATGAGCAGTAAGACAAAAAAGATTGATGAAACACTTTTAGGACTGCTGATTGGAATACTGGTATTTGCTGTCATTTCCCAACTTGCAGGAATGTTCTTTGTTAAAAGTATAATGAAGTACACACTGGGGTTGTGGATGGGTACTGTGCTTGCACTTGCCTGCGCATATCATATGTGGTGGAGTCTGGATCGAAATCTTACTGTTAATGCAGATAATGAGGGAGCGGCCAGAGCCTTTGCCATTAAGCAGAGTATGATAAGATATGCAGTTATTCTGCTGGTGTTTTTAGGAGTGTGCGTGACGGATTTTGCTTATCCTCTTTCGGCTTTTCTGGGAATTATGGGCCTGAAAGTGGGAGCTTATATACAACCGGTAATTAATAGATTATTACATAAATCTTCAAAATAAAATAAGGAGGTGAACATATGGACATGGGAATACTGTTGTCCGCCGATAATGAAGTCGACTTTATGATACACGGTGTGTTTTCATATAGCTTCTTCGGTCATCAGGTGTGGATAACAACCACTCATGTGTGTTGCCTGATAGTGCTTTTGGGAATAATGCTTTTTGCATTTCTGGCTGGAAGAGCTATGAAGCACGCTGACGATGTCCCAACTGGATTCCAGAATGTAGTGGAACTGATAGTTGAGATGCTCGACGGTATGGTAGACGGCACCATGGGTAAAAATGGAGTCAAGTTCAGAAACTACATCGGCTCTATTTTCATTTTTATTCTTGTGAGCAACCTTTCTGGTTTGCTGGGCTTACGCCCTCCTACAGCGGACTATGGTACCACATTACCACTTGGTTTACTTACATTCACGTTGATATTCTTCAACAAGATTAAGTACCAGAAGGTATCCGGATTCCTCAAGGGTCTTTGTGATCCATGGGTATTCTGGGCTCCAATCAATGTCATTGGTGATATAGCCGTTCCTATTTCGATATCGCTTCGTCTTTTTGCGAATATCTTATCTGGAACTGTAATGATGGCGTTGATATATGGACTGCTGAGCAAGATTGCCATTATCTGGCCGGCGGCTCTACATGTTTATTTTGATATGTTCTCTGGAGCGATACAGACATACGTTTTCTGTATGCTTACAATGACATACATATCAGATGCAATGAATACGGAATAATTTATTTAGGAGGATACAATAATGGATTTCAACACAAATTTTATTTTAGGATGTTCAGCAATAGGTGCTGGTCTTGCAGTTATCGCAGGTATCGGACCTGGTGTAGGTCAGGGTATTGCAGCTGGTTATGCAGCTAACGCAGTAGGACGTAACCCAGGTGCTAAGTCTGATATTACAGGTACTATGTTACTTGGTCAGGCCGTTGCAGAAACAACAGGTTTGTACGGTCTGTTAATCGCAATGATTCTTATTTTCGTTAAGCCTTTGGCAAAATAAGCCTTTAGTATTTATTAAATATCAGGAAAGGAGGCTTATAAGTTGAACGTATTAGGGAAAACAGGAATTATGATGCTTAGTGCAGAGATGGAACCAAGATTATTTGATCTTGATTTTCAGCTTTTGGCAGATTCGTTTTTAACACTCATAGCTGTAATAGCGCTGTTCTTCTTTCTTTCATATTTCTTATTCAATCCGGCAAGGGATTTTATGAGCAAGAGACAGGAAAGAATCAAAGGCGAGCTTGATGAGGCTAAAAAAAATCAGGAAGAAGCTGCTACATTGAAAGCTGAGTACGAAGAGAAGCTTAAGAGCATCGATAAGGAAGCTGAAAGTATCTTAAGTGCAGCTCGTAAGAAAGCTTTAGACAACGAAGCATCTATAGTTGCAAAGGCAAAAGAAGAAGCACATCTGATTATTGACAGAGCTAATTCTGAAGCAGAGCAGGAAAAACTTCGAGTTAAAGATGACGTGAAGAAAGAGATGATTACTGTTGCTTCTGCTATGGCACAGAAAGCAGTAGGAGACAGCATGGATGTATCTGTTCAGGAGCGTCTTGTTGATGAAACATTGAAAGAAATAGGTGATGGCACATGGCTAAGCTAATTTCCAAAACATATGGGGATGCGCTTTTGGAGATTGCAGTAGAAGAAAACAAGATTGATGTTTTCACAGAAGAGATCACAGCTATCACAGCAATACTTAATGATAACCCTGATTTCGGAAAACTGATGAATAATCCACGAATTACAGTTGATGAAAAACAGGATGTTATGAAAAAAGTATTTGAAGGAAGAATCAGTAGTGAACTGGTTGGTTTCTTCGCAAGTGTAATCAGCAAAGGCAGATATGCCCAGATAGATGAAATACTCTCATACTTTTTGGATGAGGTTAAGCAGATAAAGGGGATTGGAGTTGCATATGTTACAACACCAATGGAACTGAGCGATAACCAGAAGAAGAGTGTTGAGAAGAGACTTCTTGAGACAACAGAGTTCAAAGAGATGGAAATGCATTATGCAGTTAATCCAGAGCTGATTGGCGGTATGCAGATTAGAATCGGAGACAGAGTTGTTGATAGTAGCATTCATACAAAGATTTTAAAAATGCAGCAGGACATGATGAAAGTTATGGTGTAGCTGCACTTTAGAAAGGAACAGATCCATGAATTTAAGACCAGAAGAAATAAGTTCAGTCATAAAGGATCAGATCAAGAGATATGCAGGCGAGCTTGAAGTATCAGATGTTGGTACAGTAATTCAGGTTGCCGATGGTATTGCCAGAGTACATGGTCTTGAAAAGGCTATGCAGGGTGAGCTTCTTGAGTTCCCAGGCGAAGTATTCGGTATGGTACTTAACCTTGAGGAAGACAACGTAGGTGTTGTTCTTTTAGGAAATAGTAGAAATATCAATGAAGGCGATATCGTAAAGACTACCGGACGAGTTGTTGAGGTTCCAGTAGGCGATGCGCTTCTTGGTCGTGTCGTTAATGCATTAGGTCAGCCTATCGATGGTAAGGGACCTATTCAGACTGACAAATTTAGACAGATTGAAAGAGTAGCTTCAGGTGTTATTACACGTAAATCCGTTGATACACCATTGCAGACAGGTATTAAGGCTATTGACTCGATGGTTCCAATCGGAAGAGGCCAGAGAGAGTTGATTATCGGTGATAGACAGACAGGTAAGACTGCTATAGCACTTGATACAATTATTAATCAGAAGGGACAGAACGTTAAGTGTATTTACGTAGCAATTGGACAGAAGGCTTCTACAGTTGCAAACATCGTAAAGACTCTTGAAGAGTATGGCGCTATGGCTTATACAACTGTAGTTGCTTCTACAGCCAGCGAGCTTGCTCCACTTCAGTACATCGCTCCATATGCGGGATGTGCTATTGGTGAAGAGTGGATGGAAAACGGCGGTGATGTACTTGTAATCTATGATGATTTAAGTAAGCATGCTACTGCATATCGTACACTTTCATTACTTCTTAAGAGACCACCAGGACGTGAAGCTTATCCAGGTGATGTATTCTACCTTCATAGCAGACTTCTTGAAAGAGCTGCACGTATGGATGAGCAGTATGGCGGTGGTTCATTAACAGCCCTTCCTATTATTGAGACACAGGCTGGTGACGTATCAGCTTATATCCCAACAAACGTAATTTCTATTACAGATGGACAGATTTATCTTGAGACAGAAATGTTCAACTCAGGTTTCAGACCTGCTGTTAACGCTGGTCTTTCAGTATCACGAGTTGGTGGTGCTGCTCAGATTAAGGCTATGAAGAAGATTTCTGCTCCTATCCGTGTTGAGCTTGCTCAGTATCGTGAACTTGCTGCATTTGCACAGTTTGGTTCAGAACTTGATGATGATACAAAGGAAAAGCTTGCACAGGGTGAAAGAATTAAGGAAATACTTAAGCAGCCACAGTACAAGCCAATGCCTGTACAGTATCAGGTAATCATTATCTATGCTGCAACAAATAAGTATTTATTATCTGTTCCTGTAGCAGATATCACTAGATTTGAAAAAGAGTTGTTTGAGTTTATTGATACAAAGTATCCTGAAATTCCAGCTTCTATCGCACAGGAGAAGGTTATTACAGAAGAAAACGAAGCAACACTGAAGAAAGCTATTGATGAGTTTAAAGCACAGTTTTCATAGAAAGTAGGGTGATTATTTATGGCCTCTATGAGAGATATCAAGAGACGTAAAGGCAGTATACAAAGTACACAGCAGATCACAAAAGCTATGAAGCTGGTTTCTACAGTTAAGTTACAGCGTTCTAAACAGCATGCGCTTAATTCAAAAGCATATTTCAGTTATATGTACAACACAGTACATGAGATGCTTGCGAAAGCAGGAACTATTAACCATCCATATGTTACTGGTAATGATTCAGCTAAAAAGGCTGTAATCGTTATATCTGGTAACAGAGGACTTGCAGGCGGTTACAACTCCAATGTTGTTAAGCTTATTACCAGAGGTGAACTTAAGAAGGAAGAACTTGTTATGTACACAGTAGGTAAGAAGGGCCGTGAAGCATTTAACAGATATGGATATGAGTTAGCGGAAGATTATTCAGAGATGATAGAGGCACCTGATTATGTAGATGCTATGCGCCTATGTGCGACTATACTTAATCGCTATCGTGCCGGTGAAATAGGTGAGATATATCTTGCTTATACAGCATTTAAGAATACAGTTTCACATGTACCTACATTAATGAAACTGCTTCCTGTTGACCATGATTCGGAAGCTGTTGTAGATGCAGAGGATAAAGTTCCTATGAATTTCGAGCCAGCGGAAGAAGAAGCACTTGAGCTTATTATTCCGAAGTATGTTGCAAGCATTATTTACGGTGCAATGATTGAATCAGTTGCGAGTGAAAATGGTGCACGTATGCAGGCTATGGATTCAGCAACCAGCAACGCAGAAGAGATGATAGACAAGTTGACACTCCAGTACAACAGAGCAAGACAGGGCTCTATTACTCAGGAATTAACAGAAATTATTGCGGGTGCACAGGCTATTTCATAATTAGCAAAATGAACGCAAGGCGGTACTTTTGTATAGCATTTGTGAGATTAAATAGTAAAACAGAAAGGATACTAAGATGGCAGAGACAGGAAAGATTACTCAGATTATCGGTGCCGTTCTTGATATTAAATTCGCTGGAAGCAAGCTTCCAGAAATTAATGAAGCTATCAAGATTGAGAGAAATAACAATGCCGGTACTCTGGTAGTGGAAGTTTCACAGCACTTAGGTGATGATACAGTTAGATGTATTGCCATGGGACCTACAGATGGACTTGTAAGAGGAATGGATGCAGTAGCAACCGGTGCTCCTATTTCAGTTCCAGTAGGCGAGAATACATTAGGCAGAATGTTTAATGTACTTGGCGAGCCTATAGATAATATAGCAGCTCCAGAGGTTACAACCTATGAGCCAATTCACAGACCTGCACCAGAATTCAGTGAGCAGGCTACTGAAGCAGAAATCCTTGAAACAGGTATCAAGGTAGTTGACTTACTTTGCCCATATCAGAAGGGTGGTAAGATTGGTCTTTTTGGTGGTGCTGGTGTTGGTAAGACAGTACTTATCCAGGAGCTTATTAGAAATATCGCTACAGAGCATGGTGGATATTCAGTATTCACAGGTGTAGGTGAGCGTACAAGAGAAGGAAATGACCTTTACTATGAAATGAAGGAGTCTGGCGTTATCGATAAGACTACAATGGTATTTGGTCAGATGAACGAGCCACCAGGAGCTCGTATGAGAGTAGGTCTTACTGGACTTACTATGGCGGAGTACTTCCGTGATAAGGGTGGAAAGGACGTTCTTCTTTTCATCGATAACATTTTCAGATTTACACAGGCTGGTTCAGAGGTTTCAGCGCTTCTTGGACGTATGCCTTCAGCTGTAGGTTACCAGCCTACATTACAGACAGAAATGGGTGCTCTTCAGGAGCGTATCACTTCAACAAAGAATGGTTCTATTACATCAGTTCAGGCTGTATATGTTCCAGCCGATGACTTAACTGACCCAGCTCCAGCTACAACATTTGCGCATCTGGATGCTACAACAGTACTTAGTCGTTCAATCGTTGAGCTTGGTATTTACCCAGCTGTTGATCCACTTGAGTCTACATCACGTATTCTTGACCCACGTATCGTTGGTGAGGATCACTATAATGTAGCACGTGGAGTTCAGGAAATTCTTCAGAAATACAAGGAATTACAGGATATCATTGCAATTCTTGGTATGGATGAACTTTCAGAAGAAGATAAGCTCGTAGTATCAAGAGCAAGAAAGGTACAGAGATTCCTTTCACAGCCATTCTTCGTAGCAGGACAGTTTACAGGTCTTGAAGGAAAGTATGTTCCAGTTTCTGAAACAATCAGAGGTTTCAAGGAAATCATCGAAGGTATGCATGATGACATCCCAGAAGGTTACTTCCTTAATGCAGGTAGCATAGATGATGTACTCGCTCGCGTAAAGTAGAGGAGGCTTCAAGATGGCAGATGATAACAAGACATTTGAACTTTCAATCATCACACCAGACAGAACCTTCTATGAAGGCGAAGCAAGTATGGTTGAGTTCAATACCACTGAAGGACAGATAGGTGTATATAAGAATCATATTCCTATGACAGTAATCGTTAAGCCGGGTGTATTGACTATCACAGGTGACGAAGTCCTTAAGGCTGCTTTACATTCTGGCTTTGTTCAGATTCTTCAGGATAAGGTTACTATCCTTGCTGAAATCATTGAATGGCCTAATGAGATTGATAAGGCAAGAGCTGAAGCTGCTAAAGACAGAGCTGAGAAGCTTATAGCAGAACATGCATCAACAACTGATATTGTCAGAGCAGAGACTGCTTTACAGCGAGCTGTGGCAAGAATTAGTGTATTAAAGTAATTGTTTGTAAAGGACCATGGTTATCATGGTCCTTTGTTACATAAAGGTAGTTTTGTGAAAAAAGTATGGATACGATGGCTGGTGATTGTTATTGTATTTTTTGTAGCTTTGGTTACATCTAATATAATACTTAACCAGGGTACAACTGATATGACAGTGGAGATGCAGGAGGCAACACTTCCTGTTGTCAGCATAGTTTACGATGGTAAGTCCGTAAACACTATGCATGGATATGTGGACAGAATGGACAATGGAACCATGCGCGACAGTATATCTCCAATTGGTGAAGACAGAATACTAAACTTCTCTGTTAATTCATATTCTACAGGAGTTAATAAGGTTTCTTATGAAATTAGGAATCTGGACGGAAGCAGACTGATAGAAAATACGGTTGCAGGAAGTTATGAAAATAAAAAGGGCAAATTTAGTGGAGAAATTAACCTAAAAGATCTGATTGAGCGTGATAAGGAATATAATCTCAATTTTGTTCTTAATCTGGATGACGGAAGAGAGGTTTACTACTACGCCAGGATTATATGTAATGATCAGCTGGAAATAGGTCCAAAACTAGGATTTATTTTAGATTTTAATTCTAAAACTTTTGCATCCACAAGCGTAAAAGAATTATCCAAATATATGGAGCCCAGCTCAGACAGTGATAACACAACATTGGGGAATGTTACAATACACAGTAATATTACGCAGCTGGGATGGGGAAGTACCAATCCAAGAATTGTTAGTGATATAGATACAACTATATATGATATTTCCTCAAATATGATGTCAGCTAAGCTGGATTATGTTGTAAGTGTTAGTTCTGGCAATGTTATGAACTATTACAATGTTGAAGAGGATTATGTAATCAGGCAGGGGCAGGACAGATTTTTCCTCATTGATTTTAACAGAACAATGAGCGATATACTTGTGGCGGAAAAGGAGTCACTTGTTAATAATAAGATTGTCCTTGGTATTCAAAGCGATAAACCAGTTACTACTGAAAGTGAAGACGGCAATATCCTGGTCATAGAAAACTGTAACAGATTGTTTAGCTATGATATTTCAGCCAACAAATTTGCAACTCTGTATGCTTATTATGAGGCAGGAGACACTGACTTAAGAAAAATATATAATAAGTCGAAAATCAAGGTTCTCTCAGTAGAGGAAAATGGTAATGTTACATTTATGGTATACGGGTATATGAATCGTGGTACCCATGAAGGACAGGCGGGTGTACTTGTTGAGTATTACAACAGTCTACTGAATACTATTGAGGAGCAGGTCTTTATAAAATATGACAAGTCACCAGAGATTCTGATGGCAGATGTTGATAAACTCAGCAACCTGAATAATAAGCGTATTTTATATGTAATGATTGATGGCAATATCGAGGAAATAAATCTTGATACGCTTGAGGAAAAAACTATAGCTGATAATATTATTCAGGATACTCTTTTTGTGTCTGCCAGTGGAAGAAAAGCTGTATGGCAGGAAGAAGATGAGATTACTGCAGAACTCATTACTTTAGATTTGGATGATGGTTTTATCAGTACTGTAGAAAAGCAACCGCAGGAATGCCTGAAGGCGATAGGATTCATGGATGAAGATTTGATCTACGGAGTAAGCTATCAGGATGAAGTTATCAGTAATGCCATAGGTGATACTACTCTGCTAATGAATCGAATTGTTATCAGATCAGAGTATGGAGCTGTGCTTAAGGAATATACTTTTGATGATATATATATCACAAAAGGAACTATTAATGATAATCAGATATCTCTGAAGAGAGTAAGGAAGACCGCGGAGGGATCATATGAAGAGATATATGATGATCAGATAACTTATAATGAGAGCGATAATGCTGGAAAAAATGTAATCAAGAAAGTGGCTATTGATGTTTTTCAGAACATATATCAGATAGAGCTTAAGAAAAATGTTGATTCCAAGTCTCTCAAATTTCTTACACCTAAGGAAGTGATTTTCGAAGGTGGCAAAGAGGTTATTGTAAATCATCAAAAGGCGGATGAAAGATATCTGTTATATGTCAGAGGTCATATCAGCTCTATTCATAATGAAGAAGCAGTTGCTATTGCTGAGGCTTACGATAATAGGGGACTTGTAATAGATACTAAAGGAAATGAACTGTATAAACGCGGAGAAACCGTAGTAAGAAATCAGATAATGGCTATTAAGGCTGACAGTATTCCTGATGATCAGACATCCATGACAGTGTGTCTGGATACAATGCTAAAATTGCAGGGTATATCCAGAAATACAGAATATATGCTTGCTAAGGGGAATAATCCATATCAGATTCTCAAGGATAACCTGAGTAATGCATATGTACTAAATCTGACAGGCTGTACCATGGATGTAGCAATGTATTATCTTGATAAAGATATACCTGTTATGGCCGTATTGGACAATGGTAACACAGTATTACTGATAGGATATAATGAGCAGAACATGGCATGGTTTGATCCTGGCAGCAAAGAAATCTATAAAAAGGGCATTAGTGAATCCCGAGAAATATTCGCGGGAAATGGTAACAGATTTTTGACATATGCGTTAAAGGTACAGGAATAGAATTGAATACACTGGTTAGTGTAAAAGGAATAAATCTGATACATGATATATGTAAAAGAAATAGAATTAATATAGATTAGATAATAAAAAGAGTAGTTCGTAAGGAACTACTCTTTAGTATTTCAGGACAATGCCTGTAAATTCATAATATCATCATTGATTATTTATCTGCTTCAAGAGCTTTATAAACACAAGCAGCAAGTGCAGCACCTACAAGAGGACCAACAATAAATACCCAGATACATGCGATAGGAGCTGTATTGCCTGAAATAGCAGCTACAATAGCAGGTCCAATACTACGTGCTGGATTTACGCTTGTTCCTGTTAATCCAATACCAAGGATATGAACTACAACAAGAGTTAAACCAATAACAACACCAGCGAAAGAACCGTGGTTAGCCTTCTTGCTAGTAACACCAAGAATAGCTGTTACAAAGATATATGTAAGAACTATTTCAACTAAGAGACCAGCAATTGCGTTTCCGCCTACACCAGCAAGACCGTTAGAACCAAAACCGCCTGTCTTATCTTCAATTCCGCCAAGCGAGAAGATGAGGGCGAGAATTCCTGATCCGGCTAAAGCACCAAGTGTTTGAGAGATAATGTAATAGATGAATTCCTTAACATCCATACCGCCAGTTAAAAGAACACCAAGCGAAACAGCTGGGTTAATGTGACAGCCTGAAATATTACCAATTGAATATGCCATAGCTACAATAGTAAGACCAAAAGCAAGAGCAGTTAATGCATAACCACCGTCAACACCACATCCTACAGTCATTGCAGTACCACAACCTAATACAACAAGTGTCATTGTTCCAATAAATTCAGCTACATACTTTTTCATCTGAAAAACCTCCAATATTAAATTAATGTGCTGATAGGTCTTCGCCAGATTTATATCTTGCTACGATGCTGTTAATTCTTTCATTTGGAACAAGCAGATCGCTGATAGATGAATCATGGTTAAGAGTATCAATTATAAAAGCTATATATTTACTTAAATCACAGCTTATGTACCATTCACGCTCAAGTAACTCTGGTGGCTGATATATAAGATTTGTGGTAAGTACATTAGTAAATAGTCCAGAATCGTAAGCTTTATCGAATTTTTCAAAGCCGTTGGTGAATAAGCCAAATGTTGAGAAAAGGAAGATTCTGTTAGCATTACGTTTTTTAAGCTCTGCAGCAACTTCAAGCATACTGTCACCAGATGAAATCATATCATCCATAATGATGATATCCTTACCTGCAACATTAGTACCTAAGAACTCGTGAGCAATAATTGGATTTCTGCCATCAACTATTCGTGTATAATCACGTCGCTTATAGAACATACCCATATCAAGACCAAGTACATTGGCAATATAGATTGCACGGCTCATACCGCCTTCATCAGGGCTGACAACCATCATATGGTCTGCATCAATCTGAAGGTCTTTCACGTGAGTGAGAAGGCCTTTGATAAACTGATAAGATGGCTGAACTGTTTCGAATCCATGTAATGGAATGGCGTTCTGAACTCTTGGGTCATGAGCATCAAAGGTGATAATATTATCAACGCCCATACTGATAAGTTCCTGAAGAGCAATTGCACAGTCAAGAGACTCTCTTGCGGTTCTCTTATGCTGTCTGCTTTCGTAAAGGAATGGCATGATGACTGTAATACGTCTTGCCTTTCCACCTACTGCAGCGATGACTCTTTTTAAATCCTGGTAGTGATCATCAGGAGACATGTGGTTCTTGTGACCGGCCACAGTATATGTAAGAGAGTAGTTGCATACATCCACAAGAATGTATAAATCTGTACCTCGTACGGATTCAAGAATTTCACCTTTTCCTTCGCCGGAACCAAATCTTGAAACTTTGCTTTTTAATATATATGAGTCTCTCATATATCCAGCAAATGCAAGGCTGTTTTTGTGCTCATTTTCTCGCTCTGTTCTCCAGTCAACCAGGTAAGAATCAACCTTCTCGCCGAGAGAACGGCAGCCGCTTAATGGAATAATACCAAGAGAACCAACAGGAATACTGTCGAGCTTTCTCTTTTCATCACTTCTTGACATAAGCTTAAGAAACCTCTCTTTCTAGTTATTAAATTTCTTTTTAAAACGGATATCCGGACCACATAGCTTGCAGAAAGTATAATTACCAGCAAGTCTCGAATAGATTCGCTCAGTGTAGGTCTTTGAAATATCCTCCAGAGACAAATTAGTCGATATAATTGTAGATTTTTTGTTGAGATCACGCTCGTTGAGACAGGTAAATAAAGTAGATATCGAAAATGAATTAACCTGTTCAGTACCCAAATCATCAATTATAAGCAAATCGCACTCAAATATATCTGAGTAGGCCGAGTACATCTCATGTTTGTTCTTATAATCAAAGGTGTACTTTGAAAAAAGATCTATAAGAGCAGAAGCACTAAAATAGAGAACAGAATACTCTTTTTCGATTAATGCTTTTGCAATACAGGCACTAATAAGTGATTTGCCGCTACCTACTGTACCATAAATCACAAGATTTTTAAAGTCGCTATCGAAGTTATTAACAAAATTAATAGCTTTGTTGTAGGTATCTTTAAATGACAGCAAATCATTGCCTTCGTAATATTTATCTGAAAGCTGTGAAAAGTCAACAGAAGACAGGTACTGGTCAATATTTGAATTGGAATAAAGCATGGAAATAGAAATCTTTTTTAGACAATGGCATTTGCTGCCATCAATATATCCAGTATCCTTGCAGTCTTTACAAATATATATAGGATCAAGATAATCCTCTGGTAATGAGGCTGCTTTGAGTAAAGCCTTCTTCTGGCTGATAAGATCTGAAATAGTTGCTTTAAGATCCTCTGTGGAATTAGATTTTCCATTAAGCAGCTGTTTTGCACGCTCCATACTAAGATGAACAATCGCATCTGATAATTCACGATAACCTTCAACATTGGCTTCTACGTAAGCCTTACGCCTATCCAGCTCGAGCTGATTATCCATTCGACGGTTATCATATATTCTTTTAATTGAATCATATTGTGCATTAGTGAACGACAAGACAAACTCCTTACTGTTGTCCGAGAAGTGCTTTCTCCATCTCATCAAAATTGTAGTTATGCTTCATATCAAACTGATGGAAGCTTGTGTTGGCAACCTTTTTCTGAGGCTGATATTTACTATCGACAGATTTGATATCTCTTGTGCTGACAACGCCTGACTGTTTCCAGTTCTTTAATATTGAATCAGTATAAGCAAATCTGTTTTTATCTGTAAGCATTACAGATCTGTTGCAGGCTTCCAGGATTATGTCTGTGCTGAAACCAAACTCATTGGTCCATCTCTTTACATACTCAGCTTCCTTGTCGGTTGGTGAATTATCACTTTTTCCGAGAGCACGCATAACGGTATAAACAGATTTGTCGAAGCGTCCAGAAACAGCTTTGGCTTCTTCAGGAGTAGTAACGCCCTGTTCAGCCCACTTGACAGCAACAGCTTCAATATATCTGAAACTCTTCTTATCTTTGTCGACACAGTAGGTGAGAAGATAATCTATCAGATCAGTAGAGAAATCCAATACATCAGTGATGAACAGAAGTGATCTGATGTCCGCAGGACTAAGGGTTTTACCCAGATACTGCTCTGCAATAAAAATGAGCTGGGCAGTTTCTTCCTGCTCTTTAAATGACTTAAGGTCATCTGCACTGTAGTTAGGTTTTGCGAACTCATTGACAGGCTCAGACTTAACTGCTGCGGCAGAACGGGACGCAACATTAGTGACATTGCCAGTCGAAACAGAACTGAAAGGTACAGAAACAGGCACAAAGGTCTGTACAGGAACTGCGCTGGCATACTTGGCAGGAGAAGGCGAACTATATAATACGACTCCTACTACAGCACCACTCATATCATAATTAATGCCAAGCAGCTGCTTGGTCTCCCAGTATTTCAAAGCACGACAGATGTCCTTCTCTGTGTAGTTGAATTTATCAGCCATATCAGACACGCTGGTTGCTGTACCAGTCATGCGAAGCAGATATAAATATACCTTAATCTGGGCAGCATTTGCCTCAGCCAGGTATTCATCAATGAACTGATTAGAAACATATGTACAACCGTTATCAACATCACGGTATACTGAAAACTTACTCATTATCTCACACTCACCCAAACATTCCGAAAATCACTTAAGATGACATATATAAGTGTAAGCTGAATTATAGCACAGCATATTGAAAATGAAAACAGTGTAAAAGCCCGCAAAGCCTTGAAAACACTGGGGATTCTCGCTGTGTGGATAATGTGGACAAAGTGGATAAATGACTTTCCAAATCAATAGAAAGCGGTCATTTGGCGCATATATCAATAAAAAATTATCCACCAAAATCTGATAGTATAAAACTAAAAAATCTGGTGGATAATGTGCATAACTTATTCTCCAAGGAGGCTTTCGCCGACTTTTACAATATCTCCGGCTCCCATAGTTATCAACAAATCGGATTGTGAACAATTTTCTAAAAGAAAATTTTCAATTTCGTCAAAAGTTGGGAAGTAATAGCATTCTTTTCCGAGAGCATCTATTCTTTTCTTCAAATCAAGAGAAGTAATACCAATGGTATTTTTTTCTCTTGCAGCGTATATATCTGCAAGAATTATCTTATCTGCCAGAGAAAGTGCATCTGCAAAGTCCTGCAGAAAAGCCTTGGTTCTGGTATAGGTATGAGGCTGGAATACGCACCATAATGTCTTATGGGGGTAGTTTTTGGCAGCCATAAGTGTTGCTTTAATCTCTGTAGGATGGTGGGCGTAGTCGTCAATGATTGTAACTCCGCCAATCTCACCTTTTTTCTCAAATCGTCTGTCGGTTCCAGTAAAGTTGGCCAGGTTATTGACTGCGCTCTCTCTGTCAAGACCTGCTATATCTGCGAAAGCGATAGCGGCCATGGAATTAGTAACATTGTGCAAGCCAGGAACCTTTAGGCTTACTAGTGATTCACCCTTAGGGCTGTGCAACTTATATGTTGGGTGTGCAAATTCGTCATATGTAATATCACTTGCGTAGTAGTCTTCTTTGCCGGTAAGTCCAAAAGTGATATAAGGACACTTTATAGAAGCGGTAACAGACTCCAGCTTATCAATTGCTCCATTAATTATCAGAGTACCGTCTTCGGGAAGAAGGTTGGCAAATCTTGTGAATGAGTTTCTTATATCATTAATATCCTTAAAGAAATCCATATGGTCTTCTTCTATATTAAGGATAATGCTTATCTTAGGAAAAAAGCTAAGGAAACTGTTAGTGTATTCACAGGCTTCAGTTACAAAGTATTTAGAATGTCCGATTCGAATATTGCCACCAACACTTTTTAGGATACCTCCGATAGAGAGTGTTGGGTCAGTGTCAGCACCAAGAAGAATTTCACTTATCATGGAAGTTGTAGTGGTTTTTCCGTGAGTACCGCTTATTGCAACTGGAAGGTCAAAGTTACGCATTATCTGTCCAAGAAGATCTGCTCTGGACATCTTTTCGATTCCAAGATTTTCAGTAGCAATCCATTCGGGATTATCTTTACTGATAGCCGCTGTATACACAACCAGATCTATGTCAGGAGTGATATTGTCACTTTTCTGGCCTATAAAGACCTTTGCTCCTTTATTTTCGAGATGCTCGGTAAGAGTACTTGCCTTCATGTCAGAACCTGATATTTTAAATGACCTTGAGAGAAGAATCTCAGCCAGTCCGCTCATACTGATTCCACCAATGCCGCAAAAGTATACATGGCATGGCTTATTAAAGTCTATCTGATACATAGCTCTTCCTTTCCACATTTCTAAATGGATAGTATTTTCCTAATAATTTTATTCCAAAACCAGGGAAAATACAATCGAATTGAACAGATAAATACAATATCTAGTGGGACTTTTACTGCATGGCCACAAGCATATTACTATTGTTTCAAAAAAATGCTTTCGCATTTGTTTAAATTTCACAAAAAATTCTGATTATTCGCTAAGCTTTTGCTAAGAACTACACAATATGTTATAATTTACATACGATTTTTATCCTAGTTGTGCATATGTTTATATGCCTAGGGAGTAGAGGTGATTACATGATTAAGAAGGAAATGATTGCTATGCTTCTTGCTGGTGGACAGGGAAGCAGACTTGGTGTTTTGACATCCAAGGTAGCGAAACCAGCAGTTTCTTTTGGAGGAAAATACAGAATTATCGATTTTCCACTTAGTAACTGTATTAATTCAGGCGTAGATACAGTTGGTGTACTTACACAGTACCAGCCACTTCGTCTTAATACTCACATTGGCATCGGTATTCCTTGGGACCTTGACAGAAATATTGGTGGTGTTACAGTTCTTCCACCATATGAAAAGAGTTCTAACAGTGAATGGTATACTGGTACAGCTAATGCTATTTATCAGAATATTGATTATATGGAAAGCTTTAATCCAGAATATGTTCTCATTCTTTCAGGTGACCATATTTATAAGATGGATTATGAAGTTATGCTTGATTTCCACAAGCAGAATAAATCAGAGTGTACTATCGCAGTTATGCCTGTTCCAATGGAAGAAGCAAAGCGTTTCGGTATCATGATTACAGATGAAAACAGACGTATCACAGATTTCGAAGAAAAGCCAGCTAATCCAAGAAGTAATCTTGCTTCAATGGGTATTTATATTTTTAACTGGAAGACACTTAAGGAAGCACTTATTACTATGGCAGAGCAGCCTAGTCTTGACTTTGGTAAGCATATCATTCCTTATTGTCATGAACAGGGCAAGCCATTATATGCTTATGAATTTAATGGATACTGGAAGGATGTAGGTACACTTCATTCATACTGGGAAGCCAATATGGAACTTATTGATATCGTTCCAGAATTCAACCTTTATGAAGAGTACTGGAAGATCTACACCAAATCAGATACACTTCCACCTCAGTACTTCTCAAGAGAGAGTGAGGTTGAAAAGAGTATCATAGGTGAGGGTTCAGATATCTATGGTAAGGTATACAATTCCGTTATCGGATGCGGTGTAACAATTGGTAAGAATACAGTAGTTCGTGATTCTATTATCATGAATAACACTGTAATTGGTGACAATTGTGAGATAAATATGAGCATCGTTGCTGAGAATGTTGAGATTAAGGAAAATTGCCGACTTGGTATTGGTGAAGAAGTTGACAATGAGACAGATCCACACATTTACAACAATGGTCTTGTATGTATAGGTGAAAAGAGCGTTATTCCTGCAGGAGTTACAGTTGGAAAGAATGCTTGCATATTTGGTGTTACAGATGCTGGAGATTATGAAGGCAATGCACTGGCAAGTGGAAAAACATTAATTAAGGCAGGTGAGAACGTATGAGAGCAATAGGAATTATACTTGCAGGTGGTAAGAACCACCGTATGAAAGAATTATCACAGAAGAGAGCTATTGGTGCTATGCCAATCGCTGGCAGTTACAGAGCAATTGATTTTGCCTTAAGTAATATGTCAAACTCTCACATTCAGAAAGTTGCTGTATTTACACAGTACAATGCAAGAAGCCTTAATGAGCATCTCAGCTCATCAAAATGGTGGGATTTCGGACGTAAGCAGGGTGGACTTTTCGTGTTTACTCCAGCAGTAACAGCAGAGAACAGCTTCTGGTACAGAGGAACTGCTGATGCAATCTACCAGAATCTTTCATTCCTTAAGGCTAGTCATGAGCCATATGTTGTAATTGCTTCAGCTGACTGTGTATATAAGCTCGACTTCAATAAGGTTCTTGAGTATCACATCGAGAAGAAGTCAGACATTACTGTTGTATGTAAGGAACTTCCTGACGGAGCTAACGTTGATCGTTACGGAACTCTTAAGATGAACGAAGAGTGCAGGATCGAAGAATTTGAGGAGAAGGCAGTAGTTGCCAAATCTAATACAATCTCATGTGGTATCTATATTATCAGACGTAGACTTCTTATTGAGATGATTGAGAAGTGTGCAGAAGAAGACAGATATGATTTTGTAAGAGATATTCTTATCAGATATAAAGGACAGAAGAGAATCTTTGGTTACAAGATTACAGATTACTGGAGAAACATCGCTTCTGTAGATGACTATTTTGAGACAAATATGGATTTTCTTAAGCCAGAAGTAAGAAATCATTTCTTCAAGACTTATCCAGATATTTACTCAAAAGTGGATGATCTTCCACCAGCTAAGTACAATGTTGGTGCCAAGATTGAGAACAGCCTTGTTGCCAGTGGAACTATTGTAAATGGAACAGTTGAGAATTCAGTAGTATTCAGACAGGCATTTATCGGTAATAACTGTACTATTAAGAATTCTATTATTCTTAATGATGTTTATATCGGAGATAATTCTTACATCGAAAACTGTATTGTTGAAAGTCATGGTACTGTAAGAGCAAATTCATATCATAAGGGTGAAAATGGTATCGAAGTCGTTATCGAACATACAGATCGTTATGTGATGTAAAACTAACAAATAATAAACAGCTTGCGTGTCAGTCATAATATCTTAATTTGCCAAATGTAAGGAGGGGACAACTGGTGAAGATTACAGATGTTAGGGTCCGTAAGGTTTCAAAGGAAAGCAAGATGAGAGCTATAGTGTCTATCACAATAGATGGGGAGTTTGTGGTACATGACATCAAGGTTATTGAAGGTGAAAAGGGGTTATTCATCGCAATGCCTAGCAAGAAAGCTACTGATGGAGAATATAGAGATATAGCTCATCCAATCAATTCTGCGACCAGAGACAGTATACAGAACATCATTCTTGAAGCATATGCCAATGCCAAGGATGAACCAGAAGATACGATTTAGTTTTTTTAGAGAAGATATGGGGTTAAAAGCCACGGGATTCATCATCCTGTGGCTTTTCTATTTATATAATGATACAATTTGAATATGAATACACTTACTAAACCGATTGAGGAATTATCGGATTATGAGGGGCTGAAAAAGACTCTTTCTTCAAAGAAAGTGGCGTATCTTTCAGGCTGTACGGATTCACAGAAAATGCATATGGTTAGTGCTTTGAGCGATGGTTTTAAATGCAAAATCATCGCTAGTTATAGTGACCTCAGAGTGAAAGAAATATTAGAGGACATGAGCCTCTATGAAGACAGACTGCTTGTATATCCTGCCAAGGATCTCATTTTTTATCAGGCTGATATTCACAACAATAAGTTGTCCTCTGACAGAATAAAGGTTTTAAGAAATATAGCTATGGGAGAGGAATGCACCATAGTAACAACTTTTGATACACTTATGGCTCCTACGGTTGCAATTGAGCATTTCGTAAATGGATGCATAACAATAGATAACAGAAGTCTTATTGAAGTGAAGGCACTGGCCAAAAAGCTTGTGGATATTGGCTATATAAGGAACTACCAGGTAGAAGAACCAGGGCAGTTCTCTATTCGTGGCGATATTATAGATATTTTTGATACTACAGAGAACAATCCTTACAGAATTGAGTTGTGGGGAGATGATGTCGAATCAATAAGAAGCTTTGATATAGATAGTCAGCGTTCAATAGAGATGCTGGAAGAGATTACCATCTATCCAGCAACAGAGATGATGCTTACAGACAGTATGCTTCAGTCTGG
This sequence comes from Lachnospiraceae bacterium UBA1712, assembly GCA_002317175.1. Classification (GTDB taxonomy): domain Bacteria; phylum Bacillota; class Clostridia; order Lachnospirales; family Lachnospiraceae; genus Colinaster. The sequence goes on along the minus strand of DCJA01000019.1, from coordinate 4,100 downwards.
ACTGGATAAAATAGAGGAAGATGCAATAAAGCTGTCAAAAAAATATAGAGAAGCTTTTAAAACAGAAGAGGCTCATAGAATAGATAATCAGCTTAAGACTCTTAAGGAAGATATACTTGAGCTTGGAAGAATTATTAACCTGGATAGTTATATAAGCTATTTTTATGATGATTTAGTATCTTTTATTGATATCTTTGACAGAAATAATACATTGCTTATATTAGATGAACCAGTGCATATCACAGAACATGCCAAGGCGGTTGAACTGGAATTTGCTGATAGTATGCGAAACAGGATTGAAAAAGGGTATCTTTTGCCTGGCCAGGCAGAAGTACTGTTTCCATATGAGAAGTCGCGCGCTGATATAGGGAATATAGCTGTGTTGCAGATATCTTCGCTGGACAGTAGAAATATGGTGCTGGAGGCTGATTACAGGGCAAATATTACTGCCAAGTCTATAGCTCCTTATAAGAATCAGTTTGAGTATCTTATTAAGGATCTGGAACTTTATAAAAAGAGAGGCTACAGAGTAGTGCTTCTCGCTCCTTCTAGAACAAGGGCAAAGCGACTTGTGGATGATATCCGTGAGCGTGACATTATGGCAGTCTATAGTGAAGATATGAACAAAGAACTGATACCCGGTGAAATAGTGGTAATGTATGGTAATGTTCTTAGAGGCTTTGAGTATCCGCTGCTTAAATATGTGCTCATTAGTGAAAGCGATATATTTGGTAAGGAAAAGAAGAAAAAAACAAAGAAGAAATACGAAGGAACCAAGATTCATGATTTTAATGATCTCAAGGTAGGAGACTATGTTGTTCATGAGAGCCATGGCCTTGGAATATATCAGGGAATTGAGAAGATAGAGACGGAAAACGTCACCAAGGACTATATGAAGATTGCCTACAGAGATGGCGGTAACCTTTATGTTCTTGCTACAGGTTTTAATGTTGTCCAGAAATATGCATCGAGTGATGCAGCGAAGAAGCCTAAGCTCAATAAACTGGGTGGAAAAGAATGGATTACTACCAAAACAAAGGTTAAAAGCGCGGTAGATATAGTTGCCAGGGACCTGGTGGAGCTTTATGCTGCCAGACAGCAGAAGCAGGGATATGTATATGGTCCAGATACTGTATGGCAGCAGGAATTTGAAGAGACATTTCCATTTGAAGAAACAGAAGACCAGTTAAATGCAATTGCTGACACCAAGGCAGATATGGAATCTACAAAGATTATGGATAGATTAATCTGTGGAGATGTTGGATATGGAAAGACAGAAATTGCAATAAGAGCAGCATTTAAGGCGGTTACGGAGAATAAGCAGGTTGCTATCCTGGTTCCTACCACAATACTGGCGCAGCAGCATTACAACACTTTCTGTCAGAGAATGAAGGATTACCCAGTAAGGATTCAGATGCTCTCAAGATTCCGTTCAGCAAAGGAACAGAAGGAGACCATTGAGAATCTTAAAAAGGGAATGGTGGATATAGTTATAGGAACTCACAGACTCTTATCAAAGGATGTGGTGTATAAGGATCTGGGGCTTCTGATAGTAGATGAGGAGCAGAGGTTTGGTGTTGCTCATAAAGAGAAGATAAAGCAGATAAAAGAAGATATAGATGTACTAACGCTTTCAGCAACACCTATTCCAAGAACCCTTCATATGTCACTGGTGGGCATCAGAGATATGTCTGTTCTTGAAGAGGCTCCAGGAGAACGTGTACCAATTCAGACCTTTGTAATGGAATATAATGAAGAGCTGGTAAGAGAAGCAATTGTCCGTGAGCTTAGCAGAGGCGGTCAGATATATTATGTATATAATAAGGTTCATGATATAGCAGATGTGGCGGCAAAGGTGCAGGC
>DCJA01000019.1:0-2047 GCA_002317175.1 Lachnospiraceae bacterium UBA1712 | reverse complement strand
TCACAGCTCTATCAGCTGAGAGGTCGTGTAGGAAGATCGAACCGAACGGCATACGCGTTCCTTATGTATAAGCGAGACAAGATATTGAAGGAGCAGGCGGAGAAAAGACTGGAGGCTATAAGAGAATTTACTGATCTCGGAAGTGGTTTTAAAATTGCCATGAGAGATCTGGAGATTCGTGGAGCAGGTAATATACTGGGAAGAACCCAGCATGGACACATGGAGGCAGTGGGTTACGATCTTTACTGTAAGATGCTCAATGATGCTGTTAAGAAGCTTAAGGGCCAGAAGACTGAAGAAGCAGATTATGAGACTCAGGTTGATCTGGACGTGGATGCATATATTCCGGCTGATTATATTCTCAATGAGGTCCAAAAACTTGACATATATAAGAGAATTGCTGCTGTTGAGACTGAGAACGAGGGAGAAGAACTTAAGGACGAGTTAAGGGACCGATTTGGGGTTGTCCCCAAATCTGCTCATAATCTTGTAAGGATATCTCTTATCAGAGTAAAAGCACATAGATGTTACGTAACTGAGATAAAGGGCTCTGGTGAGAAGATTAGGTTCACGATGTTTACAGAGGCTAAGGTGGATGTTGCTGCAATTCCAAATCTGGTGGCTGAGTACAAGGGAAGATTACAGTTTGCAGCTGGAAAAACGCCATCCTTTACACTTAGATATGAAAAGACTGGTGTAATTGAAAAGGATGAAGAAAACCTTCTGAAGCTTACAGAGGATTTTCTGGATAATATGGAAAAACAGTTAATTGGAAGGATGTAGATATGTATATTATTGTAGGTTTGGGTAATCCTGAAAAAAAGTATGATAATACCAGACATAATGTAGGATTTATAACCATCGACAAGATTGCTCAAAAGTATGGGATAGATATTGTTGAGAGAAAATTCAAGGCCATGGTGGGAAGAGGTGTTATAGAGGGACAGAAGGTTGTTCTTGTCAAACCTCTTACCTACATGAATCTAAGTGGTGAGTCTGTTAGAGAGGTTGTTGATTATTTTAAAGTGGATGGTCAGACAGAGGTATGCATAATATATGATGATACTTCCATGGATGTAGGTAAGATACGAATTCGTAAAAAAGGCAGTGCAGGTGGCCATAATGGCATTAAGAGTATTATTTCTCATCTGGGTAGCGATACATTTGTAAGAGTAAAAGTAGGTATTGGAGAAAAACCTGCCAAATTTGATCTGGCAGATTATGTACTTGGACATTTTACAGAGGAAGAAAGAAGCGCAATTGATGAAACAGCTGATAAAGTATGTGAGGCTGTAAAACTTCTGGTATGGGGTGAACCAGATGAGGCTATGAATAGGTTCAATGGCTAAATAAGCTGTTAACAGTAAAGCACAGTATTGGGTAAGCGAGGTATGGCAATGGCTATTTTTGATTCTTTAAGAGATATTAGTATGGCGTCCATTATTCTGAGGATTTTTATGACTCTGGTATTGGGTGGAATTATGGGATATGAGCGCGGAAGGAAAAACAGACCTGCGGGTTTTAGAACCTATATGATTGTATGCTTAGGATCAGCCCTTGTAATGATGACAAACCAGTATATATTTCAGACATATGATGGTGGTGACATTGTAAGAATGGGAGCTCAGGTCATTAGTGGTATAGGTTTCCTGGGAGCTGGTACCATTATGGTAACAGGAAGACAGCAGATCAAAGGTATCACTACAGCTGCGGGCTTATGGGCAGCGGCCTGCTGTGGCCTGGCAGTGGGAATCGGTTTTTACGAGGGAGCTATTGTTGGTGGTGTGACCATATTTATAGTAATGGCTCTTCTTAATAAGCTTGAGATTCGATTTAGAAAAATGAGTCCTGTGATAGATGTTTATCTTGAGTATGGTGGCAAGAAGAATTTTTCGGGATTTTTGTCGTCAGTAAGAGAACATGATCTTGAGGTGGTCAATATTCAGATGAATAAGAATAAGGCTGCCAAGGGTGGTGAAATGTGCGTTATCATGAATATTGAATCAAAGGTAAAGAGAGAACACAGCGAGGTGCTTGGAATACTTGG
>DCJA01000025.1:46712-63939 GCA_002317175.1 Lachnospiraceae bacterium UBA1712 | reverse complement strand
ATGATGGGTCTTATCGGTGCTGGTAACAACCCAATGGTTGGTATGACAGTTTCAACAGCAGTTTCTATCGAAGAAGCAGCTACAGCTGGTAAGTTCTAATTATTTTGTATAGTTAAGGCTCCCTTTTGGGAGCCTTTTTTATTGCCTTATATGCTTTTCAGTTTAATACAGATATGATATTATAGTAGCGGAAAAAAACGAGATTATTGCATTATTTTAATAGTCTTTGAAAGGCGGAGTAGATAAGCTATGAAGAAATACATTACATTAACCCTTGTAATGCTAGCTATGTTAATAACATTATGTGCTTGTGGTAATACCAGCAAACTTGATGAGTATTATGATGGAATGGTCACATTTAATGGTAATATTCAGATTATAACTGAAACCCTTGAATTAATTGATGTAGAAAAGGAATCCTCGGCAAAGCAGGTCTGTGATCAATTGGACAAGCTTGTTGAGCAGTTTAGAATAATGTCCGAATTAGAAGTTCCAAGTACTTTTAGTGCCTGTGAGAGCTTGGCTGATGATGCATACAGCTATATGCAGGAGGCGGACAGTCTTTATAAGCAGTGGGCAGCTGATACAGCCAATGCAGATATACAGCTTGTAGAGATGGCTAAGCAGAACTATGAAAGAGCCATGACCAGAGTTAATTACATATCGATTATTCTCCAGGGTGATGTGCCTGAAGGAGAAGGAATTACTATTACCGAAGAAGATGCTACTGATTTTACACCAGTTACTGATGATAGCGAGACTATAGAAGAAGCTGAATAAACAGTTTTAAATAATATCAATTATTGGCACCAGAGTATATGCTCTGGTGTTTTATTGAAAAAGGATAAATATGACTAAGAGAGAATTCAAAGAATTATGTACTAATAAACTTGTATTGCTGGATGGTGGTATGGGGTCCTGCCTTATCAAAGAAGGAATGCCACAGGGTGTATGTCCTGAGGTCTGGATGCTTGAACACAAGGACATACAATATAAGATTCAGTCAGCTTACGCTCAGGCAGGTGCTGATATAATTTATGCTCCAACTTTCACATCAAACAGGCCCAAATTAGCTGAACATAATGTTGCGGACAGACTTCATGAGATAAATACTGGACTTGTAAAAACAGCAAGAGAAGCAGCTGACAGTGCCAATCATAAGGTGTATGTGGCTGGTGATATGACTATGACTGGTATTATGCTTAAGCCTATGGGTCCAATGGATTTTGAAGAACTCATTGATATCTACAAGGAACAGGCTCAGGCTCTTATAGATGGAGGAGTTGATCTTTTTATTGTTGAGACCATGATGAGTCTGCAGGAGACAAGAGCCTGTGTCATAGCTATTAAAGAGATCTGTGATCTGCCAATTATGGCTACATTGACCTTTGAAAGTGATGGAAGAACCCTTATGGGATCAGATGCCAAAACCGCCGCAATAGTATTGGCAAGTCTTGGTGTTGATGCTGTTGGTACAAACTGCTCAACAGGTCCTGTGGATATGGTTGAAAATGTTAAAGCGATGAGAAGCGTAGTAGATATACCTATTATTGCTAAGCCAAATGCAGGAATTCCTCGTCTCGATGAAAATGGTGAGACTGTATATGATAATACTGCTGAGAATTTTGCGAATGAGATAAGTTGTATTATTGAAGCTGGTGCTACTATTATTGGCGGATGCTGCGGAACTAATCCAGATTATATTAAAGCAGTATATGATTCTAATTATAAGAAAGCAGAAATTCAGATCGAAAGAAAAGAGCATCTTCATTATTTAACCAGCGAAAGAAAAACTGTTTCATTTACTCTTGACGACAGTTTTATGATTGTTGGAGAAAGAATCAATCCTACTGGTAAGAAAATGTTCCAGGCTCAGCTCAAAGAAGGCAATGTTGAAAAGGCTCTTGAATTTGCAACTGAACAGGAAGCAAATGGTGCAAGTCTTCTTGATGTTAATCTTGGTATGGGTGGAGTTGATGAAAAGGAACTGATGCTTAAAACCATTGAAGAACTGGCCGGTGTTACTCAGTTACCTTTGTGTATTGATTCTTCACATGTTGATATAATCGAAGCTGCATTAAGACGTTATCCAGGTAGGGCACTTATCAATTCAATCAGCAATGAAAGCCATAAAAGGGATGCCTTGCTAAAGATAGCTCAGAAATATGGAGCAATGTTTATACTTCTTCCTCTTTCTGATAAAGGACTTCCAGAAAACCTTCAGGAAAAAATAGATATTATTGATGAGATCAGTAACCTGGCTCTTAGTATGGGATTTACCAAAGAGGATATAGTTGTCGATGGACTTGTAGCCACTGTAGGAGCTAATAAAAATGCTGCGTTGGAGACAATTGAGACTATCAAATACTGTTATGAACATGGATATGCTACAACCTGCGGACTTTCTAATATTTCTTTTGGTTTGCCACAAAGAGGATATCTTAATGCAACCTTCTTAAGTATGGCAATTGCAAATGGTCTGACTATGGCTATTTCCAATCCAAATCAGAATTTGTTAATGAGTACAGCTCTTGCAGCCAATCTTTTACGCAATAAGGAAGATGCAGATATTATCTATATCGAGAGGATGAATGCTCTTACGGAAGCAGGTGTAGATACAGCTTCTGCAAATGTTTCTCTTTCAGCAGCAACTAATAATAGCTCTTCAAAAGACGAGAAACCTTGCGATGCCTTAAAAACAGCAGTGTTAAAAGGCAAGAAAAACTCTATTGCTCAGTTAACCAATGCATGCATTAGTGCGGGAGATGAACCACAGTATCTACTAAATGATATACTTATTCCAGCTATAAATGAGGTGGGAGACTTATTTGAAAAAGGAAAGTATTTCCTTCCCCAGCTTATTGCAAGTGCGGAAACCATGAAAATGTCAATAGAGATACTTGAGCCTCTGCTGGCAGCTGGAAATGATTCAGAGAAAATGCCTACTATTATAATTGCCACTGTCGAAGGAGACATTCACGATATCGGCAAGAATCTGGTAGCCTTAATGCTTAAAAACTATGGTTTTAATGTGATTGATCTGGGTAAAGATGTATCTAAAGAGCGAATTGTTGAAGCTGCAAAGGAGCATGATGCAGACATAATTGCTTTATCAGCACTTATGACCACTACCATGAAACAGATGGATGAAGTTAATAAGCTTGTAAAAGCAGAGGGCTTGAAGGCTAAGGTCATAATAGGTGGTGCTGTCACTAGTGAAAACTATGCCAACGAAATAGGTGTAGATGGATATAGTAAGGATGCTGCTGAAGCTGTAAAGCTTTGCCAGCGCCTTTTAGGTATATTATAAGGAGATAGTCATGGAAGAGAATAAGGATACACTTGAATATTTAAAAGAAATCAAAGAGATTAACCAAAAGAGATTATTCTGGACAAGAATATCAGTTGTATTAGTTGCGATACTTGTTGTACTAACTGCAATAGTTGTTCCTGTTGTAATTCAGACTCTTAATACCGCTCAGGATACAATGATTAAAGCGAATGAAGCAATTTCACAGGCACAAACCATTATGGATGATATGACAGTCACAATTGATTCAATGGAAGTGGCAGTTAATTCAATTACCAAACTGGTTGATGACAGTTCAGAAAGTCTTGTTCAGGCTTTTGATAATATTAATTCTATAGATTTTGAAGGATTAAATCAGGCTATCACAGATTTAGGCAATGTAGTAGAACCTCTGAGCAAATTCTTTAGTGCATTTAGATAATTTAAAGTTTACATAAAAGATAAACTTGTTGTATACTAAACTAGATTTATCAATTATTTATGGAGAGACATGATGACAGGCGCAGATATAATGGTAAAATGCCTTGAAGCAGAAGGCGTAAAAGAAATATATGGATATCCAGGAGTAGCTATTGCTCCATTTTATGAAGCAGTCAGAGCCTCTGGCAAGATACATTCAACACTTGTTAGAACAGAACAGTCAGCTGCTCATGCAGCAAGCGGATACACCAGAATCAACAAAGAGATTCCTGGAGTATGTGCTGTAACAAGTGGTCCTGGTGCTACCAATCTAATAACAGGTATAGCAACTGCATTTGCAGACAGTATACCTCTTATTTGTATTACAGGTCAGGTTAAGAGTGAACTTATTGGTGGAGATGTATTCCAGGAAGCTGATATAACAGGTGCCTGCGAGTCATTTGTTAAATATTCTTATCTTGTAAATGATGTCAATGATATACCTCGTATTATGAAAGAGGCATTTCATGTTGCCAATACAGGTAGAAAAGGTCCTGTACTTATTGATGTGCCAATTGATATGCAGCAGGCCGAAGCTAAGAAGTTCGTATATCCTTCTGAAGTTAATATGAGAACCTATAAACCAACTGTTAAAGGTAATATGGCTCAGATTAACAAAGTTATCAAAGAACTTGAGAAAGCCAAAAGACCTCTTATATATGCTGGTGGTGGTGTAATATTATCCAATGCTTCAGCAAAGCTTGAGGAATTTGCATTAAAGAATAATATTCCAGTTGTATCAACTATGATGGGTATAGGTGTACTTCCTACCAATCATACCTTATATTATGGCATGGTTGGTAATAATGGAAAGGCATATGCTAACAGAGCTGTAGTAGAAAGCGATGTTATTATCGTTGTTGGAGCCAGAGTGGCAGACAGAGCTGTTAATCAGCCTGATCTTATTACCAAGGATAAGGTAATGATTCATATCGATGTTGATCCAGCTGAGATTGGCAAGAATGCCGGCCCTTCAATTCCGCTTGTTGGCGATGCATCTTATATTTTTGATGATTTGCTTTCTAAAGAATTTGAAGCAGATTACAGTGCTTGGATAGAAACACTTGATTCATATAGAGACAGACTTGAGGTGAAGCTTGATTCTCAGGGAGATTATGTTGATGCTCCTGCCTTTATTCAAAAATTAACAGCTGCAATGAAAAATGATTCAATCTATGTTGCAGATGTAGGTCAGAATCAGCTTTGGTCATGTGGTTACGCTCAGATTATTGATGGAGACTTCCTTACAACAGGAGGTATGGGAACCATGGGTTACTCTATACCAGCAGCCATGGGCGCTAAGATGTCAGATCCTAAGCGTCAGGTAGTAGCTGTATGTGGTGATGGTTCATTCCAGATGAGCATGTGCGAACTTGCAACCATAAGACAAAATGATGTAGCGGTAAAGATTATTGTGTTTAACAATGGTTATCTTGGACTTGTACGTCAGTTCCAGCATTATAATTATGCAGACAACTATTCAGTGGTTGATCTTTCTGGTAATCCTGATCTTGAAAAACTTGCTGCAGCTTATGATATGCCATTTATCAGAGTTCATAATATGGATGAAGTTGACGATGCAATAGAAAAGTTCCTCAAAGATGATAACAGATATCTTATGGAATGTATGATTAACCCTATGGCGGTTGTAAAATAGGGGGATTAAAGATGAGAAGAATATATTCAGTATTAGTTGAAAACAGATCAGGTGTACTTGGTAAAGTTGCAGGTTTATTTAGTAGAAGATGTTATAACATCGACAGTCTAGCTGTTGGTGAAACCGATGATCCTGATGTAAGCTGTATGACAATTGTAAGCAGTGGTGATCAGAGAACCATTGAACAGATCGAAAAACAGCTCAATAAGAAGCTTGATGTTATCAAAGTTAAGACATTTGAAGAACAGTCAGCAATCAGTAGAGAACTGATGCTGATAAAAGTTAAGTACAATAAAAACACCAGAAGAGATATCATGGAAAATTGTGATATTATGGGTGCCAATATTGTAGATATGAGTAAAACTCACATGATAATTCAGATGTGTGATACTCCAGAAAGAACATCAATTTTTATGAAGATGCTTACCGGTGTCAGCATAGTTGAAGTTGCACGAACAGGATGTCTTGCACTTCAAAAATGTTCTGAAGAATAATAATTATACCCGGGATTAACCCGGGTATTTTTGTGTAAAGCTTGAAATGAGGAATATATGATATTAGATGTTAGTAATTTAAGTCATGGTTTTGGCGACAGAGTTATATTTGACAAAGTATCCTTCAGACTATTAAAAGGAGAGCATATAGGACTGGTTGGAGCCAATGGTGAAGGTAAATCTACCTTTATGAGTATTGTAACCGGTTCAATGGATCCTGAAGATGGTAAGGTAACATGGGCTAAAAATGTTAAGGTAGGATATCTTGATCAGCACACCGTTCTAACTCCTGGAATGACTATTGGTGAAGTGCTCAAGTCTGCATATGAAGACCTGTTTAGCATGGAAGCCAGAATCAATGAAATATGCGAACTTCTTGCTGATGCTGATGAGAACAATATGAATGCTCTGCTCGAAGAGATGGGTGAATTGCAGGATTTACTTGATGCTCATGATTTCTATCAGATTGATGCTAAGGTTGAAGAAATAGCCAGAGCATTTGAGATACTTCCACTTGGTCTGGACAGAGATGTAACTGACCTTAGTGGTGGACAGAGAACCAAGATTCTTCTTGCCAAGCTTTTGCTTCAAAAACCTGAAGTATTACTCTTGGATGAGCCAACTAACTATCTTGATGCCCCACATATTGCATGGTTAAAAAGATATCTGCAGGAATATGAAAATGCATTTATTTTGATTAGTCACGATATCCCATTTCTTAATGATGTAGTCAATATTATATATCATATGGAAAATGGCAATCTTGATCGATATGTTGGCGATTATAATAAATTCCAGGAAGTCTATGAGGTTAAAAAAGGCCAGTTAGAGGCTGCTTACAGGAAACAACAGCAGGAGATAAGCGAGCTCAAGGATTTTGTAGCCAGAAATAAAGCTAATGTAGCAACCAGAAATATGGCTATGTCAAGACAAAAGAAGCTTGATAAAATGGATGTAATAGAACTTGCTGCAGAAAAACCCAAGCCAGAATTCAATTTTAAAAATGCCAGAACTTCAGGTAAAGTTATTTTTGAAACAGAAGATCTGATTATTGGATATGATAACCGACCTTTAAGCAAACCTATTAATCTTCGTATGGAGCGAGGAGAGAAAATAGCTCTTATCGGAACCAATGGTATTGGAAAAACTACATTCTTAAAGAGTGTACTTGGTCTGATTGAGCCTGTGTCAGGAAAGGCTCAACTTGGTGATTACCTCTATAAAGGTTACTTTGAACAGGAAGTTACTCCAGGCAATAATACCTGTATAGAAGAAATATGGGAAGTATTTCCAAGCTATTCTCAGTATGAGGTAAGATCTGCACTGGCCAAATGTGGACTTACAACCAAACATATAGAAAGCCTTGTAAGAGTTTTATCTGGTGGAGAACAGGCAAAAGTAAGACTTTGTAAACTAATTAATTCTGAGACTAATATATTGTTACTTGATGAGCCTACAAACCATCTTGATGTTGATGCTAAGGATGAACTTAAGCGTGCGCTTAAAGAATACAAGGGAGCAATACTTTTAGTTTGTCATGAACCAGAGTTTTATGATGGTTTGGTTGATAAGATTTGGAATCTTGAAGAATTTTCTTTATTAAGCTAGTTTTTTCTATAATAATATAAATGATTACTCAATATCATAAAATAATTTATTATAAAAAGACAAATTATTTATTATATATAGACAAATTATTTATTATATAAAGTCAAAATAGTGTTGACATTTATGTGTTTTAATGCTTTAATGTATTAAACCGTTGATGAGGAGTAAGTAGTTTTTACATAATCTGTTTAGAGAGAGTCACAGTAGCTGGAATTGTGATAGCAGACGTAGAAATGAATGGACCTCTGAGGGCAAACAGAAATGCATTTTGCAGAGTATGGGCGACGGAGCTGGACTCTCCGTAACAATAAGTCAGCATATGATAGTATGTGTTAATATACCTAGTATGCGCTAAGTGGATGATTATTCATCAAGCCGGGTGGCACCGCAGGTTAATTTGTATTCCTGTCCCAGCATTACAGTTAATTGTATTGCTGGGATTTTTTTATATTTTGATTTTACTATGTCTGTTAGTACAGACATTTTGAAAATGAATTTGAAGTGCTTATGTTGGTGTCAGGTTTTTTACCTGACATAAGCATAAACGAAATGGAGAGTAAAATGATTCTTGATAAGATTGTACAAGATAAGAAAGTTAGATTAGTAAAACATAAAAATAGGATTTCAGAAATTGAAATGCGAAAAATATGTGAAGATGTAATGAAAAAAAAGGCAAGACCAACAGATTTGTTTTATAATAATCTTGCTAAAGCAGGCATATCTATTATTGGTGAATTCAAGAAAGCATCACCAAGCCTTGGAAAGATTGATGTTAAGGTGGATTTAATGGATAGAATTGAAGATTATAATGCTTCAGTAGATGCTATATCCTGCCTTACAGAAGAAGATCATTTTAATGGTAATGTTGATTATCTTAAAACAATCAGAGCAAAATCCAATCTGCCTATTATCAGAAAGGATTTTATGATAGAGGAATATCAGTTCTTCGAAGCGAAGGCCATTGGTGCAGACGCAGTATTGCTCATAACAGCAATCCTTGATGATGCTCAGATGAAGGATTTTTATCAGCTATCCAGAGACTTAGAACTTGATGTATTGGTCGAGACTCATGACGAACATGAGATAGAACGTGCACTTAAGATTGATCCAAGAATAATAGGTGTAAATAATAGAAATCTTAAGGATTTCACAATTTCACTTGAGAATACTGGAAGACTTCGTCAGTATATTCCACAGGACAAGGTATATGTTGCTGAAAGTGGAATAATGAGTGATGAGGATGTTAAGTATCTTAAGGAAGTTGGAGTTGATGCATTCTTAATCGGAAGAGCTTTTATGGAATCAGATAATCCTAGAGAACTTGCTAAAAAATGGAAAAGCTTTTAATTGACAAAAATCTAAAAAGGAAAAGCTTTTAAATAACAGAAAACCTTAAAAATGAAAGTGTTTTTAGTACATGAAAATTAAGATATGCGGTATTACAAAGTTAAATGAAACTGAATATCTAAATGAAGCAAAGGTTGATTATGCTGGATTCGTTATCTTTGAAAAAAGTAAAAGAAATGTAAGCAGGGGACAGGCAAAGGAGCTGATGGGCAATCTTAATCCTGAGATTAAAAAGGTTGCTGTTATGGTTTCTCCTGACCAGCAGATGATAGAATCACTTAAGCCAATTGGATTTGATTATTATCAGATTCATAAGGAACTTAAAAAAGAAGTTCTTGAGATAGTAGATAAACCAGTCTGGTATGCAGTTAATATCGACAATGATGAAGAGTTAGCTGCAAAGGAATCGTTTTTCAATTCTCTTGATAAGGAACTTTCTTCTAAGATAGAAGCGGTGGTTGTGGATGCTCCAAATTTCGGAAGTGGACAAACCTTCAACTGGCGCAAGAGCAAACGACTTAAGAAGGCGGGTTCTCAATCGCCTCCTTCTACTATACTTGACAGATTTACATTTGTATTAGCAGGTGGACTTAATGCTAATAATGTTGCTGAAGGTATAGATATATTCAACCCGGATGTAGTAGATGTAAGCTCTGGTGTTGAAGGCACAGATGGTAAAGACAAAGCCCTTATAGATGCATTTGTAAAGGCTGTAAGACAATAGATAGTTATATATAAAGGAGATTATTTACGATGAATAGTAAAGCATATTATGGTGAATATGGTGGTCAGTATGTATCAGAATCACTTATGAACACATTAGATGAAATAGATAAAGCTTTTGAGGAAGCTATAAGAGATCCAGAATTTATGGCACAGTATCATTATTATCTTAAGCAGTATGTAGGAAGAGAAACTCCTCTTTATCTTGCTGAAAGATTATCTGAGAAGTATGGTACAAAGATTTATCTTAAGAGAGAGGACCTCAACCACACAGGTGCCCACAAGATTAACAATGTTCTTGGTCAGATTCTTCTTGCAAAGAGAATGGGCAAGACAAAGATTATAGCAGAGACAGGTGCTGGACAGCATGGTGTTGCTGCAGCAACAGGAGCAGCCCTTTTCAATATGGAATGTACAGTCTATATGGGCAAGGAAGATGTTGCAAGACAGGCACTTAATGTTATGCGTATGGAAATGCTTGGCGCAAAGGTTGTAGCTGTTGAATCTGGAAGTAACACACTTAAGGATGCTACCAATGAAGCAATCAGAACATGGGCTAAAACTGCTGAGGATACATTCTATATCATCGGTTCTGCTGTAGGTCCTCATCCATATCCAAAGATGGTTAAGGAATTCCAGGCAGTAATCAGTAGAGAAGCTAAAAAGCAGCATTTTGAAGTTGAAGGAAGATTACCAGATGTTGTAATGGCATGTATCGGTGGTGGTTCTAACTGTATCGGTATGTTTGCAGACTTTATTGATGAGCCATCAGTACAGTTAATAGGTGTTGAAGCAGCTGGTAAGGGCGTTGATACAGATGAGCATGCAGCCTCAATGGCTAAGGGACGTCCAGGCGTACTTCATGGTTCTCGTTCTTATCTTCTTCAGGATGAAGATGGCAATATTCAGCTTGCACACTCAATTTCAGCTGGTCTTGATTATCCTGGCGTTGGACCTGAGCATGCATATCTTCATGACACAGGCAGAGCACAGTATGTACCAATCACTGACGTTGAGGCAATGGATGCACTTATGGAATTAACCAGAATGGAAGGTATTATTCCTGCAATTGAAAGTGCACACGCTATGGCTTATGCATTTAAGAAAGCAAAAGAAATGACTCCAGATCAGTCTATGATTGTATGTCTATCAGGACGTGGTGATAAGGATGTTAATACTATTTCAAATTATCTTGCAGGTAAAGGATATTTGAACTAATCGAATAAAGGAGATATTAAAGATGGCTAATCGTATTATAGATAGAATGGATGCCTTAAAGGCAGCCAATGAAAAGGCATTTATTACATACATAACAGCTGGACTTCCAGATATGGAACATACAGCACAGATTGTAAAAGCTCAGGAAGGATTGACCGATGTTATCGAACTTGGCATTCCATTTTCTGATCCTACAGCAGATGGTCCTGTTATTCAGCAGGCAAGTTACGAAGCAATCCTTGGTGGTGCATCACTTAAGAAGTCATTTGCTTTGGTTGAAAAGTTAAGAGCTGATGGCGTTAAGATGCCATTGGTATTTATGATGTATTACAACACTATTACAAGCTACGGTATTGAAGCATTTGTAAAGGAATGTAACAGAGCTGGTGTTGATGGTCTTATTGTTCCAGATCTTCCATTTGAAGAGCAGGAGGATCTTAATAACGCACTTGCTGCCAACGATGCAACAATTCTTATTCAGCTTGTATCACCTGTTTCAAAGGATAGAATTCCTATGATTCTTGAAAATGCAAAAGGTTTTGTATATTGCGTATCTTCAATGGGTGTTACTGGACAGGCAGCTGACTTCCACAAGGAAGTACTCAATTACCTTTCATATGTTAAAGAAAATTCCAAGATTCCAGTAATGATGGGATTTGGTATCAGAACAGCCAAGGATATCGAACCAATGGCTAATATCATTGATGGTGCAATTGTAGGAACTCATTTTATTAATCTTATGAGAGAAAATGATTTTAAGGCTGAAACTGCCAAAGAATATGCAAGCACATTTAAGAGTGATATCAATAAATTATAGAATGTAAAGGAGACTGCAAAATGATTAAGGAAGCAATTGAGAAAATAGTTATCAAAGAAGATTTGACATATGATGAAGCATATGCCGTAATGAACGAGATTATGGATGGAGCTACTACTCCAACACAGAACGCTGCATTTTTGGCTGCATTATCTGCAAAGAGCACAAAGGCTGAGACAATCGACGAGATTAAGGGCTGTGCCGCTGCTATGCGTGAGCATGCACTCAAAGTAGATACAGCTGATATGGATACATTTGAAATCGTAGGTACAGGCGGCGACAGAGCAGGAAGCTTCAATATCTCTACAACAACAGCATTTGTTGCAGCTGCAGCAGGCATCAAGGTTTCAAAGCATGGTAACAGAGCAGCTTCTTCAAAGTCAGGTACAGCTGACTGTCTTGAAGCACTTGGAGCAAATATCGATCTTTCTCCAGAGAAGTGTGTTGACCTTCTTAACAAGACAGGTTTCTGCTTCTTCTTTGCTCAGAAGTATCACACATCTATGAAGTATGTTGGTGCTATCAGAAGAGAACTTGGATTCAGAACAGTATTTAATATCCTTGGACCACTTACAAATCCATGTTGTCCAAAGAGACAGCTTCTTGGTGTATATGATGAGTATCTTTGCCAGCCACTTGCACAGGTACTTTATGAACTTGGTGTAAAACGTGGTATGGTTGTATATGGTAAGGAAAAACTAGATGAAATTTCAGCAGTTGGTCCAACTGCAGTATGCGAGTTTAAGGATGGATGGTATAAGTCATATGAAATCACACCTGAAGATTTTGGCTTCAGCAGATGCAAGAAGGAAGATCTTGTTGGTGGCACACCAGAAGAAAATGCACAGATTACACTTAATATATTAAATGGTACAGATAAGGGACCAAAGAGAGATACAGTGCTTATGAATGCTGGTGCAGCTCTTTATATCAATGAGAAGGCTGACTCTATTGCTGAGGGTATTAAGCTTGCTTCAGAGCTTATTGACAGTGGTAAGGCAATGGAAGCATTAAAGAAATTCGTTGATGAATCTAATAAATAAGAAGTTTAAATTATTCATTGATGAATCTAATAAATAAGAAGTTTAGATTATTTGTTGATGAGTCTGATAAATAAGGAGTTTAAATTAATGAAAGAATTAGAAAATCTTATGGGAGTAAGAGAGGGAATAAGAGTAGTTGATGCAACTTTAAGAGACGGCGGTCTTTGTAATGATTTTTATTTTACAGATGAATTTGTAAAGAGACTGTATCTGACCAACATCAAAGCAGGCGTTGATTATATGGAGTTTGGTTATAAGGCTTCCAAAGAACTCTTTGATGTTAATAAGTTTGGTAAATGGAAGTTCTGTAACGATGAAGATATAAGAGAAATCATTGGCAACAATGAAACAGATCTTAAGATTGCAGTTATGGCAGATGTGGGAAGATGCGATTACAAGAAGGATATTCTTCCAAGATCAGAAAGTCCTGTAGATCTGTATAGAGTTGCGACATATATCAATACTATTCCACAGTGTATTGATATGATAAATGACATTTCAAAGAAGGGCTATGAGACAACTGTTAATATTATGGCTATCTCTCAGGCTCAGGAAAATGATCTTAAGGTAGCTCTTGATATGCTTGGACAGACAGATGTTGGATGTTATTACATCGTTGACAGCTATGGTTCTATTTATCCAGAACAGATGACTAGAATTGCTGACCTTTATCTTGAAGCAGCTGCAAAATATGGTAAGAAAGTCGGAATTCATGCTCATAACAACCAGCAGCTTGCATTTGCCAACACTATTGAGGCTGTAGGATGTGGCGTAGATTATCTTGATGCTACATATTCAGGAATGGGTAGAGGTGCTGGAAACTGTTATATGGAAAATCTGATTTCTTTCCTTCATAATCCAAAGTATAATCTGTTCCCTATTATTCAGTTTGTTCAGGATTATATTAATCCTCTTAAGGAGACTGTTAAGTGGGGTTATGATATGCAGTACCTTTTTACAGGGATTCTGAATCGTCATCCTAAGGCTGCCATTGATTATACAAAGGCTGGGAGAAATGACCTTACAGAGCTTTATAACGAGATAATACTTATGGATTAATCTCCATAGATTTATTTGAAACGATTATTATAGTGTAATTATTTATTATATATTGTTTATTAATTGTAATAATATTTTTAACCATTATTTCAGGAGAAAAATATGTTAACACCATCTGTTGAAGAAATTAAAAAATATTCATCTGAATACAAATATGTACCTGTCAAAAAAGAGATATATGCAGATATCAAAACTCCTATTGAAGTTTTACGCATTCTCAAGGGACAGAGTACTCATGTATATATGTTGGAAAGTGTTGAGAATCAGGAGAACTGGGGCAGATATACATTTTTAGGCTATAAGCCAGGTATGTGTGTAACCTGCAATAATGGAGAATTATCTGTTATTGATGATCATGGTAAGGTTCTACATAGGGAACAAACAGAACATCCAGCAAATTATATCAAAAAGCTTATCTCAGAGCACAAAAGTCCTAAGATGGATGATTTCCCAACATTTACCGGCGGTCTTGTAGGATATTTTGCATATGATTATATCAAATACAGTGAGCCAAAGCTTATGCTCGATGCCGAAGATGAAGAGCATTTCAGAGATGTGGATCTTATGCTTTTTGACAAGGTTATTTGTTTTGATAACGTAAAGCAAAAAATCGTTATAATTGCTAATGTATCTACTTCAGATGTTGAGAACAGTTATAAAGAAGCAGAAGATTCTATTGAAGAGATTATTGATCTCATTAAGAATGGAAGGCCAGCAGAGATTGAGCCTGGAAAGCTTACTTCAGATTATAGAAGATTATTCGATGAAGAAGCTTTCTGCAATATGGTTGAGAAAGCTAAGAAATATATTTTTGAAGGTGATATTTTTCAGGTTGTACTTTCCAACAGACTTGAAGCGGATTTTGAAGGTAGTTTATTTGATACCTACAGAGTATTAAGAACTATTAATCCATCGCCATATATGTTCTATTTTTCAGGAGATGATATCGAAGTAGCTGGAGCTTCTCCAGAGACACTGGTTAAATGCGAGAATGGTGTACTTCATACTTTCCCTCTTGCCGGAACCAGACCTAGAGGAAAGACTCGTGAAGAAGATATGGCTCTTGAGGCTGAACTTCTTGCGGATGAAAAGGAGAGAGCTGAGCACAATATGCTTGTAGACCTTGGAAGAAATGATATAGGAAAGATTAGTTCCTTTGGTTCTGTTGAGGTTGAAAAATATATGTCAATCGAGAGATTTTCTCATGTAATGCATATCGGCTCAACTGTAAAAGGCGATTTGAGAGATGATTGTCATGTTGTAGATGCTGTAGATGCTATATTACCAGCAGGAACTCTTTCAGGGGCTCCAAAGTTCAGAGCCTGTGAGATTATCAATGAACTCGAGAATAACAAGCGTGGTATATATGGTGGAGCTATAGGATATGTAGATTTTACTGGTAACCTTGATACCTGTATAGCTATTCGTATTGCTTTTAAGAAGAATGGCAAGGTATTTGTAAGATCTGGTGCAGGAATTGTTGCTGATTCTGTTCCTAAAAATGAATATCAGGAATGCATAAATAAAGCTAAGGCTGTAATGTCAGCAATAGAGCGATCACAGGAGGTGTAAGATGATACTTTTAATTGATAATTATGACAGTTTTTCTTACAATCTCTTTCAGCTGATTGGTACTCTTAATTCCGATATTAAAGTAATAAGAAATGATGAGATGACAATCCAGGAAATAGAAGCACTTAATCCAGACTGTCTTATAGTATCTCCTGGACCTGGACGCCCATCAGAAGCCGGAATCTGTGAGGAAGCAATAGATTATTTTAAAGACAAGATGCCGATACTTGGTGTATGTCTTGGACATCAGGCTATATGTGAGACTTTTGGCGCAACAGTTAGTTATGCCAAGAAGTTGATGCATGGCAAACAGTCTGTGGTTGAAATTGATAATAGCTCAAAGATATTTAAAGGTTTTGGAACTACATCTGCAGTAGCAAGATATCACTCATTAGCTGCAGTAGCTGATACAATGCCAGAATGTTTAAAGGTAATAGCAACCAGTGATGATGGAGAAGTTATGGCTGTAGAACATAAAGATTATCCTGTATATGGACTCCAGTTTCATCCAGAATCAATACTAACACCAGATGGTTTGAAGATATTAAAAAACTTTCTTGAAATTAAATAAAATTGTAATCATATAACTCTTTTTCTGTTATATACTGCTATTCATATTCATTATCAATAAAATAATTGGCATAACCATTAGTTATAACAATTATTATAGATTATCATACATTGACAATGCAAAAAATGGCTTATATAATGGGAAAAGAGTTATTTTTGAGGTGTTAGATATGAATAAAAAAGTATTTTCACTACTTGTTGAAAATAATGCTGGTGTTCTTAGTAGAATTTCAGGTTTGTTCTCAAGAAGAGGATATAGTATTGAATCAATTACAGCTGGTGTTACAGCTGATGAGAAGATATCAAGAATTACTATTGTTGCCAGTGGTGAGGACGAAGTATTAGATCAGATTGAGAAACAGCTTGCTAAATTAGTAGATGTTTGTGATATAAGAGAACTTAAACCAGAATCCAGTGTATATCGTGAACTCGCACTTATTAAGGTTAAAGCAGGGGCTTCTGAAAGAGAAGGCGTAATATCACTTGCCAATGTATTCAGAGCCAATATTATTGATGTATCTGCTGAAGGTCTTGTTATAGAGATGACTGGTAATCAGGATAAGATTGCAGCATTTATTAATCTTTTAAGTGGCTATGAGATTCTTGAAATTGCAAGAACAGGAATCGCTGGTCTTAGAAGAGGTACTGAGGATATTGTATATCCTAAGGTAGATTAATAAGTATATAACTTGGGCAACCAAGGTAAGATAATAAATATTTTATTTATATAGGCGAAAGCCAGGAAAGGAGTCATGAAAATGGCACAGAGAATTTTTTATCAGCAGGATTGTAATTTAGCTGAATTAGAGGGCAAGACAATCGCTGTTATCGGTTACGGTAGTCAGGGACATGCACATGCTCTTAACGCTAAGGAGTCTGGATGCAACGTTATTATTGGTCTTTACGAAGGTTCTAAGAGCTGGGATAAGGCAGTAAAGCAGGGCTTCGAAGTTTATACAGCAGCAGAAGCTGCAAAGAAGGCAGACGTTATCATGATCCTCATCAATGATGAGCTTCAGGCAGATATGTACAAGAAAGACATCGAGCCAAACTTAGAGGCAGGTAACATGCTTATGTTTGCTCATGGTTTCAATATTCATTTCGGATGCATCAATCCTCCAAAGGATGTTGATGTTACAATGATCGCTCCTAAGGGACCAGGACATACAGTACGTTCAGAGTACCAGGCTGGCAAGGGTGTTCCTTGTTTAGTAGCTGTACATCAGGATGCTACAGGTAAGGCTCTTGATAAGGCACTTGCTTATGCACTTGCTATTGGTGGAGCTAGAGCTGGTGTTCTTGAGACAACATTCAGAACAGAGACAGAGACAGACCTCTTTGGTGAGCAGG
>DCJA01000025.1:0-46610 GCA_002317175.1 Lachnospiraceae bacterium UBA1712 | reverse complement strand
ATCCACGAGATGAAGCTTATCGTAGACCTTATCTACCAGTCAGGCTTCGCTGGTATGAGATATTCAATCTCTAACACAGCTGAGTATGGTGATTACATCACAGGTCCTAAGATTATTACAGAAGATACAAAGAAGGCTATGAAGAAGATCCTTTCTGACATCCAGGATGGTTCATTTGCTAAGGAATTCCTTCTTGACATGTCTCCAGCAGGACGTCAGGTTCACTTCAAGGCTATGAGAAAGCTCGCAGCTGAGCATCCAGCAGAGAAGATTGGCGAGGAAGTAAGAAACCTTTACAGCTGGAACAACGAAGAAGATAAGTTCATCAACAACTAATATAATAATACTTGATTTATAATTAGCAGCTTGGAAGTAATTCCAAGCTGTTTTTTTATATTTTTTGCTGTACTTTAAACTTCTTTCTGTTTATTATTGATTGTCAAAAGTAAATGTATTACAATGTATTACGTTAGGAGGGTTAAGATATGGCTTTTTCATTAAGACTTAGCAATGAGGATACAATGCTTATTAAGAACTATGCAAGTATGCATAATATCAGTATTTCAGAGTTATTTCGCCAAGCTGTTCTTGAAAAGATAGAGGATGAATATGATTTAAAAGCATATGAAAAGGCGATTGTTGCTTATAAAGCAGATAATGAAACTTATACATTAGATCAAGCTGAAAAAGAATTGGGGTTAATCTAATGTATCATGTTGAATTTACCAAAAATGCAATAAAACAGTTAAAGAAACTGGATAAGGCTACGGCAGCACTTATATTGGGATGGATTAGAAAGAATCTTGAGAACTGTGATGATCCAAGACTACATGGAAAGGGATTGACTTCAAACCGAAGTGGACAATGGCAATATAGGGTAGGTGATTACAGGATTATTGCTGAAATTACTGATGATGTAGTAGTAATTCTTATCCTGAATATTGGACATAGTCAAGATTAGCATATTATTGGGACGAGCAATTTAGGGAAGAGGACAATATGAATAATAGTATTATTAAGAAAATATCAAATACACCAATTAAACAATCGATTTATAAATTGGTAGTATTGCTGTTGAGTATCATAGTATTGATTACAACTATAGTTGTAAATACTATTTATACCAATGCTTCTTCACATACTCATAGCACAGGAGAATCATTTAATACAACGCTTGATGTAACTTCAGGTACACTTGATAGTGGAGACTATATACTGAACAGTGACCTTAATCTGTCTGGGGACATCACTATTGAAGATTATTTTACAGTCAATCTGTGTCTTAATGGTAATACCTTGGATTTGAATAATCACAAGATTATTGTATCTGGGAATGCCGAATTAAATATATATGACTGTGGCTTTGGTAAGATTACTAGCAATAATCCTGAAGATATGACTGACGCTTTTATTCATAATAATGGTAGTTTAACGTTGAATAATGTTACCTGTACTGGTCTCAAAACTGTAGAAAAGAGTCCAATACTATCTCTAGGAGAATTGACTATTAATAATTCTACATTTACAGGTAATAGTGGAGTATATGGCGGTGCAATAGCTATATATTATGATGCAACAATTGTTGGTTCAAAGTTCGAGAATAATGATGCTACTAATGGAGGGGCTATATACATAGGTAGTGGTGCTGATAAAAATGATACAGATGTAAAAACTATCTCAATTAGCAAATCAGAATTCAAAAATAATAATGCAACTATTGGTGGTGCTATTTATCGTGTTGCTTCTGTATTGACACTTGAAGATACTACAATAACTGATAATGTCGCTACCCAAAATGCTGGTGGAATATATGCCGATAAAAATAAAGTATATTCAACTGATGCTGGCGTAAGTGATGAAGAGGCTGAAGCGTGCTTTGCCGAAGGCACTAAGATAACCATGGGAGATGGTACTGTCAATAATATAGAGGATATTACAGAAGGTAACACTATATTAACTTACAATCATCATACAGGTGAATGGACACCTCAGATGGTTTATCTGGCTTGGGAGGGTGATAATACTTCTGATCATGTACTTCATCTTACCTTTTCTAATGATATTACTCTTGATATAATCGGCCAGCACGATTTGTTTGAGCAAGAATCTATGAAATAAGTCACTATATCAGAGAATAACTATGAACAGTATGTTGGTAAGCATTTTTACAATGCAACTGATAAATGTTGGGAAAGTCTGGATAGTGCATCGATAGTAGATAAAGAGGTACATTATTATTCTATATATACAGCTATGGATTTTAACTGTATAGCTCAGGGTGTGCTGAGCGTGCCAGATGATGCTGATTACCAGTTGAATATCTTTACATTCAATGAGGATCTGACTGTCAACCAGGAACAGCTTCAGAATGATATCGATACCTATGGATTATACACAACTGAAGGCTCAGATTATTTGTCCAAAGAAGAATATGACCGATATGGTCTTAGTGATGAAGAATTCGAGATGCTTCAGCTTAAATATATCAATCTGATGATAGGTAAAGGATTGATTACTAAGGAGGTACTTTTCGCTGCATATGATGAGATATTTGAAGAAAATGAAACTGAATCTATATCATCAGATTTAGAACTCCTTAATAGCGTATCAACTACCTCTGATGATTCTAGTGATTATCATATTGTCATTGGCAGTAATGTCATAATCAAAGATAATTACGTAAAAGAAACTCCAGTTAATAATATTAGTAACCAATATGAATCTAATGTAGGAATTAATTATAATAAAGTTGGCAATAATACTATAACAGATAATATTATCAGGCTTGTTACTGGAATAAAAAGTAGCGATGTCGGAGTATATATAAATAATATATCTAACGATGAATTATATAAAATTAATGGTATTATCCTAGGAGAAATCAGTGATGATACTACGACTTTATCCTGTCTGCATTCAGATAAATGGGATTATGGATTAATACTTAATGGTAAGGAAATAACTGTTGTAAAACGACAGGTGCAGTATAATCCCAATGGTGGTGTATGGGCTGAAGACTATGAAGCACCTAGACTTAGTGCGGATCCCGCACCTACCAAGGATAATATATCACGTACAGGATATACTTTTGACGGTTGGGAATTAGTACCCAAAGACTCTACAAATTCTGAATTGAACAAAATCGTAATATGGGACACTTATAGGGCAAAATGGACATTAGATAAGAGTAGTGAGATTCCCAAGGGCCAGACTACTTATATGTCTAAAGATACGCTTAGTAAATTAGATGATGAATCCCCATGCTACCAAGTATCTAATTCATTTTACAAAGCCAATATTGGTGGAAATGGCTGGAATATAATAGGCAGGGAAGTGATTCATGATAAAGATACTCTGGTAATGCTGGCAGATAATAATACAGGTGTTTATGCATGGGAATATAAACATAAAAAATCTCGTGTTCACCCAAAAAGCTTATTAGTTTCGGACAGTCTTTTATATGCATATATGAATGAAAATTTGGAACTGGAATGCAATGTACATAATTTATTAGAAGATTTTACTAAATATATTGTTCAATACTCTAATGATAATAATGAAGCTGATTATTTATATTTGCCAGGAGCAGGAAAAGAATTTGATACAAGTATTGGTATAGGTAGGAATAATCAATTTTTATTACCGATAAGTGTATTTTATAATAATTGTAATTATGATAGAAATTATGGAATATGGTTAAGGCCTTATGAAGAAATAACATGGGATGATGCGTCGGAGTGGTATGGGACATATTGTATGACTGGAGGCAATGTTGACTTTACAACTATAGATGGTAGAAATAATGTATTTCCAGTTTTTAACCTCGATTTATCATCTATATTATTCGCTTCAACTGCAATAGAGTCATCTGAATCCGCATATTTTACTGATTCATTTGTATTTCGAATGAATGGTGACCAAAAGATAGACAGTTGCGTTGATATATTGAGTAATACAATAAGGATTACAGATAGTAATTCTGAAGAAATATATCTATATATTCAGGGCTCTGATACCACTAAAGATTGGGTATATTCAGAAAAAATATATCATAGCGAGATATTTCAATTTACAGATATTATAAATTACCTGAAAACCAAGGGCATAGATACATCAAATATAACTATTGATAAATGCAATATATGGATTGAGAAGACTGATAATAAGGTTACATATGCCAAAATAGCAGACAAGTCAAATGGACAATATCATTATTTGACATCTGCAACAATGTTGGACTCTAAAAAGCATTTAGGAAAATGCTCTTTGAATTGTGGTACATTAGTCGATGAATACCACTTATTTTACAAAAATGGTGTAATTGATACTGATATGGAAAAATGTTCTGTATGTAATGCAAAAAACATCGCTTATAAAGGAGTTTGTGTTGATGTAAATCATGATTCTTTGGACGATACAATAACAAAAATGATAGTTGTTAAGGATGAGAAAGGTAATATTATTTCATCTGATAATTATATAATTGAAGAGCTGTATGGTTCGATGGAGGGTTCAGTAAAGATAACAGGCAAGGGTAGTTATGCCGGAGAGAGAATTGTGAGTCTTCAATCACCATCTATTGATTCATTTATATCAAAAGAAGTATTTAACCGAAGCGATTTTAATAATATTATCAATACAAAGAATGGCAAAAAAATATATGTTTATTTTGGAATTGATAGAATTGGAAGCCGTTATCCTTTATATTGGAACATAGCTGGAACGAACACTGATAAAACATTGGCATTAATATATAATAATGTTGAGAATTCAAGTTTAAGAACAGAAGTATTTAAATCAGTTGATGATAAAAAATTTGATTTGGGATATGGGTTATATGATAGTACAACTCCGGATAAAGTCCATGGTAATCATTATGGAAATAGTGCTATTAGACAAAAATTATATGAAATATATATTAATTGTTTTAATTCTGATGAGCAAAATCTTATTGCAGAATCAACGATTTATAACGAAGATGTAGCTAATGAAACCGTATATTTATTAAAAGATAAATTATATGCGCCATATGGTACTACAAGAGCTAATGTAAAGGTGGGTAATAATACTAAAGAAGCTTTAGACAGTGGAATATCAGTAACATTGGATTCTTCAATAAATGGTATTTATCTACGTAATCCAACAAGTTATGGTTGCGTTCATGTCATATACGATAACCAAATATTTATTTGTGATTATACTGACGGCCTGAATTATATAGCTCTTCCAGCTTGCAATATTAAAACTGATTCATTATTATTCATGTCAAAAATGCTTTTACCGAATAGCCATTATGATCGGTCTTTTAAGGAAATTCAAATAGAATATAAAGATGCATATTTTATGAGATTTGATGGCAGGGGTATAATCGAAAGTAACGCTGCATTGAATAAAAATAATGATGAAATAATAATAACTAAAGCTGGTGCTGATGAATACTTATGTGTTCAATGGAGTGAAGATGGCGTAGATAAATCATATTGTTCTGAAGTTAGCGTAGGAAGCATTAGCGCAGAAAAGATTTTGGGCTCAGGCAAGAAGTTCTTACCAGACTGCAAGATATGGATTGAAAAAGAGGTGAATCAAGTATCATATGCAAAATATGTCGAAAAAACAGCTATAGCAATAGAAGAAGCATCACTTACACTTGCAAAGGGTACAATAGGCATTAATTTCTATTTTACAAATATGGATTTATTCCAAGGGGGATATATTGATATAGACGGTACCAAATATAATATTAATGGTCCGACACAAGGTGACGAATACGTATATACTAAATATGTCAACGCCAAAAATATGTCCGATAAAATAGCGATTAAATTATATGATAAGAATAATAAATTTGTTGAATTAGCTAATAGTAATGATAAGGATGGAGTATTCTATTATTCAGTTATGGACTATCTGAGTTCTATCAAAGATAGTTCTGATATGATTAACCTGAGTAAGGCTATTAGTAACTACGGCTTGTGTTCACAATACTACTTTAGGTACAAAGCACCAGAAGCTCTGCCTACAGTAGATTCTGTGGATGATTATGAAGCACATAAAGCCATTACTACAGGCACTCTTCCAGATGGTGTTGAATATATAGGTAGTTCATTACTTCTCAAGTCCAATACTACTATAAGACATTATTTTTACATGAATAATGCCGGCAATATTACCTTCAAGGTTGATGGTGTTACTACAGGAGTAAAAAAGGATAAAAATATATATTATCTTGATATTACAGGAATCAATGCGCTTAATCTGAGTAATAAATATAAAGTCACTGTATCTGACGGTAAAAAGACTTTTGAATTGCAATACAGTGCATTGAGTTATTGCGAGAAAGTTAATTCTTCCGTCAAAGACAGTTCACTTTTAGCCTTGACTAATAGTTTATACTGGTATAATAAAGAGACTTTAGACTATTTTGCATCTAAATAAAAACTATAATTAATTGTGAATATTTAAAAAGTTGGATAAATATAAATGCCCTGTAATACAGGGCATTTATTAATTCAAAGTATTATTTCATTAATTCTTATTTTAAACAACTACTCAAAAAAGCCATAGCACTTGGGTTAGATTCGAGTCTTGATGGAAGATAAGCCAGTCCAAGCTGTCGGCTTGGCATTTCACCAAGAAGATCAACCTCCTTAAAGATTCCTGTTTTTATTTCATCTTCTACAAATTCCTTTATAACGCAACTTATTCCTAGATCAATTTTTGCAAAATCAATCAGAAGATCCATGTTACTCATTTCCATTACATTTTGCAGATTATAACCACTAGAAGAAAGAGAAGATTCAACATATTTTCTAGTTATATTTTCTTTATTAAGCATCATAAAAGTAGCAGATTCTATTAGTTTCTCTTTGGTTAACTTCTCGCGAAGACTAAAATTATCCAAATAATTCTGAGTAGTTATAAAGGTATCATGTATAGACATAAGCGGTTCATAGGTAAGAGAATTACGTGAAGAAGGATATCTTACCAGGCCAATATCAATCTTCCCCTGTTCAAGTGCTTCTATTGTTTCCAAAGAAGAGTGGCAGAAGATAGATACCTTTACATGAGGATTGTTACTGGTAAACTCCTTAAGGTAAGGGAAGAGTACATATTTGCATATTGTAGTACTGGCTCCAATACTAATTTGTCCAATTCCAAGATCATTGGACATTTTTATTTTCTCTTCACCAAGCTTTAATGCATCCAGAGCAGTCTGTACCTGTTCAAAGAGTATTTCGCCATCAGGAGTTAATGACACACCACGTGATGTTCTGACAAATAGACTGCAGTTAAGTGAGCTTTCAAGTTTGCTAATTGCTTTGCTGATAGCCGGCTGACTTATATATAGAATTTTGGATGCTTTAGATATATTTCCAGCTTTGGCAACTTCATTAAATATCTGATACAGATTCAAATTATGATTCATAATATTCCCTCTTTTATTTTTTAATATAGTGTGCAAATTAGACTACTACAAATATATTAACAGCTAAAAAAGTTATAACATGTAGTTATATTAAATATCAATACTATGTATTTTAAGAATATTTATATTCTGTTATAATGAAACTTGAATTTAACCAAAGGAGGTAATATTAATGGGAATGACTATGACACAAAAGATTCTTGCTGCGCATGCTGGTGTTGATAAGCTCGAAGCTGGCCAGCTGATTGAAGTGAATCTTGATTTGGTTCTTGGTAACGATATAACAAGCCCTGTTGCTATTCATGAGATGGAAAAGATGAAGGTAGAGGGAGTTTTTAATAAAGATAAGATTGCGTTAGTACCAGATCATTTTGTACCAAACAAAGATATTAAGAGTGCTGAGCATTGTAAGTGTGTAAGAGAATTCGCTCGTAAGAATGAGATTACAAATTATTTTGAAGTAGGACAGATGGGCATTGAGCATGCACTTTTGCCTGAAAAAGGACTTACAATTGCTGGTGATGTAATTATTGGAGCTGATTCACATACATGTACATATGGCGCTGTAGGCGCATTTTCAACTGGTGTTGGTAGTACAGATATGGCTGCTGGTATGGCTACTGGCAAGGCCTGGTTCAAAGTTCCAGGTGCTATCAAGTTTGTTCTTAAGAATAAGCCAGCCAAATGGATAAGTGGTAAGGATATTATCCTTCACATCATTGGAATGATTGGTGTTGATGGAGCTCTTTACAAATCAATGGAGTTTACTGGAGATGGCATTCAGTATCTTACTATGGATGACAGATTTACAATCGCCAACATGGCTATTGAAGCAGGTGGAAAGAATGGCATCTTCCCTGTTGATGATCTTTGCATGCAGTATATCAAGGAGCATAGCAACAGAACTCCTGTTGTATATGAAGCAGATGCAGATGCTGTATATGATGAGATAATTGAGATTGACTTAAGTACTCTTAAGCCTACAGTTGCTTATCCACATCTTCCTGAGAATACAAAGACTATCGATGAAGCAGTTGCAGATGATCTTGTAATTGATCAGGTTGTAATTGGTTCTTGTACAAATGGTCGTATGGATGACTTAAGAATCGCTGCTAAGATTCTTGAGGGTAAGACAGTTGCAAAGGGCATGAGACTTATCGTTATCCCTGGTACACAGCAGATATATCTTGATGCTATCAAGGAAGGTCTTGTACAAACATTTATTAATGCTGGTGGTGTTGTAAGTACACCAACCTGTGGACCATGTCTTGGCGGATATATGGGTATCCTGGCTGAAAATGAAAGATGCGTTTCTACTACAAATCGTAACTTTGTAGGTCGTATGGGACATATTACAAGTGAAATCTATCTTGCAAGTCCAGCTGTTGCAGCTGCAAGTGCTATTGTTGGTAAGATTGCAAGCCCAGAACAGGTTTAGGAGGAATTGACAGATGAAAAACGCTAAAGGAACAGTTATCAAATATGGTGATAACGTAGATACAGACGTAATCATTCCTGCAAGATATCTTAACAGCTCTGATCCTAAGGAGCTTGCTCTTCATTGTATGGAAGATATTGATAAGGATTTTGTGAACAACATGAAACCAGGTGATATCATGGTTGCACAGAAGAATTTTGGATGTGGTTCTTCGAGAGAACATGCACCTATAGCTATCAAGGCTTGTGGTATCAGCTGTGTTATTGCAGAAACATTTGCCAGAATTTTCTATCGCAATTCAATCAATATTGGTCTTCCTATTATCGAATGTCCAGAAGCAGTTGCTGGTATTGATGCAGGAGATGAAGTTGAGGTTGATTTTGATAGTGGTATTATTACAAATATTACAAAGAACACAAGCTACAAAGGACAGCCTTTCCCAGCTTTTATGCAGAAGATAATTGACAGTGAAGGACTGGTTAATTATATTAACGCAGGTAATATGTAATAATTTATATGTGATTATTTATATATGATTATTTATTTGTTTTTATCTAATTATTATTTTGCAATTATTGATTAATAATCAAGTTGAATTTACCCCAGGTGTTACCACTAACATTTGGGGTATTTTTATTTATATTCACAAAATAATGTGGTAAAATATCATTTGTATGGGTATATACATCGAAAGGACATATTAGATGAGTTATAAGATATTAATTGCTGAAGATGACAACGATATCGTAGAAATTTTAAGACTTTATCTTGAAAATGAAGGCTTCGAACTTGTTATTAGCCGAGATGGAGAAGAAGCTCTTAAAGAATTCGAGAAAAAGAATGTTGATGTGGCACTTATTGATATAATGATGCCAAAGATGAATGGTTATGATCTTATTAAGAAGATTCGTGATAGTTCCAATATTCCTATAATTGTTATGTCTGCTAAAAATATGGACAGTGATAAGATTCTCGGTTTAACTCTTGGTGCTGATGATTATCTGACCAAGCCGTTTAATCCGCTTGAGGTTGTAGCCAGAATCAAATCTCAGCTTAGAAGATTTTATGATCTTAATTCAAGTGTACCTGATGAAGCTAATAATGTTCTTAGTGTGGGTGAGCTTTTTCTTGATCCATCTAACCTTACAGTAGAAAAGAATGGAGTATCCATCAGCTTAACTCCAACAGAGTTTAAGATTTTATCTCTTATGATGAAGACTCCTGGTAAGATATATACCAAGATGCAGATATTTGAGAATATCAATGGTGACTATTATGAATCAGATGATAATACACTTATGGTTCATATTTCAAAAATAAGAGAAAAGATTGAAGATGACCCCAAAAATCCACAGTATCTTAAGACTGTAAGAGGTCTGGGATATAAGATAGAGAAGCATTAGTTATGAAGAATAGCAAAGCAGAGCCAAAAGAAGGAAAAAAGATAGTTATAAGCACGATTTCATCCAGTCTTATGACATATATTATTGTCATGACTGTAATAGCACTTATTTTCGGTTTTATCACATATGGTTTCACTATGTATCAGATTACTGAAAATAAAGTTGCCAGCGAAGAAGGAGTGTTTATTTTCCTTTGCTTTTTTGTTGGTTTATACCTTCTTCTTATGGTTTTATTCTGCATTCTTATAAGTAATCAGCTTACCAAACCTCTCAAATTATTAAGAGATGCTATTGAGAACTTCACAACCGGTAGTTCTACTCATATCGAGTATGATGGGCCTAAGGAATTTAAGGATATGGTCGACAGCTTTAATGCCTTGTCTGATCGACTCGAAAAAACAGAGATAGAAAATAAGCGTCTTGCTGATGAAAAAAACAAGATGCTTGCAGATATCAGCCATGATTTAAAGACACCTATTACTGTTATTTCAGGTTATGCAAGAGCTCTTCATGATGGTCTCATAAAGGATGATGAGATTCAGGATTATCTTCGAATAATTAATCAAAAAAGCGGTAGTGTGGCCGACCTGATTAATCAGTTCTATGAATACAGCAAATTAGAACACCCTGAGTTCTCATTTGAACTTAAAAAGCTTAATGTTGCTGAATTTTTAAGAGAATTTCTTGCTGATAAGATCGATGAATTAACCGTAAACGGGTTTGAACTTGAGGTTAATTTCCCCGACAACGAAGTTGGATATATTATGGGCAATGAGATGCAGCTTAGAAGAGTTTTCGAGAATCTTATAAGCAATACAGTAGCTCATACACCTAAGGGTACATTGCTTTCTTTTGATATGGGATGTACCAGCGAAAAAGTACTTATCAGATACGAAGATAATGGTGGCGGAATATCAGATGATGTTGCAGACCGTATTTTTGAGCCTTTTGTAGTTAGTGATCCTGCCAGAAACAAATCCGGTTCTGGTCTTGGTCTTTCTATTGCCAAGAAGATTGTTGAATATCATGGTGGTTCAATTGTATTGGAAAAATATGCTGGTAAAAGTCAGACAAGTTATCTGATTACTTTACCTTTATATGAAGAAATTGAGGAAGATAAATAGTGTACGCATATTTTAAAGGCATAATAGCAGATTATGATGAAGACTCAATGATTCTTGAGGTCAATAACATAGGCTACAGAATATTTGTTCCTAAGGATTTTATTCTTAACAACACTATAGGAAGTTCTGTTACAGTCTATACTTATACCTGCGTCAGAGAGGATGCATTTATTTTATATGGATTCAAATGCAGGGATGATCTTAATCTTTTCAAGCAGCTTATTACTGTAAGTGGTGTTGGACCAAAGATGGCTCAGGCGATATTATCAGCTATTGATGCCAGCAGTGTCAGAACTGCCATTATTACTCAGAATGCCAAGTTATTAAGTTGTGCACCTGGTGTGGGTGGAAAGACTGCTAATCGAATCATTCTGGAACTTAAAGATAAGATTGATATTACTGATATTATCGCTACTGATAGCTCTGATGATAAAGTCAACAGTAAGGTTGCTGCTCTGCGTCAGGAAGCATATGAAGCATTGACAGGCCTTGGAATTAGCGCTCTGGATGCAAGTAAAGCCATCAACGAAATTGAAATCAATGAAGACTCTCGTATTGAAACTATCATCAAAATGTTATTAGCAAAGATTTGAGGTATATATGCAGCAACGTGTATTACAGACATCAGTTATTGATGATGATATTAAAAATGATAATGTACTAAGGCCTCAGTATCTTAAGGATTATGTTGGACAAAAGGACATAAAGGCTAATATAAAGATATGTATTGAGGCAGCCAAAGACAGAGACGAAGCTTTGGACCATGTTCTTTTCTATGGACCACCGGGACTTGGTAAGACCACATTGGCATGTATTATAGCTAATGAGCTTGGAACCAATATCAAGATTACCAGTGGACCTGCAATAGAAAAGCCGGGAGATATGGCTGCAATATTAAGTGGTCTTGCCAAAGGTGATGTTCTGTTTATAGATGAAATTCACAGATTGAGCCGTCAGGTTGAAGAAGTTCTTTATACTGCAATGGAAGATTATGCAATCGATATAATGATTGGTAAAGGAACAACTGCCAAATCTGTAAGAATTGATCTTGAACCATTTACTCTTGTCGGTGCTACCACCAAAGCAGGAAGCTTATCTGCTCCACTAAGAGACCGTTTTGGTGTTATTCACAGACTTGAGTTTTATGATGATGATGAACTGACTACTATTATCAATAATTCAGCTAATAAACTTGGGGTTGATATAGAAGAAAATGGTGCTTTGGAGATGGCCAAAAGAAGCCGTGGCACACCTCGTATCGCCAACAGATTTTTAAAACGTGTAAGAGATTATGCTCAGGTTAAATATAATAACGTGATAACAGAAGCTGTTGCAAGTGAAGTCTTAAATCTTATGGATGTAGATGAAAAAGGCCTTGATAAGACTGATCGTCTGATTCTTAGAACTATGATTGAGAATTATGGTGGAAGACCAGTTGGTGTAAGCGCTATTGCTGCATCGATAGGTGAAGATGCTGATACCATAGAGGATGTATATGAACCATTTTTGGTATTAAAAGGCTTTATCAACAGAACTCCAAGAGGACGTGTCGTAACAGAAAATGGATATCGTCATCTGGGTATTGAATATAACGGATAGATGTTAAAGTATTGCATTTAGCATATTCGTTTACTATAATTGTTATAGATTAATTATGAGGTATTATATATGGCTGTTAAAACAGATGCAGAAGTAATTATTGGTGGTAAAGTATATACATTATGTGGTTACGAAAGTGAAGAGTATCTTCAGAAAGTAGCTTCATATATCAATGGCAAGCTCAATGAATATAATTCTATGGATGGCTTCAGAAGAGCTCCTATCGATATGCAGAATGTTCTGATGCAGATCAATCTCGCTGATGATTACTTTAAAGTTAAAAAGCAGATTGCTTCTATGGAAGAAGAGATGGAAGCTAAAGAAAAAGAACTTTATGATTTGAAGCACGAACTTGTAACAACTCAGATAAAGATGGAGAATCTTGATAAAAATCTTAAAATTGCTAAAGAAGAGTTATCAGAAAAAGATAAGAAGATTGTTCAGCTTGAAACACAACTTAAACATAAATAATCCCAAACGGAATCTTTTTATGGATTCCGTTTTTTATATAGGTAAAAGGTATGAATAAACCTGAATTACTAGCTCCTGCAGGTAAATTTGAATGTCTTGAGGCTGCAATCAATGCAGGCGCAGATGCTATTTATCTTGCTGGTAAAGAATTTGGAGCCAGAGCTTCTGCACAAAATTTCACACAGGAAGAGATCATTAAGGGGCTTGATTTGGCTCATTTACATGGCAAGAAAATATATCTTACTCTAAATACTCTTATTAAAGAAAGAGAATGGAGTAATATATATCCTTTTCTTAAGCCATTATACGATCACAAGCTTGATGGTGTTATTATTCAGGATTTAGGACTTATTGATTATTTGAAAGAGAATTTTCCAAATCTTGAATTACATGCCAGCACCCAGATGACAATCACAGGTGTATATGGTGCAAAACTTCTTAAGGACAACGGAATTGTACGTATTGTCCCTGCCAGAGAGTTGTCTTTGGAAGAAATACAAGCTATAAAGTCTCAGACAGGCCTTGAAATTGAAGCCTTTATTCATGGTGCAATGTGCTATTGCTATTCAGGCCAGTGTCTATTCAGCTCTTATCTGGGCGGAAGAAGTGGCAACAGAGGCAGATGTGCTCAGCCCTGTCGTCTCAATTATACTGTCAGCTATCAGAACAAGTATATTGCCAAGGATGAAGTAATGTATCCCTTAAGCCTTAAGGATATGTGTACTGTAACCTGCATTGACAAGCTAATTGAAGCAGGAATTGATTCTTTTAAAATTGAAGGTCGACTAAAAAGCCCGGAGTATGTCGCCGGAGTAACTTCAATATACAGAAAATATATAGATATGTACTTTGAAGAAGGCAGAATCAGAGTCGAAAAGAAGGATCTTGATAAGCTGAAGAATCTATATATAAGATCAGAATTAAGTGAAGGTTATTATTTCAGACATAATGGTGACGAGATGATCACCAAAACCAGTCCTTCATATAATTCTTCTGATGATAGTATTGCCAAAGCTATAGCTGAGCAATATCTTAAACCAGTTGATAAGATCAGAATATATGGATTGGTTACTCTGGTTGTAGGAGAGAAAGCTTCTATTATCTTAAAATATAAAGATAAAATGATTAACGAGGAAGGCGATGAAGTACTTGAAGCTCTTAATCGTCCTCTTTCACAAGAAGATGTAATAAAGCAGCTTAATAAAACTGGTGAAAGTCTGTTTGAATTTGAAAAAATAGAAGTCCAGATGGATAATAATTGTTTTATGCCAGTAAAAAGTCTTAATGAATTAAGAAGAAAAGCCTTTAATTCATTGAAGGAGTATCTCAATTAATGGATATTAACTATTCTGTATCAATTATGCGAGCTGAACAACTCGCTACAGTTCTACAATTTAATATAAAAAAAGTATATATTCCATTTGACTTATTTTACTGGGGACTTGTAGGCGTTGAAGATATTGATAGAATTCACAAGCTTGAAAAAGAAGTATATCTTTCCCTTCCAAGAATAATAAGAAAAAAAGACGAATTATATCTTAATTCATTAAAAGAACTACTCTTGCTTGGTAAAGCAGATGGAGTTCTGGTCAAAAATCTTGAAGAATTAGGATTTATGGAAGAGATATCTGAAGATTTAAAGAGTCAGTATATATCTATTAACGGCAGGATTGAAGGCTATACTACACTGATGCTTGAGACAGACTATCAGTTATATAACTGGAATATAGCCTCACTTGATTTTAATAAGAAGTTTGGCTTAATGCAGACCGTTCCTATGGAACTATCCATTCATGAAATAAAAGAATTGGAGGATAGAAGTCTTATTTTCCCTATTTACGGTAGAGCTACTCTTATGGTTACCGCTAACTGTGTCAAAAAGACCACCAATAACTGTATGGCTGACTGTTCACACGGCAGCTTTGAATGGCAGCTCAACGATAGAAAAAACAAGAAATTCCCTGTTTATGCCAGTTGCATACATTGTTATAATGAGATATTTAATTCAGTTCCAACATCTTTGCACAGACAGATGATTGATATCATTAAAGCTGGTTTTACCAACTTTAGAATAGATTTTACCAATGAGGAATCTGATATGGTTGATAAGATTTTGACTTATTACACCATAGATAACAGAAAAGGAGCATTCCCTATAAGTGAGTACACAACAGCTCACATCAGTAAGGGAGCAATCTGATATTATGCTATTTTATATTGCCGAACTTTCCAAGTATATAATGGCCGCACTTATACTTATTTACACTCTGGAATGTGGTATATATCTCTACAGAATGAAAAATCCGTATATATGCAATGGAATATTCATTAGACAGCGTATATATATTTTTCTAATCAATGCTGTTGCATACATTACCATGTGCCTGAGAAGCGGTAAATATGAATATGTGTTATATGGAGCAATAGTAATACTGGTCCTTTATTTTAGTATGGCTTTAACTATACTATTATATCCTAAACTTGATCAGCTATTGCTTAATAATATGATTCTGCTTTTGGACATTGGCTTCATTATTCTTACGAGACTAAGTTATAACAGAGCAATAAAGCAGTTCTGTATTGTAGTTGTATCTATAGCCATTGCGCTTGTTGTTCCATATCTTATGAAAAAGCTTAACGGTCTTAGAGAGTTTGGGCCAGTATATGCCACACTTGGTATTGTTATGCTTGCCGTAGTATTACTTCTGGGCAAGATATCTAACGGTTCAAAGCTTTCTTATACTATTGCCGGAATTACAATTCAGCCATCTGAATTTGTAAAGATAATTTTTGTATTCTGTATTGCAGCCTTCCTTTCCAAGACTAAGACCTTTCTTGATTACTGCATAGGTGCCTGCATAGCAGCTTTACATGTTATAATTTTGGTTCTTTCCAAGGATCTTGGTAGTGCATTGATATTCTTTATGGCATATCTGATTATGCTTTTTATTGTCTCAAAGAATTACGGCTTTCTATTAATCGGTCTTATTTCTTCAGCACTGGCTTCTGTAGCAGCATATTATATGTTTGCTCACGTAAGAGTAAGAGTTCAGGCATTTTTAGATCCATTTAGCAGAATTGATGATCAGGGTTATCAAATAACACAGTCCCTGTTTGCTGTTAGTTGTGGTAATTTCTTCGGTACCGGTCTGATGAAGGGCTCTCCGGGAGATATTCCAACAGTTGAATCCGATTTTATATTCTCAGCTGTATCAGAAGAAATGGGCATTATATTCTCTATAGCCATGCTATTTGTGTGCCTTTTTTCTTTTGCCATTATCCTTAAATGTTCTTTAAAAGAAAAAGACAGATTCTATAGAACTATTTCTATTGGTATCGGTTCACTTATGATTGTTCAGACCTTTTTGACTGTTGGCGGTGGTATTAAGTTTATCCCATTAACCGGAGTAACTCTGCCGCTTGTTTCCTATGGAGGAAGTTCTGTTTTATCAAGTATTCTCATGTATTACATACTGTTTGGCGTAATAGACCGCAGACGTGAAATCGAATACCTAAGCTGGCTCGATAGTCTGGATGAGGATGAAGATGATGATATGGAGGCCTATGCAGATTATATAGACGAATTAATAGAACAGCAGAAGATAGATGCCAAAGAGAAGAAATCAGGAACAAGAAAGAGAAAAACTGCTGTGCGTCCTTTGGAATCAAGGCTTGTACTTGCTGCTTTTACTATTATTTTCTGTGCAATGAGTGCCTATCTTTGTGATTATGTAGTACATAATGAGCAGGAGCTTATAAATAACAGTTATAATTCAAGACAGGTTAAGCTTGCCAAAGAGAATACTCGAGGAAAAATATTTGATTCCAAGGGCAATATTCTTGCTCAGACCCTGACAGATTCTGAGGGCAAAGAGTACCGTAATTATCCATATGAGAATTTATTCTCTCATGCAGTCGGCTACTCTACCAAGGGTAAAACCGGTGTAGAAAGTATGGCCAATTATTATCTGATTAACACCAGTGCATCAATTGCACAAAAGGTTGAAAATGATATATCCGGTGAAAAAAATCCTGGTAATGATGTATATACAACACTGGATTATAATCTGCAGGAAGTAGCATATCGCTCTATGGGTATCTATAAAGGTGCAATCATAGTGTCGAACGTCAAAACAGGAGAAATCCTTGCTATGGTAAGTAAACCTGATTATGACCCTAATACCGTTGCACTTAAATGGGATGAGTTTATGGCTGATTCAGAGTCTGGAACTCTTATCAACAGAGTAACTCAGGGTATATATCCACCTGGTTCAACCTTTAAGATTATTACTGCATTGGAATACATACGAGAGAATCCAACTAATTATATGGATTACAGATATAATTGTAACGGTTCGTTTAGAAGTGATGGTATTAAGATCAACTGTTTCCATGGCTCAGTACATGGCAGCGAGAACTTCCTTACAAGCTTTGCACACAGTTGTAATTCATCCTTTGCAAATATTGGTATGACCTTGAACAGAGATTCCTTTGGTGCAACTCTTAATGAACTGTCCTTTAATTCAAAATTGCCTGTTGAATACAATTACACAGTAAGCAATCTTGATGTTAATAACAGAACAGAAGATTATGATATGGCTCAGATTTCCATTGGACAGGGTAAGACGCAGATTACTCCTTTATTATTAAATATGATTACTAATTCTATTGCTAATAAAGGTGTAGCCATGGTTCCTAAGGTTTTAGATAAAGCAGTATCAGCTGATGGTGAAGTAATTAAAGAGTGGGAAAATGAGCAGTATAAGCAGTTTATGACTGAATCAGAAGCCAGTGCATTAACCAATCTTATGGAATCAGTTGTTAAAGAAGGAACCGCTAAAAACGGTATGGCTGGGGCAAACTATTCAGTTGCTGGTAAAACCGGATCAGCTGAGTTTGACAGTTTAAAGCAGGATTCACATGCCTGGTTTACAGGTTTTGCACCTGTCGATGACCCTCAGATCAGTGTAACAATTATTGTAGAATCAATTGGTACAGGTGGAGATTATGCTGTTCCAATGGCTAAGCGTATATTTGATGCTTATTTTGACGAATATTAATATATGCTTTATACTTAAGATAAGTATATGTAAAGGACAAAAAGCATGATTGAAGCAACGAGTTGTGGAGGCGTTGTTATATACAGAGGTAAGATTCTTCTCTTATATAAGAACATTCACAGTAAATATGAAGGCTGGGTGTTACCAAAAGGAACAGTAGAAGCTGGTGAAGAACATGAAGATACAGCTTTAAGAGAAGTTCTCGAAGAAAGTGGTGCCAAGGCTTCCATAATCAAATACATTGATAAAAGTACTTATAATTTTAATGTTCCTGGTAATGAGGTAAATAAGACTGTTCACTGGTATCTGATGATGAGTGACAGCTATTACAGTAAACCTCAAAAGGAAGAATTCTTCTGTGATAGTGGTTATTACAAATATCATGAAGCTTATCATTTGTTGAAGTTTCCTAATGAAAAAGAGATACTTGAGAAGGCCTATTCTGAATACCAGTCACTAAAGAAAAAAGGCCTTTGGGGTAATAAAAAATATTATTAAATTATGGTTAGTTATTCTGAAAATCTGTATTTAAGCGAAAGCATTAAAGAAAAGAAACTTAATAGAATAAAACGAAATATCAGGCAGGGTAGAGGGCGTTTTGATCTGTATATAATATCCTTATCCAACAATGCCAATGACCAGCTTGATATATTCCATAATTCAATGTTCAAACAGAAACTATATAGAAAATTTGATATAAGAATTGTTGGACTGGCCAAATCCTATGATGAATCGCTTATGCTTGTTGAAAGGATTTTGCAGGATACTCTTGAGGCCAATCATAATGCTGATATGAAACACTATCTTATGGAAAATTTTGTTAGTTAAGGATTTATAGATGCTTGGCGTTATACTTTGTATTTTAAAAATCATAGGAATAGTATTACTTGCGATTTTAGCTCTGCTTCTTGCTCTATTATTAATTGTCTTATTTGTACCTGTACGATATAGGGCAAATGGCTTTTATAAGGATAATAAGTATCAGCTTAAAGCGAATGCGAGTTACCTGCTTCATATTATAAGTGTAGGCGTGTGTTTTGAGGGCAAACTCGAATATTATATAAAGATTTTTGGTATTCCTCTTAATTTAAAGAGATTTTCTAAAAAAAACAAAGCCAATAAAATTTCTGATGTAAGTAATTCTTCTGATAACAATGCTTCTGCATCCAATGATTCTATTGACGATAGCGATGCTTCTGTTGAAGATAATTTTAATGAAGATAACAATAATTCTATAAAAATAGAAAATGATAATTTATCACAAGCTTGTTCTTTAGTGAAAAACGATTCAGAAGAACAAACCTATTCAATTGAGTCAGAACAGACTCCCGATATTGCAGAATCAGAAGAGCCAAAAGAGGCCGAAGATACTAAAGAGTCTCAAAAAGTAGAAGAAAAGAGTTCTTCGAAGAATGATAATAATTCCAATCCTTCAGATAGCTCAAAACTCCAAAAGTTTAAGGATATAATTGAGTTATCAAGAAGCGAAGAAGCAAAGGCTGCTCTAGCATGTTGTAAGGACAGACTCGGTAAAGCCATTAAGTCAGTTCTTCCCAGAAAAGGTCGCATATATCTTGCTTTTGGTAATGAAAACGCTGGACTTGCTGGTGAGATATTAGCTGTATATATGACTTTATATGCCTATATTGGTAAAGTAGTCAAATTTGTTCCTTTATATACAGAAAAACGAATTGA
The DNA here is from genome assembly GCA_002317175.1 of Lachnospiraceae bacterium UBA1712. Classification (GTDB taxonomy): domain Bacteria; phylum Bacillota; class Clostridia; order Lachnospirales; family Lachnospiraceae; genus Colinaster. Next base: position 26,394 of record DCJA01000025.1, on the reverse strand, counting down.
AGCGGATTTCAATTTAAAAGGACATATAAGAGCGATTAATCTGTTATATCAGTTAATTCGAATATATTTTGACAAAAATTGTAGAAAACTTATTAAATACTTTAAAGAAAAATAGGAGAAAGCAGTATGAATAATAGTTTTGGATCTGTTATGGAATCATTATTAAAGGGTGTAGATTCAATTCTTTCTACCAAAACAGTTGTTGGTGAGGCAAAAGAATTTGGTGATACAATCATTCTTCCTTTAGTTGATGTTACTTTCGGTATAGGAGCAGGTGGTTCTGCTGCTGACAAGAAGGATGGAGCCGGTGGAGGACTTACAGGAAAGATGTCTCCAAGTGCTGTTCTTGTAATCAAAGATGGTCATACCAAACTTGTAAATGTTAAGAACCAGGATACGCTTACCAAGATCCTTGATATGGTACCTGATCTTGTTGATAAATTCAGCAGCAAAAAAGCTGAAAAAGATATGATGAATGATACTGAAGCTAAAGAAATAGCTTTCCCTGAAGAAGAGGAATAATATATCAGTGAGTCTGGCAGATGAAAAGCTTGATAACTACAATCTGAATACAATGTCTGAAGAAGAACTCAAGAACCTTCGCCATTTTCTATTTGAAGAGCGCATTGCCTTGATTAATGAAAAGAAAGCTCAGGAAGAGTTTTATGAAAAATTTATGGCAGAGCGTTTATCCTTCAGAGAAGAGATGAAGCAGCTTAACTCAAAGGTTCTGTCAGAGCGTAAAAGACTTAAGGAAGAACAGGCCTTCTTTGATAAGAAGCTTATGATACTTCAAAGTGGTTTTGCTAATCTTGAGATGGACAGGAAGGCTTTTCTTAAAGAGAAAGAAAAGTACGAGAAGAATAAGCAGACTATCTCGAATACAGTTATTGATAATTCAGCTTTATTTGCCGGTGTGACTTCTTATCTTGGCTTAAGAAAAAGATACAAGGAATTAATAAGAATATTCCATCCGGATAACCTGGATGGCGATAATAATATGGCTATTGCTATAAAAGAAGAGTATGATCGTCTTCGTGAGAAATTTTAGCAATAAAAAAACACCCGATGGGTGTTTTTTTATATTTGATATTTAACAGATTAAGCCTTCTCAACTGAACCTGATCTTAAACATCTTGTGCATACATGCATTCTCTTAGAAACGCCGTTAACTTTGCACATAACACTTCTAACATTAGAATTCCAAATTCTGTTAGATCTTCTATGAGAATGGCTCACAGCGTTACCAAAATGTACGCCCTTACCACAGATTTCACACTTTGCCATGGTTTTTCACCTCCAAGCTTTTCTTTCTTTGAATTGCAACAGTAGTATAGTATCAGAGGTAAACATAAAAATCAAGTTATTTTTTAAAAATTTCGTTACAAAATGTTAAAAATATTTAATGTTTCATTTTTTATAATAATAATATATAATAATACAGGTATAATTTGGCTAGTAATGCGACCGAATGCTTTGAAAGGAGGTCTTTTTACATGAAGAATTCTATGATGAATACACATATGGGTAATATTTCTATAGATAAGGAAGTTATTGCTCAGTATGCTGGATCAGTAGCTATGGAATGCTTTGGCATTGTTGGTATGGCTGGTATTAATGTTAAGGATGGAATTGTAAAGCTTCTTAAGAAAGACAATTTTACAAGAGGTATACAGGTAAGCCTTAAAAAAGACAGATTGGCACTTGAATTTCACGTTATTATTGCATATGGTGTGAATATACGTGCATTATCTAATAACCTTATTGAAAGTGTTAAATATAAAGTAGAAGAATTCACGGGCATGGAAGTAGAAAAGATTGATATCTTTGTCGAAGGTGTTCGTGTTATTGACTAAGGAGGAGACTAAAGTGTCCAACACAACTATTGATTCCATTTTATTGTCAAAGATGTTTTTAGCAGGTGCAAAGAGTCTTGACGCTAAAAAAGAATGGATTAATGAGCTTAATGTATTCCCAGTTCCAGATGGTGATACTGGAACAAATATGACAATGACTATAATGTCTGCAGCCAAAGAAGTTGCAACACTTAATAGTGATGATATGGTAACTCTTTGCAAGACAATAAGCAGTGGTTCTCTTAGAGGAGCCAGAGGTAATTCCGGAGTTATTTTATCTCAGTTACTTCGTGGATTTACCAAGGTAGCAAAAGAATATGAAACACTTGATGTTGCTATCATTGCTCAGGCATGTGAAAAAGCTGTTGAGACAGCATATAAGGCTGTTATGAAGCCTAAGGAAGGTACAATTCTTACTGTTGCAAAAGGTATCAGCGATAAGGCCAGAGAGCTTGCAGATGCCGGTGAAACAGATATCAATAAGTTTATTGAACAGGTTATTGCTTATGGCAATGAAGTGCTTGAAAAGACACCAGAGATGCTTCCTGTATTAAAGCAGGCAGGTGTTGTTGATTCAGGCGGACAGGGCCTTATGGTTGTCCTTCAGGGTGCTTACGACTTAATGTGTGGTAAAGATGTAGATATCACTGTTATGGAGAGCACAGTTACTCCTGGCGTTAGTAAGGTTGATTCTTATAAGGAAAGCCTTGATTCAGAAGATATTAAATTCGGTTACTGTACAGAATTTATTATCATGTTAGAGAAGCCTTTCAATGTTAAGACTGAGATTGATTTTAAGAAATATCTTGAATCAATTGGTGATTCAATCGTTGTAGTTGCTGACGACGAGATTGTTAAGGTTCATGTTCATACCAATGATCCTGGTATGGCAATTCAGAAGGCACTTATGTATGGTGCTCTGAGCAACATGAAGATTGATAATATGCGTCTTGAGCATCATGAGAATCTTGTAAAGAAGAATGCTCAGGGTGAGCTTGAAGCAATAGAGAATGTAGAAATCAGTGCAGTAAATAAGGCAAATGTAGCTGAAGCCAAAGAAGAGCCAGCTATGGAGCATAAGGAAGATGCATTTGTAGCTATCTCTGTTGGTGATGGTATGGACGAGATCTTCAAGAGTCTTGGTGTTGATCTTATTATTTCTGGTGGTCAGACCATGAATCCTTCAACAGAAGACATTCTTAATGCCATCGAAAAGCTTAATGCAGATAATGTATTCATATTACCTAATAACAAGAACATTATTCTTGCAGCTAATCAGGCTAAGGATCTTACAGAAGATAAGAAAGTAGTTGTTATCCCAACAAAGACTGTTCCTCAGGGTATTACTGCTGTTATTAGCTATGTTCCAGGTAATAGTCCAGAAGAAAATGAGCAGCTTATGTGTGAAGAAATTGCCAATGTTAAATCTGGCGAAGTTACATATGCTGTAAGAGATACAGTAATCGATGATAAAGAGATCAAGTCTGGTGATTATATGGGTATTGGTGATGCAGGTATTTTATCAGTTGGTGCTGATATGAATACTGTTGTACTCGATATGATCGATGAAATGGCCGATGATTCTACAGAAATTATCAGTCTCTACTATGGAGCAGATATTACAGAAGATGCTGCTAATGCTCTCAGTGAAGAGATTTCAAAGCGTCATTCAGGCTGTGATATAGAAGTGCAGTATGGCGGACAGCCAATATATTATTATATTGTATCTGCTGAATAAAAGATTATTAAAGCCAGCATTTTGCTGGCTTTTTTTATATTCAGGAAAATCTATATTATTATTAGAAGAAACTATTATTAGAAATTATTATTTATTATTAGAAATTATTATTTATTATTAGAAATTATTATTTATATTAGAAATTATTATTTATTATTAGAGAAAAAATATGTCATAAAGGGATCATATTAATCCAGGGAAAGATTCATATGTTATTAGACAGTGATGTTAAAGAGATTAAGGGTATTGGTGATAAAACTGCAGCCAGTCTCAAAAAACTTCATATAGAAACAGTTAAAGACCTCATATTTTATATACCAAGAGATTTTACCTTATTTGAAGAGCCTGTAGCTTTATCAGCAGAATTGTCAGGAAAGACTCTTTCTTTTGGCGGATATATGAAAGCTGGATCATTTTCAACTGTTAAAAAGGGAAGACTTGATTATAGTCATGTTACCTTTATTCATAATGGCAAAAATGTATATCTTACATTTTTCAATATGCCTTACCTGAAAAAGCAGCTTGATCCATCTGTAGAATATGTAATAAGAGGACAATTAGAAGTTGGTAAAAATGGTGCATTCTCCATGACTCAGCCCAAGCTCTATACACTTGAGCAGTACAGTTCTATCCAGGGAAGCCTGCAGCCTATGTATCCCTTAACAAAGGGCTTAAGCAATAATATTATCAGCAAAGCAGTAAAGCAGGTTATCGACAAGGTTGATATTCCTGACGATGGACTTGATGACTTGAAAGAGGGCTGTATAAGCTTTGCTCAGGCATTATCCAATATGCATTTTCCTATCAATTATGATGCATTTATTTTAGCCAGAGAACGAATAGTATTTCATGAATTTGTAAGTTTTATTCTTCAGATGAAAACTGAAGCCAATGAGACCAGAAATATCAGTTTCGATAAGCCACTGATTGAGACAGCCGATACCGTCAGACTGTTAGAGCAATTGCCCTATAAGCTTACAAATGCACAAAAGAAAGCATGGGCAGACATAAGAAATGACCTTGAATCAGGCCGCTGTATGAATCGAATGGTTCAGGGCGATGTCGGAAGTGGTAAAACCATAATTGCATTTTTAGCATTGATTATGAATGCTGCCAACGGCTATCAGGGGGTTCTTATGGCGCCTACTGAAGTACTTGCAAAGCAGCACTACGAAAAGCTTGTTCAGATGAAGGCTGAATATAAACTCAACATCAATCCTATATTATTGTTGGGAAGTATGTCTGCCAAGGACAAAAAGAGTGTATATACTTCAATATCTTCATCTGAAGTAAATATTATTATAGGTACTCATGCAGTTTTTCAAAACAAGGTCGAGTATAAGCATCTGACCATGGTAGTTACAGATGAGCAGCACCGCTTTGGAGTAAAGCAGCGTGAAGCAATTGTTAATAAAGGTGAAAAAGTACATCTTCTTGTAATGAGTGCTACACCGATACCTCGTTCCCTTGCAATGATTATGTATGGAGATATAGATCTGTCTCTCATTAATGAGTTACCCGCCAACAGACTTCCAATCAAAAACTGTGTTGTCGGTAAAGATTTCAGAAAGAAAAGCTATGAATTTATCGAAAAAGAGGTACACGACGGACACCAGGCATACGTAATCTGTCCACAGGTTGAAGAGGGACTGGATGATAATCTTGAAAATGTAGTTGATTATGCCAAGAAGCTTTCTTCAGAGTTTCCTTCAGATATAATAACATCTTACCTTCATGGTAAAATGAGTCTTGAGCAGAAGGACTCAATTATGCAGGATTTTAAAGATAAAAAGATTGATGTCTTGGTATCTACTACAGTAATCGAAGTAGGTATAGATGTTCCAAATGCAACTGTTATTATGATTGAAAATGCTGAAAGATTTGGACTTGCTCAATTACATCAGCTTAGAGGCCGAGTAGGAAGAGGTGATTCTCAAAGTTACTGTATTTTCCTTTCCACTAAAAATGATAAAACAACCATGGAACGTCTAAATGTGCTCAACTCAAGCAATGACGGCTTTAAAATTGCTGATGAAGATCTTAAGCTTCGTGGACCGGGTGATCTGTTTGGCGTAAGACAGAGTGGTGAATTTGGATTTACAATAGGCGACATATACAATGATTCCAAAATACTAAGAGATGCCGCAGATTGTGTAAATGAATTATTTAAGCCCAATAACCAAAGTAAGCTGGATGCTATAATAGCTGCTCTTAGCAATTCCAATATTAATTCAGTTGACTTTAGAACTATATAAAAGTAAAATTAATTTGATTTGCGAATATTATTAGATAGGTGTGCTATATGGGAAAAGTTGCTATTATAACAGACAGTAATTCTGGCATAACACAGTCTATGGCAAAGGAATTGGGAATAGTTGTAGTTCCTATGCCATTTACAATTGACGATAAAGATTATTATGAAGATATAAATCTTACTCAGGATGAATTCTATGAAAAGCTGATTGCTGGTGGAGATGTAATGACTTCTCAGCCAAGTCCTGACAGTGTAATGCAGACCTGGGATAAGGTTCTTGAGGAATATGATGAGATTGTATATATTCCTATGAGTTCAGGCTTATCAGGTTCCTGCCAGACAGCATATATGCTTGCTCAGGATTATGATGATAAAGTGTATGTTGTTGACAACCAGCGAATAAGTGTTACACAGAAATCATCAGTTCTAGATGCAATTAAGCTTGCTAAAGAGGGCAAGAGTGCTTCAGAGATTCATGATATTCTTATTGATGACAAATTTAATTCATCAATTTATATAATGCTTGATACGCTAAAGTATTTGAAAAAGGGTGGAAGAATCACTCCGGCTGCTGCAGCATTGGGAGAGTTACTTAAGCTCAAGCCTGTACTTCAGATTCAGGGTGAGAAGCTTGATGCTTTTGCCAAAGCAAGAACTGCTTCAGCAGGCAAAACAATTATGATTAACGCCATTAAGAATGATGCTGAGAAGCGTTTTGGTGGTTTAAATCCTGATAATATCTCTATCTTCGTTGCATATTCTCATGGTGCTGATGTACCAACATTTGTAAAAGAGATTGAAGAAGCATTTCCTGGATTTGAAGTTAAATATGCTGATCCATTATCACTTAGTGTTTCATGCCATATTGGTACAGGAGCGATAGCTATTGCTTGTTGTAAAAAATTATAAATATGTTTTTAAGCCCATTTCTAATGAAATGGGTTTTTTTTCTGCCTAAATTCCAATTACTAATCCGAGTATTCTCGTTATTACATTCTTATATATTTTGTCATTATTTTATTTCAATATATTGTATTCTTTGTTGGATAAATACTACATTTTGTGATATGATATAGAGAATAGTGGGATTATAGTGAGGTTTTTATACTATGGCAAAAGCTGATGATTATAATGCTTCCAGTATAACCGTACTGGAAGGACTGGAGGCAGTTAGAAAACGTCCAGGAATGTACATAGGCAGTGTATCTACCAAAGGTCTCAATCACCTTATTTATGAGATTGTAGATAATTCTGTAGATGAGCATCTGGCTGGTTACTGTACAGAAATAAAAGTTACTTTGGAAGAGGATGGCTCTGCAACTATTGAAGATAATGGTAGAGGTATTCCTATTGAGATGCATGAAAAAGGAATGAGTGCAGAACGTCTTGTATTCACCACACTTCACGCTGGTGGTAAATTCGATGATTCGGCTTATAAGACCAGTGGTGGTCTTCATGGTGTTGGCTCATCTGTTGTTAATGCACTTTCAAAGCGTCTTTCTGTCAGGGTTAAGAAAGGCGGCGGAATCTATGAGGACTCTTATGCTTATGGCAAACCTACAACAGAACTTATAGGCGGGCTTCTTCCACAGATAGGCAAGACAAGAGAAACCGGAACAACCATCAACTTTCTTCCCGATGAAACAATATTTGATAAGACCTGGTTCAAAGAAGAGGAAGTAAAGAGCAGATTACACGAAACAGCTTACCTCAATCCTAATTTGACAATTATCTTCGAGGATAAGCGTAAAAACCTCAAAGAATATGTTGAATTCCACGAACCTGAAGGCTTAACAGGTTTTTTAGCTGATATGAACAGACTCAAAGAGGCTATTCATGAGCCTATTTATTTTAAGGGCGAATCTGAAGGAATTACTGTTGAAGGTGCATTTCAGTATGTTAATGAGTTTCATGAAAATGTTCTTGGATTCTGTAATAACATATATAATGCCGAAGGTGGTACTCATCTGACTGGCTTTAAGACACAGTTCACAACTGTTATGAATACTTATGCCAGAGGAATAGGCGTTCTCAAAGAGAAGGATGCTAATTTCACTGGTGCAGATATTAGAAATGGCATGACAGCAGTAATCTCAATCAAGCATCCAGACCCCAGATTTGAAGGTCAGACCAAAACCAAGCTTGATAACCAGGACGCCGCCAAAGTCGTTGCCAAAATAACTGGAGAAGAAATTGTTCATTACTTCGACCGTAATCTTGAGGTACTAAAGGCAGTTTTAGGATGTGCAGAAAAAGCTGCAAAGATTCGTAAAAACGAAGAGAAATCGAAAGTTAACATGCTTTCAAAGCCAAAATACAGTTTTGACAGCAACGGAAAGCTTGCTAACTGCGAGTCTAGAGACCCTAAAAAATGTGAAATATTTATAGTCGAAGGTGATTCAGCCGGTGGTAGTGCCAAGACAGCAAGAGATCGTAATTATCAGGCTATCTTACCTATTCGAGGCAAAATTCTCAATGTTGAGAAGGCTTCAATCGATAAGGTTCTTGCCAATGCCGAAATTAAAACAATGATTAACGCATTTAACTGTGGTTTTTCAGAAGGCTATGGTAATGATTTCGATATTACCAAGCTTCGTTATGACAAGATAATTATTATGGCCGATGCCGATGTTGATGGTGCTCACATTTCAACTCTGCTTTTAACTCTGTTTTACAGATTTATGCCTGAGCTTATATATGAAGGTCACGTCTACCTGGCTATGCCTCCTTTATATAAAGCTATGCCATCTAAAGGAGAAGAAGAATATCTATACGATGACAAGGCTTTAGAGAAATACAGGAAGACTCATAAGGGCGCATTTACCCTTCAAAGATATAAAGGTCTTGGTGAGATGGATGCAGAGCAGCTTTGGGAAACAACCCTTGATCCTGCAAGACGTAAGTTAAAGCAGGTTGAAATAGAAGATGCAAGAGATGCAGACAGACTTACAGAGCTTTTGATGGGCAATGAAGTACCTCCTAGAAAATCATTTATATATGAGCATGCCAACGATGCTGAACTTGATGTATAAGGTAAGAGTATGAGCAAGATTAAAGATACAGAAATACATGAAGAAATAATTAAAACTGAATATTCAGAGATTATGCAGAAATCCTACATAGATTATGCTATGTCTGTTATTGTTGCACGTGCTTTGCCTGATGTAAGAGATGGTCTTAAGCCTGTACAAAGAAGAACCTTGTATGATATGCATGAGCTTGGTATCAAATACGATAAGCCTTATCGTAAATCAGCCCGTATTGTTGGTGATACCATGGGTAAATATCACCCTCATGGTGATTCTTCAATATATGATGCACTGGTTGTAATGAGTCAGGATTTTAAAAAAGGTTTACCTCTGGTAGATGGTCACGGCAACTTCGGTAATATTGAAGGTGATGGCGCAGCTGCTATGCGTTACACTGAAGCAAGACTTCAGAAGATCACCCAGCTAGGCCTGTTAGAGGATCTTGATAAGGATGTAGTTGACTTTATTCCTAACTTTGATGAAACAGAAAAAGAACCTTCTGTGCTTCCAGCCAAATTCCCTAATCTGCTTGTAAACGGAACTGAGGGTATTGCAGTTGGTATGGCTACCAATATACCACCACACAATCTTGGTGAAGTCATTGGTGCCATGAAAGCTTATATGAAGGACGAAAGCATATCAACCAGTCATCTTATGAGATATGTACAGGGTCCAGATTTTCCTACAGGTGGTATTGTTACCAATAAAGACGAACTTCTTGAGATATACAAGACTGGCCAGGGAAAAATTAAAGTCAGAGGCAAGGTTGAGGTTGAGAAATCCAAAAACGGCAAAACCAATGTAGTTATTACAGAGATTCCATTTACCATGGTTGGAGCAAATATCACCAAATTTTTACAGGATGTAGCTGCTCTTGCTGAAAGTAAAAAAGCACCTGACATTGTAGATATTTCTAATCAGTCTTCAAAAGAAGGTATCCGAATTGTTATAGAGCTTCGTAAGGATGCCAATGTTGATAATTTCATCAACCTTTTATACAAGAAAACCAAGCTTGAAGACACCTTTGGCGTCAACATGCTTGCAATAGCCAATGGTAAGCCTGAAACTATGGGTCTTAAGCGTATTCTTAAGGAATGTGTTGATTTCAGATATGAAGTAGCTACCAGAAAATATACCAATCTTCTTGAAAAAGAACAGGCCAAGAGAGAAGTTCAGGAAGGACTTATTAAGGCTTGTAATGTAATCGATCTTATAATAGAGATTTTAAGAGGTTCTAAGGACAGAGCTATGGCTAAAGCCTGTCTTATTGAAGGAAAGACTACAGGAATCAAATTTAAGACCAAGGAAAGTGAGGTTATGGCTAAACAGCTGATGTTTACCGAGCCTCAGGCCAATGCGATTCTTGAAATGCGTCTCTACAAGCTGATTGGTCTTGAGATTGACGCTCTCATTAAAGAGCACAATGATACAATGGCCAATATCTTCAGATACGAGGATATCTTAAGTCGCAGAGACAGTATGGCTCAGGTTATTATCAATGAACTGGATGAGCTTAAAAAAGAATTCTCAAGGCCAAGAAGAACCGTTATAGATAACTGCGAGGAAGCGGTTGTTGAAGAAATTAAGATTCCTGAGATGGATGTTGTATTCATAATGGACAGATTTGGATATGCAAAGATTATAGACATTCCAACTTATGAACGTAACGAAGAAGCAGTTCTTGCTGAATTTAAATATATTTGCAGATGTAAAAATACTGGTAAGATTTGCCTCTTTACCAATATTGGACAGCTGCACACCATCAAGGTAATGGATCTTCCATTTGGTAAATTCAGAGATAAAGGAAAGCCAATTGACAATGTTAGTAATTATTCATCAGCCAGTGAAAATATTATTTCCATTGCCAGTCAGAGTGATCTTAATCTGTTCAGATTAATCTTTGTAACCAAGCAGAGTATGATGAAGATTGTTGACGGTGGCGAATTTGATGTTGCAAAGAAAACTGTTGCCGCTACAAAGCTTGCAGATGATGACGAAGTTGTAAGCGTAGTAGCCATTAAGGATCAGCGCAATATAGTTCTTAAGTCTGTTGATGGTTTCTTCCTCAGATTCCCAATTGAGGAGATACCTGAAAAGAAGAAAGCTGCAGTAGGTGTAAGGGGTATGAAGCTTTCACCAAAGGATTATGTAGAAGAGGTATTCTATACCCAGAACGCAGTTGAACAAAATTACGATTATAATGGTAAGACAATAGTTCTCAATTCCATAAAGCTTGGAAAGAGAGATAGCAAAGGAACAAAGATTAGAGTTAATTAACCCATCTGATGTTTTGACGAAACGGAGATTAATATGCGAGTTATAGCTGGAAGCGCTCGATCAATACCACTGGTTACACCAGCTGGTCTTGATACAAGACCAACAACTGACAAAATTAAAGAAACTCTCTTTAATATGATTAATTTTGATCTGCCTGGATCTGTTTTTGTTGATTTATACAGCGGAAGCGGAGCTATTGGCATCGAGGCTGTAAGCCGTGGAGCCAAGCACGCCTACTTTGTTGAAAACAACAGAAAGGCAGTGGAATGCATTAAAGCAAACGTAAGCAAATGTAAATTCACAGATGAGTCCACGATCATTACAAGAGATGTAAAAGATGCCTTATATGAGATACACGATAAAGCAGATATTGTATTTATGGATCCTCCATACGAACTGGGAGATGAAGAAGCAGTTATGAAACTGCTTAAGAATTCATCAATTATTGATAATGAGACAATAATTATTATTGAAGCCAAGCTTGAGCGAGATTTTGATTCCATAGAAGCTCTTGGCTATGAAATGTATAAAGAAAAATGCTACAAGAATAATAAGCATTGTTTCTTCAGATTAACATAGCAGTTATTATACACATTTTCTATTTATGCATTATATACTAGTAAAACTGTACATATAGTGTTTTCAAATACTTTTATTTTGTGTATAATATTATTTGGTTTATATTTTTATCAAAAGAGGTGTTTTGGATTATGCATTCGGCTATATATCCGGGAAGTTTTGATCCAGTGACTTTTGGACATTTGGATATAATATCCAGAGCTTCTGGCATGTTTGATGAAGTGATTGTCAGTGTATTGGACAATTGTAATAAGAAGGCTCTTTTTACTGTTGAAGAGCGAGTAGAGATGTTAAAGGAAGCGACCAAGGACATTCCAAATGTAAGGGTTGAATCTTTTAGCGGTTTATTAATTGAATATGCCAAATCTATGAATGTAAACATTTCGATTAGGGGTTTGCGTGCTATTACGGATTTTGAATATGAACTTCAGATTGCACAGACCAACAAACTGTTAAGTGGCGGAAAGCTGGATACGCTGTTTTTGACTACAAGTCTTGAATATGCATATCTTAGTTCATCCGGTGTTAAGGAAATAGCTAATTTTAATGGTGACATAAGCAAATGTGTACCAGATTTTGTTGCTAAAAAAGTTTATGAAAAATTCGGTCACGAGAAGCGCGACTAAAGAAAGGTAATTAGGTAAATGGAAACAAAGCAGAGCAAGATTGAGTTATTGATTGATGAAATTCAGGATTATATTGATAGCTGTAAATTTAAAGCTTTATCAAATAGCATAATTCTTGTTGATAAGGATGAGATTGATTCTTATCTTATGGAATTAAAGAAGAATACACCAGAAGAGATCAAGCATTATCAGAAGATTATCGCTAATCGTAATGCTATTATTGCAGAAGCTGACAAGACTCGTAATGATGCCAAGGCTGAGGCTCAGGAGATTGTTAATAAGGCAATCAACCAGACCAACGAGCTTATAAGTGAGCACGAGATTATGCAGAGAGCATATGATCAGGCCAATGAGATTATCAATCTTGCCGCATCACAAGCACAGGAGATTGTAGACGCCGCAGTTTTGGAGGCAAATGGTCTCAGAGAATCAGCTACACAGTATACAGACAGCTTACTTGCACATATTGAGGAACTTGCTTCTCATTATATTGATACATCTGCTAACAGTTATAACAGTCTGATTGGTGGTTTAAGTGAATGTGTAAACACTGTTAGAGCAAATAGAGCAGAATTAATACCACAGGCTGCTCCAGTTGTTACAACTAATACAGGTTATATTCCAACACAAAATACCGCTTCTCTTAAAACTGATGAATTAGCTGACTTGGAAATGCTTTAGGATTATAAAGGGCTGCGTTGATGCGCAGCCCCTTTTATTTTGTAAAGGGAAAAAGTGGGGGTATTAATTGCGTAAAAATAATCTTATTAAACTTCTTATATTCTTTATAGCTTTTTCTTCAATAATATATTTTGATTCAATAAAGGGATACTGCAAAAACATTGTAGTTGTGATAGATCCTGGTCACGGTGGCGATTCGATTGGCGGAAATATGGACAACAGAATCGAACGAGATATCAACCTTATTACCGCTCAGGCTGTAAGAGAGAGATTAAGCCAGTATGATGATGTCGAAGTATATCTGACAAGAGAAAACAACACCGATAAAGAATTGAGTCGTGAAGAACGCTTTAAACTTGCTAAAAAGCTTAATGCAGACTTCCTGTTTTCTATTCATTATAATATGTCTGAATATCATACTCTTTTTGGCAGCGAAGTCTGGGTGGCTTCACAGGGAAGCTATTACACCAAAGGCTATGCATTTGCAAAGATTGAGATGGAAGCTCTTACGGGGCTTGGTTTATTCGACAGAGGTATCAAAAATAAGCTTAATGATAATAAAAATGGTGAATACTATGGGATATTAAAATATGCTGAAGACTATAATATACCTGCTGTAATTATAGAACACTGTCATCTTGACGAAGAACGAGACAGTGCATTTTGGAACGAAGAAGCATATAAGCAGTTTGGTTATATAGATGCAGAAAGTATTGCAAAATATTTTAATCTAAGTTCATCATCACTTGATATAGATTATTCAGATTATCCTGTAGAGGAAGTAAGCGCTCCTGATCATCGTCTAGATGTTGATAGCAGTGAGCCTGAATACTGTGAGCTTAGCATTGATTCCTATGATGATACTAATACTTATGCCACTATCAAAGCTAAAGACTCAGATACATATGTACAGTATTATCAGATTTCAACAGATGGCGGGAATAGTTATCCCAGATTAGAGCCATGGGAAAACAGAACTGTTGATCAGCAGTCTGTTGTTATTCCAAGAGCTGAAACTGATCAGAATATTGTTGTTAAAGTATTCAACCAATATGAATACTGTACTACTTCAAATACCGAATTTGTTCCTGCAATAATCGTAGTTGAAGAAACAGTAGCAGAAGATACTACTAAAGAAGATTTCAAGGATGCTGATATTGATCTGGTTGTGATAAAAAATAAGATTAGCTCAGAAATATCACCTGTAATGATTTTGGTTGTTACCTTAGTTGCTCTATTTATTTTATTTAATTTGCTCTTTTTCGCAGTTGTATTATCTAAAAGCAAAAAGAGAAAGAAGAGAGTAAATAAGAAGAGAGAAACTTTAAACGCTCAAAATAATGCAAAGTTATACAGTAATGATGAGATTTTCGAGTTTATAGATGATGAGTTTGACTGGAAATGACAAGACTAGATAAATACCTCTGTGATTGCCATATTGGTACCAGGAGCGAAGTTAAACAATATATTAAGAAGAACTACGTAACCGTAAATGAAATGACTGCTACAGACCCTTCTATGAAGCTTAATGACTCTGATACAGTCTGTTTCAAAGGAGAGGCTTTGTCATTTCGAAAATACTGTTATATTATGCTGAATAAGCCTTCTGGAGTAGTCACTGCAAGAACTGATAAAAACGACAAAACAGTAATGGAACTTATTTCCACCAACTTTAAAGATATGTCGCCTGTTGGCAGGCTGGATAAGGACACAGAAGGAATACTGTTAATAACCAATGACGGACGCTTAAACCACAATATGCTTAGTCCTAAAAAGCATGTAGATAAAACATATCTGGTTACTCTTAAGCATCCAATCGATACATCTGATATTAAGGCTCTGGAAGCAGGTGTAAACATTGGTGATGACGATATTACGCTTCCTGCAAAATGTAGATTATTAGAGGAATATCTGCTTGAATTAACCATTCACGAGGGCAGATACCATCAGGTTAAGCGCATGCTTGAAGCTGTTAATAACAAAGTAGTTCACTTAAAAAGGATTTCTTTTGGTCCACTACAGTTAGATAGCAGTTTAGCAGCTGGAGAATACCGCGAACTAACTCAGGATGAGTATGAATCAATATATATGTATACAGAATAAAAATGCATAATAATAATAATAATAATATAGATTATTGTTATGTATAAAATATTTAGATTAATATTTTTGAATAAATAAAATTAGATTAATATTTTTGAATAAATAAACTAGATTAATATTTTTGAATAAATAAAATTAGATTAATATTTTTGAATAAAATCAGATTATTAATTTAATAATATATTATAGAAAGATTTGATTGATGAAAGATTTCCTTCCTATTTCAAAACAGGATATGAAAAAACGAGGCATAGAACAATTAGACTTTGTTTATGTTATTGGTGATGCCTATGTTGATCACAGCAGCTTTGGCCCTGCTATCATTAGCAGAGTTCTCGAAGCCAACGGATACACTGTAGGTATTATCTCTCAGCCAGACTGGAAGGATAAGTCTTCCATTAATGCTTTAGGCGAACCACGTCTTGCATTTCTTATATCCAGTGGCAATATGGATTCCATGGTCAATCATTATTTTGTCAGCAAAAAACACAGACCAACAGACGCATATACACCAGGAGGAGTAGCTGGTAAGAGACCAGATCACGCTACAGTAGTCTATAGTAATCTTATCAGGCAGACCTATAAGGATAAAGCAATAGTCATTGGTGGTATCGAAGCCTCACTTAGAAGACTTGCCCATTATGATTACTGGTCTGACTCATATAAACGTTCCATTTTACTAGACAGTGGTGCCAATCTGCTTATCTATGGTATGGGTGAAAGAGCAATTGTTGAGGTCGCAGATGCATTAAATAGTGGTATTGATATAAAGGATATAAGCTTTATCAGAGGAACTGTATATAAGGCAAGAGATCTCGAAAGTGCCAGTGACTATTGCCTTCTTCCTGATTATGAGCTCTGTAAGGAAAATAAAAGCTTATACGCCATGAGCTATAAGATTCAGCATGAAAACACTGATTCTCATACAGGCAAAACTCTTGTAGAAAAATATCCTCATGATGTATTTGTAATACAGAATCCGCCTCAGTTTCCATTATCTGTACAGGAAATGGACGATGTATATGCATTACCATATATGAACGATTATCATCCAAGCTATAAGGCGTTGGGTGGAGTTCCTGCTATTGATGAGATTAAATTTTCTATAACCAGCAACAGAGGTTGCTTTGGTGGCTGTAATTTCTGTGCCTTAACCTTCCATCAGGGAAGAACCGTTCAGGTAAGAAGTCATGAATCCATTCTTCAGGAAGCCAAAAGTATGACTGAGGATAGAGATTTTAAGGGATATATTCATGATGTAGGCGGACCTACAGCTGATTTTAGATTTCCATCCTGCGATAAGCAGCTTTCTAAGGGTGTATGTAAAAACAGACAGTGTCTTACTCCAAAGCCTTGTCCAAACCTCAAAGTAGATCATCAGGATTATCTTGAGTTACTTCGTAAGTTAAGAGCTTTACCAAAAGTTAAGAAAGTATTTATCAGATCTGGTATAAGATTTGATTATATGATGCTTGATAAGGATGATTCATTCTTCAGAGAACTCATCAAATATCATATAAGCGGGCAGTTAAGAGTAGCTCCAGAACACATATGTGATAATGTTCTAAACGCAATGGGTAAGCCATCAAACGATGTATATGAAGCTTTTATAGCCAAATATAATAAGCTCAATGATAAATTGGGTACAAAACAGTTCGTTGTACCTTATCTGATGAGCTCACATCCTGGTTCTACTCTAAAGGATGCAATTGAACTTGCTGAATATATAAGAGATATTGGTTATATGCCAGAGCAGGTACAGGATTATTATCCAACGCCTTCAACTGTAAGTACAGTTATGTATTATACTGGTATCAATCCTCTTACCAATGAAGAAATCTATGTATGTAGAAATCCTCATGAAAAAGCAATGCAAAGAGCATTAATACAGTATAAAAAGCCTGAAAATTACCAGCTTGTTAAGGAAGCCCTTATCAAATGTCATAGAGAAGACCTCATAGGCTTTGATAAGCATTGTTTAATCCCTCCAAGATTAATCGAACGCCAATTTAACAAAAACACTAATAAATCTGCTAAGGATAATAGAAATCAGCATGAATCAAATAAGAGTCCTGTCCAAAAGATTTCTAAAAACTCACGGGACAACTCAAAGACTAGCAGGCAGACAATTAGTTCAAATAGTAATAAACATGATACTAATCAAAACAGAAATAAACATGCAACCAACCAAAACAGCAATAAACATTCTGCAAACAGAAACAGTAATAAAAACCACAATAAACATTAATGGAATTCATACAAAGGTGAATCATAATGAGTTTTCTAAATAAATATACAAAAGGGCAGTACGAATATGCTGCATATAACAAAAAGAAACAGCTTGGATATACCATAGCTTTATATGCTTTATCAGCATTAATATATCTAATGGGTCTGATAACAACAGGAAGTAATAAGAATCTACTAACAATAGTAGCAGTTCTTGGTATATTACCAGCCAGCAAGATGCTTATATCTGCCATAATGGCCTGTAGAGTTAAAAGTTGCTCTCTCGACCTAAAAGAAGAATTAGATAGTGCTTCTAACGGCCTACATGGTATGTACCACGTGTATTTCACCAGTTATGATATCAATTATTATCTAGTGCATTGCGTAATAACAACAGATTCAATGATAGGCTACACTGATGACAAAAATTTTGATTTCAAAAAATTTGAAGAGCATCTTGATAAGCATATGAAGATAGATGGAATCAGCAATATACTAATAAAAGCATTTGATAACAAGGATGCTTACATTAACCGACTGGGTCAATTATCAAAGCTTGACGATTCCTCTAAAACAAATACCAAAATGATCGAATTAGTGAACAATATATCAGTATGAAAGAATTTATTATTGAGCAAAAAGATAGCGGACAACGTATAGATAAATATTTACTTCGTATTCTTCCACAGGCTTCCAAAAGCTTTCTATATAAGATGATGCGAAAGAAAAATATAGTTATCAACGACAAGAAGATTGATGGCAATGAATTAATAAAAGCTGGAGATAGTGTTAAAATCTGGTTTTCAGACGAAACCTTTAGCAAATTTGCAGTCAGTTCTTCAGATGCTATCGATACAAAGCAATATATCAATGCCTATAATTCTATTCATAATATAGAAATTATCTACGAGGATGATAATTTCGCTATTCTTAATAAGCCAGCTGGAGTGCTAAGTCAAAAAGCAGATAACAATACTTTATCCATTAATGAATGGTTTATAGGATATTTGCTTAACAGCAACTCTATAAGTCCTGATTCATTGGCCGTAAGCAAACCATCCATAGTAAACAGACTGGATCGTAATACTGCAGGTATTGTACTTGCAGGAAAGACTGTATACGGTCTTAATACATTAGGAAAGCTTGTAAAAAACAGGGATCTTAAGAAATATTACATATGCTATGTCTTAGGAATACTTGAGGGCGAAGCATTACTAAGTGGTTATCATATCAAGGATGAAATCAATAACAAAGTTACTATAATAACCGAAGAGCAGTTTAAGCTATTAGATATAGAAAAACAGAACTTATATAGTAAAGTTCAGACCAAATATAAGAGTATCGAGACTCATAAACTTGATACAGCCTCTAAATCATTTGATGTTACTAAACTTGAAATCGATCTGATTACAGGTAAATCTCATCAGATCAGAGCGCATCTCGCCTCAATCGGGCACGGTCTGATAGGTGATGATAAATACGGAAACAGGGAATTAAACAAAAGTCTTAATCTCAAGCACCAGCTTTTGTATGCTTACAAAGTCATTTTCCCTGTAGATGATAACCTTGGTGCCTTAAGCGGAAAAGAAATAATATGCCAACATTTAAATCAAGAGGACTTCGAGGCTCATTTCTCGAAGAACTGATTAACCTTACAAATGATAAATATCTGAGTAATCATCTTGCCTTGATTCAAAAGGTTCCTACACCTATAACTCCAATTAACATGGATTCCAAAACCAAGCAGATTACTCTGGCTTATTTTGAAAAGAAAAGTACTGTCGATTATATTGGTGTAGCTCAGACAATTCCAATATGCTTTGATGCAAAAGAATGTGCCTATGATACATTTTCTCTTCAAAATATACATGAACATCAGGTTGAATTCATGAAAGAATTCGAAAACCAGGGGGGAATAGCATTTTTCCTGATATATTTCAGCAAGAAAGATAAGTTTTACTATCTAAGGCTTTCAGAACTGCTTATATATTGGGAACGTGCATTAGCTGGAGGACGCAAAAGCTTTAGATTTGATGAGCTGGATGAAGAATTTTTCTTTGAAAATGTTAAGCCCATATTTATCCCATATTTAGACTACATCAATAAAGATTTAAGACTTAGGGATAATAATAGTTGACTTATCAAAGACTATCATATATACTACATCAAGGTAGCGAATTAGCACGCTACCACTCTACTACAGTAAAGTGAAACGGAGAATTTATGAAACAGTTATTACATACACCAGATGGTGTAAGAGATATTTACGGAAAAGAATACAATAAGAAACTGCAGGTTGAAAATACAATCCACGAAATGTTTATTTCATATGGTTATGAAGATATCCAGACTCCTAGTTTTGAATATTTTGACTTATTTAGCGGAGATATTGGAACTACAGATACAAACGGTCTTTATAAGATAACAGATAATAACGGTCAGACCATGGTACTTAGAAGTGATTTCACTCCAAGTATTGCAAGATGTGCTGCCAAGTATTTTATGGAAGAGAATAAGGCTCTTAGATTTACCTATAAGGGTAATACATTTGTTAATGTAGCAGAACTCCAGGGTAAGCTTAAGGAAACCACTCAGATGGGTGTAGAGCTTATAGGAGAAGGTGGATGTGATTCAGATGCAGAAGTTATACGTCTTGCAATCCAGACACTCAAATCAGCAGGCTTAAACAAATTCAAGTTAAGCATTGGTAATGTTGAATTCTTCAGAGGTTTGTGTGAAGAGTTAAAGCTTAGCAACGAAATAGAACTGTCCTTAAGAGAATATGTATCTAATAAAAACTTTTTTGCTGCTCAGGAATATATGGTCAATCTTGATCTCGACAAATCAGTTCAGGACAAGATATTATCAATCAATGACCTCGTAGGCGGTTTAGATGCCTTAAATAAGGCTTTAGGTGTAGTAAGCAACGAAAGATCAAAGCAGGCTGTAAACAGGCTTATTGAGCTTTATAAGGCTATTGAGGACTGTGGTCTTTCTGAGTATATATTCTTTGATTTAAGTATGCTTAGCAAATACAACTATTATACTGGTATGATATTCAAGGGATATGCATTAGGTAATGGAGATGCCATTGTCAAAGGTGGTCGATATGATAACCTTCTTGGTCAATTTGGTAAAGATGCTCCTGCAATTGGTTTTGTTGTAGTTGTAGATGATCTTCTGAATGCGCTTAACAGACAGGACAATGGAAATGATGAATATCTGACTTTTGCATTAACCAAGGGTCGTCTTGCTAATAAGACCCTTGAATTGCTCGAAGAAATCGGTATCACATGTGAAGAAATGAAAGATAAGGATACCAGAAAGCTTATCTTTGTTAATGAAGAGCTCAAGCTCAAATTCTTCCTCTCAAAAGGCCCAGATGTTCCAACATATGTTGAGTATGGTGCTGCAGATATAGGTGTAGTTGGTAAGGACACCATTATGGAAGAAGAAAGAAGAGTATATGAAGTACTTGATCTTGGCTTTGGTAAGTGTCGTATGTGTGTATGTGGTCCTAAAGAAGCCGGAGAGCTGCTCAAGCATCATGAGATGATCAGAGTATGTTCAAAATATCCTGTTATTGCCAAGGACTATTTCTACAACAAAAAGCATCAGACTGTAGATATTATTAAGTTAAATGGTTCAGTAGAGCTTGGTCCTATTGTCAGTCTTGGTGATGTAATTGTAGATATCGTAGAAACAGGCTCAACATTACGTGAAAACGGACTTGAAGTACTTGAAGAGATCTGTAATCTGTCTGCAAGAATGATTGTTAATCAGGTAAGTATGCAGATGCACGGTGACAGAATTCGTACTATTATTAATAAATTAAAAGAGAAAATTGAGGCATAAAATGAGAATAGTTAAATTAACAGATGAAACAAAAAATAATATACTCAAGGATTTGTTAAAAAGAAGTCCTAGTCAGTATACACAGTATGAAGAAACTGTTAATCAGATACTTAGCGACGTTAAAGCCAAAGGTGACGAAGCTGTATTTGAATTAACCTCCAAATTTGATAAATGGGATATTAATGCCAGCAATGTTAAGGTTTCAAAAGCTGAAATAGAGGCTGCCTACAAAGAAGTCAGCACCGAGTTTATTGATATTCTTGAAGAAGCTGCTGAAAACATAAGAGTTTTTCACAGAAAGCAGCTCAGAGACAGTTGGTTCTTCAACAAAAAAGATGGTTCTATCTTAGGACAGAAGATAACTCCAATTGATTCCGTTGGTTGCTATGCTCCAGGTGGAAAAGCTTATTATCCAAGCAGTGTACTTATGAACATTATTCCAGCAAAGGTTGCAGGTGTTGAAAAAATCGTTCTTGCTACTCCAGCAGTAGGAGGCCGTGTACATCCAATAACACTTGTAGCTGCTGATATCGCAGGTGTAGATGAAATCTACAAAATCGGTGGTGCTCAGGCAGTTGCTGCACTTGCATACGGAACAGAATCCATTCCAAAGGTTGATAAGATTACAGGTCCTGGTAATATCTTTGTAGCGCTTGCTAAAAAAGCTGTATTTGGTCAGGTAGGTATTGATTCAATTGCCGGCCCAAGTGAGATTCTTGTTATTGCAGACGAGACTGCTAATCCAAGATATGTTGCAGCTGATCTTTTATCCCAGGCTGAACATGATGAACTTGCCAGCGCTATTTTGCTTACAACAAGTGAAGAACTTGCTAAGCAGGTTAGTGAGCAGGTTGATATCTTCACATCACAGTTATCACGTAAAGAGATTATTCAGAAATCTCTTGATAATTATGGATATATCCTTGTAGCAGATGATATGGATGCTGTTATTGATGCTGCCAATGAAATAGCCAGCGAACACCTTGAAATAATGGCTAAAGACAGTGCAAGGATCATGACAAAGATCAGACATGCCGGTGCTATATTTATTGGACCATATTCATCAGAACCACTTGGTGATTATTTTGCAGGTCCAAATCATATTTTACCTACAAATGGAACTGCTAAATTCTTCTCACCATTAAATGTTGATGATTTTACTAAAAAAACAAGTATAATCAGTTATTCAGAAGAAGGCTTAAAGGCAGTTCATGACAAGATTGAATATTTTGCAAAGCAGGAATGTCTTACAGCACACGCAAACTCAGTTGCAGTAAGATTCGAGGACTAATAAATAATCTCTAAAGGAGTATATATGAGAAAATCAGTTGTAGAACGTAATACATCAGAAACCAAGATTAAAGTTGAACTTAATCTTGACGGAAAAGGACAGTCTAATATTGATACAGGCATCGGTTTCTTCAATCATATGCTTGAAGGCTTTAGCAAACATGGACTTTTTGATATGAATGTTAAAATCGACGGTGATCTTGTTGTTGATGGACATCACAGCATAGAAGACTGCGGTATTGTTATTGGCCAGGCTATCAAGGAAGCTGTAGGAGATAAGAAGGGCATAAAGAGATTCGGCTATTTTATTCTTCCTATGGATGATGCTCTTGCTCTTGTATCAATAGATCTTGGTGGAAGACCATATCTTGATTTTGATTGTGAATTTCCTGTAGAAAAATGTGGAGAAATGGAAACAGACATGGTAAGAGAGTTTTTCTATGCCATAAGCTATAGCGCTATGATGAACATTCATGTTAAAATGTTAAGCGGTGTCAATGCTCATCATATGATTGAAGCAATCTTTAAAGCATTCGCAAAGGCACTTGACGAAGCAACTTCTTTTGATTCAAGAATTGAAGGTGTTGCAAGTACTAAAGGAGTAATATAAATGAAAGTCAAGAAGATGATTCCATGCATATATCTTTATAATCAGACAGCTGTAAAAGGCTTCAACGATTATACACTGGTAGATGCAAATCCAATAAATTTAGCTCTTTATTATGCAGCCAATGATGCTGATGTAATTTTACTTTTTGATTTATCCCCAAATGAGGATGAAGCTCACGAAGCTGCATTAGATGAAATTAAAGCTATATGTGAGGCTGTCAATATTCCTGTATATGGTGCAGGTAATGTTAAGAGAATGGAAGATATTAAGAAGCTGTTATATGCTGGATGCGCAAAAGCTGCTCTTAATTTCTCCAAAGAATCTAATATTGCAATTCTTGAAGAAGTATCAAAGAAATTTGGTAAAGATAAGATTATCGTATCTGTTAAAGATTCTACTGAGCTTTCAGGACATGTTGCTGAAATAGAAGAATTTGCTGATTCAGTATTATTTATGTATCATAAAGAAATTATTGATGCTGCTGAGATTTGTAAGCTTCCTTATATTTCTTTGCTTCCGGAAATCAGCCTTGAAAAGCTTATCGAGATATTCTCTCAGGAAAATATCGTAGGTATCAGTGGTGAAGTTATAAGTGAAAATGTCGAAAACATCAAGAATCTGAAGGCTATATTTGCTGAAAATGGAATTCAGACAACACTCAAAAAAATAGCTATGCCTTGGAGTGAAATCAAGAAGAATTCAGATGGAATGGTTCCTGTAGTTGTTCAAGACGTTAAAACAGACGAAGTTCTTATGTTAGCCTATATGAATGAGGAGGCTTATCTTAAGACCCTGGATACAGGCGTTATGACCTATTACAGCCGTTCTCGTGATGAGCTTTGGGTAAAGGGCCTTACATCTGGTCATTATCAGTATCTTCAGTCAATGGAAATAGACTGTGATAAGGATACAATACTTTGTAAGGTAATTCAGGTAGGAGCTGCCTGCCATACAGGCAATAAGACATGCTTCTATACAAATCTTTATTCAAAGGAAGTCAGAAAAGAACATAATCCTATTAAAGTATTTGAGGAAGTCTTTGATGTTATTAAAGACAGAAAAGTTAATCCAAAAGAAGGATCATATACCAATTATCTCTTCGACAAGGGTATAGATAAGATTCTAAAGAAGTTAGGAGAGGAAGCAACAGAAATAGTTATAGCTGCCAAGAATCCAAATCCTAACGAAATCAAATATGAGATTAGTGATTTCTTATATCATTGCATGGTTCTCATGGCCGAAAAAGATGTAACATGGGAAGAGATATGTGAAGAATTAGCTAAAAGATAATAATAACTAAAAGCTCTGTTACTAAAAATAGTAACAGAGCTTAATTTTTTAAATATCCTAGAAATGCTTATATAATCTGAATACGCCAAAAACCTTACCAAGTATCTGGCAGTCATCAACAATAATAGGATCCATAGTATCATTTTCAGGCTGAAGTCTGATATGATCCTTTTCTTTATAAAAAGTCTTAACAGTAGCAGAATCATCAATAAGTGCTACAACAGTATCTCCATTCTTTGCAGAATTGCAACTCTGAACAAATATCTGATCTCCTGAATATATACCAACATTAATCATAGAATCGCCCTTAACCTTCAGTACAAAGGAAGGGGCTCCACTTGGAACCATATCAGCTGGAACAGGGAAGTAGCTGTCAATATTCTGCTCAGCAAGAATAGGTGCACCTGCAGCAACCTGACCAATAACTGGCAGAGATACCATATCAGTTCTAACCATCTGGAAATTATCATCACAAATCTCAATAGCACGAGGTTTGGTAGGATCTCGTCTGATATATCCATTCTTCTCAAGAGTCTCAAGATGAGCATGGACAGAAGATGTAGAACTCAGACCAACTGCAGTACAGATCTCACGAACTGCTGGTGGATAGCCTCTTTTTAAAATCTCTTCTTTAATATATTCTAATATTTGCTGCTGTTTAGTACTTATCTTTCCGTATCCCATAAACATATCCTTTCATAGGCCAAAATCGAACTTCTATTCGTATTATAACAGAGAATATATCTAATTAAAAGTAAAAATCGAAAATTTGTTCCGAAAAAATGTTCGATTTTCTATTGACATTCGATTGTATGTTCGATATAGTATGTATAGAACAGTTGTTCGTAACATTTGTTCGGATATATGAGGTGAGATTATGAAAAAGGTAAATAAAAGATATAATAAAAGAAACAGAGTATTAACACCAAGACAGAAGCAGGTTGTTACAAGAAAACTTGGCTTACTTTTATCTACATTAATGATTGCTGTTGTATTATCAGTATTTGTTAGTGGTCTTGGTTCTAAAGCTAAGGCAGCTGATAATTATCACAAGTACTATACAAGCATTGCAATTATGCCAGGAGATACAATTACAGAATATTATAATACATATGGTGAACACTATAAGAATAGTTCGGATTATATCGAAGAAGTATGCATGATCAATTCTATAGATGCTGATGATCTAAAGGCTGGTAACTACATAATTGTTCCATATTATTCATTAGAAGTTAAATAATCAGTTGTACAGAAGAGTAATATAAACGTAAAGCCAATGTATTGTAGTAAATACATTGGCTTTTATAATACCTTCAATATACAATTTGTACCTTCAATTTACAATTTATAATCACACTAACAAACCATACATTACTATATGAATCAACTATGCGAAACAATGTGATATACAAAGATAGAAGAGTAACTCTCCTATTATTTAATACTAGTTATTTTTCTTCCAGAGAAACAAACTTAGATTTGTGATTAAACATATATGTAGTCATTGCCAGGTATACCATAAAGAAAAAGAAATAGAAAATCAGCATATGATATGAACTACAGTTTTTCATATCTTCGTATTTAACGAAATATCCAATAATCAGAGGAAATACACACAACTGATTAATCGACATCGTAATAAGTAGGTGAGCAGTTGTTTTTGATAAGAACACCACAAGCAAAGATATCAAAGGTAATACAATCATAACAATCAACAGTACAGAAAATAATAATGATGAGCTGTCAAATATTACATTTGGACCATCCATAATCATTAATATAATAAATAATACTAATTCAACAATTACACATATCAGATTAGGTTTTATTAACAGACTACGCTGTTCATCAAATTTCTTTTTACTTTGCTCACGATACATTTGTTCACGAGCTTTTTTAGAAGCTGTTGCCATGTTTTTCCTCCAAATTTTGAAATAAAATAGTAGTAGTTTTTCGGCATCTAACTATTCGCAAAAG
>DCJA01000034.1 GCA_002317175.1 Lachnospiraceae bacterium UBA1712 | reverse complement strand
CGAGGCTTCATTCGGTTTCGATACAGCTACAAAGACATATTCAGAGCTCATCGGTAACATCGAAAGAGATGCTAACTCAGCTAAGAAGTACTGGCATTTCATCAAGGTTATGGGTCGTTCAGCTTCTCACGTAGCACTTGAGTGTGCACTTGAGACACAGCCAAACATCTGCCTTATCGGTGAAGAAGTAGCAGCTAAGAAGATGTCTCTTGCTCAGATTACAAGCTACATTGCTGATTCAGTAGAGAAGCGTGGTAACAATGGTAACAACTTCGGTGTTGCTATTATTCCAGAAGGTATCGTAGAATTCGTTCCAGAATTCTCTAAGCTTATCGCTGAAATCAATGAGCTTCTTGCAGGAAGCAAGACAGAAGAGTTCAATGCTCTTCCAGATTGGGATGCTAAGTATAACTACATCAAGGCTGGTCTTACAGCTGAGTCATTTGCTGTATTTGATATTCTTCCACAGTTTGTACAGCAGCAGCTCTTCCTTGAGAGAGATCCACACGGTAACGTACAGGTTTCACTTATCGAGTCTGAGAAGTTATTCTCTGAGATGGTTAAGGCTGAACTCGCTAAGAGAAAAGCAGCTGGAACATATAAGGGCAAGTTTGGTGCTCAGCATCACTTCTTTGGTTATGAAGGAAGATGTGCATTCCCTTCTAACTTCGATGCTGACTACTGCTACTCACTTGGTTACAACGCATTCATGCTTATTCAGTATGGTTATACAGGATACCTTTCAAAGGTTTCTAACATTGCTAAGCCAGCTGAAGAGTGGGTTGCAGGTGGTATGCCTATCACAAAGATGATGAACATGGAAAGAAGAAATGGTGAAGATAAGCCAGTTATCAGAAAGGCTCTTGTTGAGCTTGATGGCAAGCCATTCCAGTATTTCGCAGCTAACAGAGAGACATGGGCTGTTGAAACAGCATTCACATTCCCAGGCGCAATCCAGTACTATGGACCAACTGAAGTATGTGATCTTACAACAAGAACACTTGCTCTTGAAAAGAACTAATTATTGCTAACAGATAGCTGGGTTCTGAGGAACCCAGCTATTTTTATATGAAGAGAATGGGGTATACAAAATGGAAATCAGGGAATTGAAGAATGGAAAAATCTGGGATTATGAGGCTGACTCATTTACTGCAAAGGTGTATTATCCGGCCAATGAACTCCCAGGAAGCATTATTAACTTTGGATATAAGGCGCCATACTTAATGGTGTTTTCAGAATATAAATTAGATGATGACGAGGCTGCGAAATTTGCAGATGAAAGTGGATTGGCTAAAGTGGCGGCATCGTATGATAGCAGCGTAGTATTTTTTTATCCAACCTGCGAGGGCGGATGGGAAAATGCTTCACTTGATGTGTACAAAGATATTATTGCACAGTCAAAGATAGGACCTTTCTATCATGCTGGCGTCTTGGATGATATCGACTTTTTCAAAAGAAGACCTACTAAGTCTTTGATTAGAGGAGCAATTTTCAGAGCTTATGTATATGGATTCGGGGCATCAGCAGACTATATAGCAAAGTATCTTCTTGATACAGTTGAGGGACAGTATCTCTGGGGACCAGGAGAGATTACTCCTGCAGTAGTTTCTTTAGAGAGGTTAAGTGTCGTTCCTAATCCACAAAGAAGCGACATTCCTGTCATTTCTACAAACAATTCGGATGAGATTAACGATGCACTTGATGAAAAATGTGACTATCTTCTTATTCAGAAAGAGTCTTCATACACAGAGAATTATAATGATTTTATTGTTCCATTTAAGAGATGGTGCGGAACACTGATTGAGGAGCCAGACCTTGCTTCTATGGGAGTTGTTGAAGAATATGGTGTAGAGACTGTAAAGACTTCTCCAGATAACAATGGAAGCAGCAAAGGAACAGATACTCATGAAGTGGGATACTTCGCATGGTACAACAAAGCAGTTATTGAAAAAGCAAAGTCAGAGAATAAGAAGGTTCCAACAATTATGGTATTCCATGGTGGTGGTGATTCTGCATACCACATCTCATATGTGTCTGGATGGTGGGAAATTGCGCATAAATATGATTTCCTGATGATTGCTGTGGAAAACCATCTTGAGGTTTCAGCAACAGAGACAGTTGAACTGCTTGAAATACTTAAAAAGAAATATCCAATAGATGAGAACAGAATCTATGCAACTGGTTTCTCAATGGGTGGTTGTAAGACTTGGGATTTATTCCAGGAATATCCAGAGATATTTGCTGCTATGGCTCCTATGGATGCCACATTTGATGTGGGTCATAATTTTTACGGACAGATTTCACCAAGACTTAATAAGGAAGTAGCGGTTCCAGTATTTTATGCTGGTGGTGAGGTTACTCCACTTCCAGAACTTCCTTTTCAGGCACAGAAATGTACAGACAGAATTGATTATCTATTTAAGGTCAACAGGGCACAGACAAAGTATGAGGCTAGGTTTGAGGATGCTGCAAATTGGAGTAACAAAATCTGGGGCATTGATGGAGACAGAGTTGAAAAGATTTTTGATGAGTCTCGTAACAGCACGCTTACAATCAACTATTTCAAGTGTGATGATAGTGTGGAGAAAATTGCGCTTGCATCTATTAGTGAGCAGGGGCATGAATGCAGGAAGCATACCTGTGAACAGGCATGGCTGTTCATGTCGAAGTTTACTAAGTAATAGAAGGATGAGCACCGGGCAGTCTGTTAACTGTAGCTGACAGATAATAATTATGTTGTTTATCTTTTGGAATCAAGTGATTATATATGGAGGTATTAATATGAGATGTCTCATAGTTAATGACGAGTTAACTGAAGAAGAATGCTTATGCATTCAGGAGCAGTGCTATAAGAAGAAAAATGACAAGGATTTGCCAAAGCGTGTTAAGCGTGTTATTGGATGGAATGCAATCTGCAAGAGTTGTAAAGAGCATAAGGCGGGTAAGAGGAGATAACTGATTATAAATCAGCTGGCTGGCTAAAACAGGCCTCAATAATCCAGGAGAAACTAAGTGTTTGTATCGATTTTTTTTATATTATTTCTGGCAGTCCTCTGGCTGCTATATATAGTGCTTCCAAAGCAGTGGCGTAAGGCTGTGCTTCTGTCATTTAGCTATGTCTTCTGTGGATACATATCTGTAAAGGCTTTAATTGCTGTAGCAGTTTCTACGTTAATTACATTTGGGGGTGCCAAAGCTATAGAAAAGAAACGTAATAATGAAGCTAACAATCAGGCAAGAATTATTGCTCTTTTTGTTATTGCCATGTTTGCAACTGTGCTTATTGTAGTAAAAAACATTCCCTATGCTTTGGGTGTTGCTGGAGTTAATGGAAATGGATGGCTTGGCTCCATTGTGTTGCCGGTGGGTTTTTCATTTTATGCATTTCAGGCTATAGGATATATTTACGATGTGTATACGGGTAAGGATCAGGCTGAGAATGATCTCATATCCTTTGCTTTATATATGGGCTTTTTTGCTAAGCTGGTAAGTGGACCTATCGAGAGAAAGGGGAATTTTGCGAAGCAACTTGCGAAGCTTACTGATGTGGTTATTTTTGACTGGAATCGCTTGTCGCTTGGAATTACATACATGGTTTGGGGATATTTCCTTAAAATGGTAGTGGCTGACAGACTGGCACTTATTGTCAATGAGATTCATAGTGCATCGGAACTTTTTGATGCAGTGTGGCTGATACTTGGAGCAGTGATGTACAGCTTTCAGGTATATACAGATTTTGCAGGATATACATTTATCGCAATAGGTAGTGCATACCTGTTTGGAATTGAACTGGTTCAGAATTTTGCAAGCCCATACTGTTCAAAGAGTATCACCGAATTTTGGAAAAGATGGCATATATCTTTAAGCTCATGGCTAAAGGATTACGTGTATATTCCGCTTGGTGGAAACAGGAAGGGCAAGCTTAGAAAGAATCTTAACACCCTCATAGTCTTCCTTTTATGTGGAATATGGCATGGCAACGGAATGTCATTTGTAGTATGGGGACTTCTTCATGGAATATATTCTATATTTGATAGTAGCTTTGGGAAAAAATATACTGCAGAACATGGAATTGAGGCTGCAATTAGAAGATTGTTCACTTTTATGGCTGTAACCGTGGCCTGGATATTCTTCAGGGCAGATAGTCTTGCAAATGCTTGTAACTATATAGTTGGAATAATTACCAATGGAATCAATATCAGAGGAGCAATATCTGTTCTTGAAAGCAATGGAGTGGAGCTGATTCAGGTGATAATTGCTGTGGCAGTGATTGTTTTGGTTCAGGTCGTAGACAGAATATCTTACAGCAAAGCCACGCCTTTGCCAGAGCTGGTGCAGAATAACAGGCTATTAAAATATGCGCTGATTTACTGCTGTCTTATGGCGATATTTGTATTTGGAATTTATGGTGGAGATTTTAAGGCAGAGAACTTTATCTATATGCGGTTTTAGAGAAATGAGAGTTCATGAAGAAAAGAAAATGGATACTTAGAATTGCATTTGTGATAGTACTTGTGCTGTCGCTTATTGTGATTCGAAATGTAATGGAAATTAAATCAGCTCATGGAATTAATCAGACCAGAGCCTTCTATGAGCAACCAAAGAATACTATTGATGTGCTGGCAGTAGGGAGCAGTCATGTTCACTGTGGTGTTAATACTGCACAGCTTTGGGATAAATATGGTATAGCAGCTTATGATTTCAGTGCAGCAGAGCAACCTCTATGGATTACTTATTATTATCTTAAAGAGGCATATAAATATCAGTCGCCTCAAGTTGTGATACTGGATGTGTTTTCTGCAGCGAGATTTAAGGAAGACTATCATTATAAATGGCTGGAAGAAAGCGTATATGGTCTTAGGTTATCCAAGAACAAACTGGAAATGATGGATGTTAGCATTGAGACTGACAGAAAGAAAGAATACTTCCCATCCTTCTTTATCTATCATAACAGATATGTGGATATGAATAAGGAAGATTTGTATAACATATTTGGTAACCACAGCGAAAAACAGAATTTCAAAGGATATACACCAGGTTTTAATATTGCCGATCAGAGCGAAAGTTTTGGTGGTTGGGAGGAATTGGAGGATTATCATTTGACTGATAAGTCCAGGGAATATCTTGAGAAAATCCTAGAGCTTACTTCGGAACACGGAAGTAGGCTGATGATAGTTGTAGTTCCATACAATCTGGATGAGAGAGACAATATTACCTATGAGGAAATAGAATCTCTTGCAGAAGGAAAGGGAGTAGAGTTTATCGATTTCAATAAAAAACTGGATGAGATCGGTATAGATAAGGCTGTAGACTTTAATGATCATACTCATCTGAATTACTGGGGAAGCGTAAAGTTTTCAGATTATTTAGGGCAGATTCTTACTGAGCAGACTGAAATAACTGACAAGCGTGGCATCAAGCAGTATGAATCCTGGGATGCCAATGCTAATACTATTTTTAATGAGGCCTCTCAAAAATAGAACTATACATTTTAAGAAAAAGTGTTAGAATAGTGCGAGGAAAGGGCCCGCAACGCTTAGGGGATGTGATTGCAGGTTTATTAGAGATATGAAGAGTTCAAGATTATTATCCATATTGATTATGGTTGTCGCTTTGACAATGTTAGTTGCATGTGGTGATGCACAATCAGCAACAACTGCTCAGGGAGATATTGCTGCTGTAGCGCAAGAGATTGAATCACAAAGTGTAGAAGCAGAGCAGGAAGCGGAGAGTGCTAAGGCAACGGATGCTATTCAGACAGAGAATGCTGAAACAAATGATGCGGCAAAGGCTGGCGATAAAGTTGATGAAAATGAAACGGTTGTAGCAACTGGAAAAGTAAATTCTTCAGAAGAAGTTACAGCAACAGAGGACGAAAAAGCTGATGAAGCTGTAGTAGACATGACTGATATCAAAGCACTTGATGTGCCTGTAACAATGTACGCGCAGCAGACAGTCAATATTAGAAAAGGACCAGATACGAAATATGATAAGCTTGGTAGTCTTTCCATGAATGACGAGGTCAGTGTAATAGGTGAAAGCAAAAGTAAGCCTTGGAAAGAGATTCAATACAAGGATGGAATTGCATTTGTTCATGCAGATTTTCTTAGCACGGAAAAGATAGATATTGAGGCACTAAAAGCGCAACAGGAAGCTGCTGCGGCGGCACAGGCAGAAGCGGCAAATCAACAGGCTCAGACAACGGTAGCTTCACAGCCTGTTGTAAATGCACCAGCGGGAGTTATATTTATTGGAGATTCAAGAACCTGCCAAATGAGAGCAGCTACAGGTGGTGCAAACTGTACATGGATATGTGAGTATTCAACACGATATGAATGGTTTGCAGAGACTGCAGTTCCACAGGCAGATCCTATTGTTGGTAAGGGTACAAAGGTTGTAATCTGTATGGGTGTTAATGACCCGGGTAGTTGCAATTCATATGCTAATCTGGTTAATCAGAAGGCAGCAGAGTGGAATGCAAGAGGAGCAAAGGTTTATTATGTTTCATTAAATCCAGTAGATCATCCATACGAAGATAAGGTAGCCCAGATTGATAATTTTAATGGTACAATGCCATCACTACTGTCTGGTGTTAAATGGATAGATACTGCTAGTGTTGTAAAGCAGGGTGGATTTGTTCTTGAAGATGGTATACATTATGATGCGGCAGGAAATGCCAGCATATTTAATATGATTATCAGAAGCTTATAAGGATGTGAATGACTAAGGAATGCTTGTGGATTATTTGCATTTTGAAGTAAGTAAATCATAGATGATAAATAAAGGATGGAATCAGAAAAACTGATCCATCCTTTTATAATGTCCTTTATTAAGTTGTCTGATATATTACTGTTCAACGAAGAAAATCTTTGGAACAGAGAAAGCGAGAATTCCGACTACTACTGCAAGAATAATAATATCTGGAACCATGTATGCTCCATTGTATACTAAGCTGTAATAAGCTGGATGCATACCTTCTGGTGCATATGAGCCCCAAAGAATCCATCCTGAAAGGAAACTGCAAAGGAATCTCAATAATCCTGCAAGAACAGAACCGATGATATAACCCACTTTCTTGTTCTTTGAAAATGGCTTTGCTAAAGCAGATGCAAGACCAAGAGCAGCAAAGGCTAACAGATAATCAAGAAGAATGCAGCCAATCTGAGATAAAAGAGTAGCACAGTATAATACGTTGCTGAAGCCAATGATCATCTGAAGAAGACCATGTACAAAACCTGTCAGACAACCCCATTTGGTTCCACGTCTTAAACTCATTACTACGAGTGGAAGCATCTCTAAAGTGATAGAGCCACCAAATGGCATCTCAAATAGTTTGAGATAAGAGAGTGCAGTTGCAAGAGCAATGAGCATTGCGCCTTCAACTAGAATAGTTGTTTTTGAATTTTTGTTCATAAAAAAACCTCCTTGCATTTGCTACAGGAGGAAACGACAACGATGACACGGATGTCATCTATTTTTCGCTTCCTTACGCCGGTATTACCCGGTTCAAGTGATGAGGGTTAGAAATTAATTTCAATCTCAGCCCAAAGGCTCCCCTAGCAAATAAATCATATTATATTTTCGAACTAAACTATAAATATAATTTTGATTTTTGTCAATAATTATATATAATAAGCGTAAGAGTTAGCTAATAATTGCTTGATGGAGAAACTGGATGATATATTATGACCACCTTGATTTATCTGAGGATATTTTAGAGGAATTAGCAAAACTTCATATTGATTATGTTTTTCAACCTATTTTTGAGCCAGACGGAAAAACCATTTTTGCTTATGAAGCATTGATGCGACCGAAGGAAATGAATGTAACTGATCTGATTCAGAAATATATGCAAGAAGATAAACTTCATGTGCTTGAGGTTGCTACTGTTTTTGGTGCTATGCAGGCTTACGAATTAAGAGGCTATACACAGAAGATAGCAGTTAACTCATTTCCTTGCGAATGTTTGTCTTTGAAAGAATGCAAAGCTTTTGAGGATTTCTTTGGTGATATCAGAAATAAGATAATTATTGAATTGCTGGAATATCCACATTTTTCTTTAGAGAGATGGATTGAAAAATGTGAGAGTGTAACTGACAGACATAATACATTCTCGCTGGATGATTATGGAACTGGTATTAATGATATGGACAGAGTGATTTTCATTCAACCTGGAATTGTTAAACTGGACAGATCACTTATATCGGACATTGATAAGGATATATATAAGCAGGCTAACTGCAAAGAAATAATAGATATGTTACATTTGATGGATAAATCTGTTGTAGCAGAGGGTGTTGAGACTAAAGAGGAGTTTGATTTCCTAAAAGAACTTGGAGCAGACTTGTTCCAGGGATATTATCTTGCAAGACCCGCTTAGTAGGATTGGAATATTGATAACTAAAGAATAGTCTGCATATAATATGCAGGCTATTTTTGATAATGACATATAGATTGAATGAATATAAATAATTAAGCTATATGGTATTACGAGGGCTGTATTATGAAAGAGTTAACATTTAAAATTAAACAGGTCTTTATGGGAACGAGAGTTATCGAGAATCAGGTTAAATACCAGATTCTTTGTGGTGTTTGCGCATTTATCCATCTCTTTTTTGTGATGCTCTTCTTTTATGGGAAGGCCTATTTTTTGCTGACATTTAATATCATATCGGTATTTTTCTATCTACTGGTGGGCATGATATTTGCGGCAAAGGAGAAATATAGAATACTGTTCATTATGGCATTCTTCGAAATAGAGCTTAATTCAGATATTTCAAGTGTTATGCTGGGTAGTGGATATGAATTTATGATTTATACCCTGTCTTTAATTCCTGGAGCCTTCTATATGGCACATACCTGGCCATCAACATCGAAAAGCAAATATGGAATAAGCCTTATTCCGCTTATTTCAACTTCTATCATAGGTGCATCCTATGTGGTTGTAGATGTTCTGTATTCGATAATACCTGCTACATATACAGGTGAAGATATGGAAAGGCTTAAAGTGGTTTTTCATTATTTTAATATTATGGCAGCAGTTTTACTGTTACTTGTTTTCTCGATTCTCTCTGCCTTTGAAGTTAGATACATCTGGAAAATGTTAAATGATGAGAATTCAAGATTAGGAGAAATAGCAGCAAAAGATCCATTAACTAAGGCTCTCAACAGACGAAGCCTGAATGAACTCATTAGTCGCGAGATGAGTAATGATAGCGACATAAAGTTTGGATTGATTATTCTTGATATTGATGATTTTAAAAATGTTAATGATACATATGGTCATAATGTAGGTGACCAGGTTCTTATTGGTATAGCAAATACTATTAAAGCAAGCATTCGTGACAATGACCTGTTATGTCGTTGGGGTGGCGAGGAATTTCTGATTATGGTTCATGGTAGTGGGGACGATTTTGCTGTTATTGCTGAAAGAATTAGAAAGAACGTTGAGACACAAGAGTTTAAGGCAGAGCAAGCTGTTTTTAAGGTTACAGTAACGCTGGGAGCATCTGAATATCAGACTGGATTGAAGCTGCGTACTTTAATTGATATGGCTGATCAGAAGTTGTATTTCGGAAAGAATCATGGCAAAAATCAGGTTGTAGTTTAGGAACGTACTTCAGTGAACTTGATGATGGTATGTACAATATCTATAGCAGAGATATTTTGATAAGAAGAAATCAAATGATAGCAGCATATAATAAGTGATTTTTTCAAATTTTTAAAACATTATCATGCATTTTTATTTTATTTGTGATATAGTGCAATTATAGATAGTTGAGAAATCACTATCTACCCCCTCATAAGAAACGAAAGCGCTATCCAGTATACTGGATAGCGCTTTTGTTTGTACGCCATGGGCGCGTTCTAATGGGTGAAAGGTATAAAAGAGAACAAGATTTGTAATTATGAGAGGCTCAGAAATGAGTCTCTTTTAATTTGCTCATCAATTGATTAATTTTATCACAAAGGAGAAAATGATAAAATTAAACTTGACATTGATGTAGTTAAAATATACACTTCAACTGTATCATTATGCCTAATATGAAGTAATTGGAATAATAATGAGGTAATTAAATGAGAGATTTTTCTTATCTTTCAAAATGGGAGAAACTACTTACGCCCGAAATAGTTACGTTACTTACGCAAATTCATGAATACAAAGGTGGACAAACTCTTTTTATAGAAGCAAAGGCTGACACTTTGACTCAGCTTGTTGAGATAGCCAAGATACAGAGTACTGAAGCTTCGAATAAAATTGAAGGTATCTACACCTCTGATGACAGACTTAAGGCGTTGGTAAAGGATAAGACCAGACCAAAGACAAGAAATGAGGAAGAAATTGCTGGCTATAGGGATGTTCTAAACACTATCCATGATAGCTTTGAACACATACCGATTAAACCGACTATTATTCTTCAATTACATAGAGAACTGTATAAATACCAGGGCTATGATATAGGCGGCAGATATAAGAGCGCAGATAATATTATCGAGGAAGAGGATGCAAGTGGCAATAAACATATCAGATTCAAGCCGGTACCGGCTTGGGAGACACCGGAATCAGTTGAACAACTTTGCGCTGCATTTGATGCAGCAATGTCATCAGAGAAGATTGATCCGCTTATTCTGATTCCGATGTTTATCATAGATTTCTTATGTATTCATCCTTTTAACGATGGCAATGGACGATTGAGCAGATTGTTAGCACTGCTTTTGTTATATAGGTCTGGTTACATTGTTGGAAAGTATATTAGTATTGAAAAATTGATAGAAACAACAAAAGAAGAGTATTACGAAGCACTTCAGAATAGCTCTTATGATTGGCATGATAATAACAATGACTACATTCCTTTTGTAAAGTATATGCTTGGAGTTGTAGTGGCTGCTTACAGAGACTTTTCATCAAGGGTTAAGCTACTTACCGTTAACGGAGTGTCCAAGCCGGACCGTATAAAAGATTTGATAAAGAACACGGTTGGGACCATTACAAAAACAGAAATACTTGAGCGCTGCCCTGATGTTAGTCAGATTACGGTGCAACGTACATTGGCTGACTTGACTGTCTCTGGACAGATAATAAAAATCGGTGGCGGTAGATACACAAAATATACCTGGAACTGGGGGAAATAATATGCCTAATATCTCAAAAAAAGAATACAATGATTATATAGTTTATTGCCAAGATAAGCGTAATGGCAGAATATTAACGGCAGACAGTATCAGATTGATATGCGAGAGCGAACAAAGCAATCCCGAAGCGGTTGGAAAAAGGATTCTTGAAAGCTATTCTAAGTTTATCGCTGAAGGTGTTTATGAAATGAGGAAAGAAGATGATTAAGGTACTATTCATCTGCCATGGAAGGATACACAGGTAGTGGAGCTAAGGTGCATAAATACTGGATTTTTACGATGGTAACGACTGCTTTTACACCTTGTTTACACCTTTTAAATTGGTGGTTGCAAAGATAAAAATAACGGAGAAATAAGACATGATAAAAGTACTGTTTGTCTGCTGGGGCAATATTCAAGAGTAGGTGAGAAAGTGCTTATTTCAAGGCTTTTCAGGGAATAAAGAAATCCATTTACACCTTATTTACACCGATTGAATGGGAGACTGTCTTAGCAGGGGGGGATGGAAATTATATTAAATAAAAACAAATAAGATCATCTTATCTTAAAACAATTCAGCAAGATAGGATGATTTTTATTTTTTACAACGGAAAATGCCTATAAACAAAAAAATAGGCATTTTCCGTTGCGCTGATTAAGTGATATTGCTATAATGATAATCGAGATGAATTACCTGCTTTAAGGGGGTGTGTCATGGGAAAAACAATTATTACTGAAAAAGAGATTATAGATGTTATAAGAAAAGAAAATGCAGATATTAGTGAAACGGATTTGAAATGGAAGTTATTTCACTATTGCAAAGATAATGGGCTTCAAGGTATTGGGGCACAGCAATATGCAAAGGCAAATTCTGTATATGATTATGAATTGGGAACTGTTGCCGAAGAAATAAGTAATAAGCTCAGGATACAGTATCCGGAAATAAAACTTGTTGTATGGGAAAGTCGGATCTTGAATGAGTGGTTGAACTTACTGATTGCAAAAAACACAATTATTATAGAAACCACTAAAGATTTTTTGGATACGATATATGATGCCCTTACTGAATTTGACGAGAACATAATGATACTTGTTAATCCTAAACCAGAGGAGTATTTCAGATATCAGAGAAACGATTTAATTGTATTAAAAACAATGGTGGATAGAGCACCCATTTCAAAAAACAATCATTTGACCATAGAGAAATTGTTTGTGGACCTGCTATGCGACAAACTCTTGATTGAACTGTTTGATACATATACAGTGCAGGAACTTATTAAAGACGCATCTACTTCGTATGTTGTTAATGAAAAGAAAATGCTTGCCTATGCAAGGCGCCGGGGGAAATATAATGAAATATTAACATACTGGAGAAAAATCAATGATAGATAAAAGAATATACAGTCAAGAATACATTGAAGAAGTACTAAATTCACAGAAATGTGATCCGACCATCCTGGAGAGAACCATTTTTGCATTTGGACTATTAGAGGCATTGGTTACCGTTGGAGCGAAATTTACTTTTAAGGGTGGTACTTCACTTATGCTTCTTTTAGATACCCCTCTTAGACTGTCGACGGATATAGATATTATTGCGGAACCAAACACCAACATTGAGGACTATGTCAAGAAAGCAAGTATGATTTACCCATTTATCGGGTATGAAGAAAATAAAAGAAAAGGCGTTAACAATATAGTAAAACAGCATTTTAGATTTTTCTTTAAATCAGTGTTGCGACCTGGTAAGGATATATCGGTTCTTCTTGATGTCCTTTATGAAAACAATCATTATGCAAGAGTAGTTGAGAAGGAAATCCAGAACAGTATAGTGGTGACGGAAGGTTCTCCTGTCATGGTTACTGTGCCTAGTGTGGAATCAATTTTAGGTGACAAATTGACGGCGTTTGCACCGCATACAATAGGGGTGAAACCTATCACTGAGCATGAGGACAGAATTATAGACAAGAAAATAGAAGTAATCAAACAATTTTTTGATGTTGCTTCTCTTTACGATGTTGCAAAAATACAGAGTGAGATTACGGAATCTTATTATAAGACAGCGGAAGCAGAGATAAGATATCGTGGTCTTGATATTACGCCAGAAGAATGCCTGAAAGATACATTTGCGTCTGCGCTTTCTATATACTCTAAAGGCAAATTTGATAAGGAAGATTATAAAGATTATCTCTTTGGAATAAAGGGGCTTGCTGGATTCCTTATCAATATAAAATTCAATGGTGAAACTGCCTTTAGACAAGCAGCGAAGATAATGCACTTAACATCCTGCATTATAAATAAAAGCTCAATTCAAGATGAAATACCGGAATCAGAGCCCTTGGCAGGGGAGTATTCAAAACTGAATCAGACTAGAAAGATTGATAAAAAGTCATTTGATATGATGGCATATTCTGTCAGATTATTTGAACGATAATTAGTTTAAGGAGGGCGAATTTTATGAATATTGAGGCATATGATATTGATTCATTACGAAAATTGGTTCGCTCACTGCAGAATGAAAATACTATTCTTAAAGCACAATTAAAAAAGGCTAAAATACCATATGAAGAAATCAGACATTTTGAGGAGCAAGTAGAAAACTTAGAGAACTATGACCCAGATCAGGGAGAAAGAATTATTACCCCAGATTACATAACCGATGATATGGCACAAAGATACTTTGCCATGTTTTGGGGTCGCCAGGATGTGTTTGCTAAGAGAGGAAAAAACGGTGGGTATTTTCCGCAGTGTAATAATAGGTGGAACAACTCGCTTTGCCCTAAGCAACGGGGAGAGAAAGTATTTTGTGATGAATGTGAAAATACGCAGTGGACACCGCTGGAATTGTGGAGAATAAAGGAACATCTCAAGGGTACTAAGGAAGACGGAAGTGATGTGCTTGGGGTATATCCACTTCTTGCGGATGGTACTTGCAGATTTATTGTATTTGATTTTGATAATCATGAAAAAGGTGCCGAATCAATGGATTATGCTAATACAGATAATGAATGGCATGCAGAGGTTGATGCACTGAGAAAGATGTGTGAGCAAAATGGAATAAAGCCATTGGTAGAACGTTCGCGCTCTGGTAGAGGTGCTCATGTATGGTTATTTTTTAAGAGGCCTATATCAGCTTCACTAGCGCGTAACTTTGGATTTCTGTTACTTGATAAGGGTGCTGCGACAGTTAATATGAAATCTTTTCATTACTATGACAGAATGTACCCATCTCAGGATGTTTCCAGCAGTATAGGAAACCTTATTGCACTTCCGCTTCAGGGACAAGCCTTAAAAAATGGTAATAGTGCATTTGTAGATGAGAATTGGAATGCTTATCCAAATCAGTGGGGAGTGTTATTGCATGGTGTTGAAAAACTTGGTGCGGATGATATTGAAGCTTATATGGCAAAATGGCAACAGGAGTTAGCTGAAGCAAGAGGCAGATTAGCAAGTCCTGATAATTCCAATAGACCTAAACCATGGAAAAAGAAATGCGAGTTTTTTAAAGCTGATGTTGTTGGTAAATTGCATTTGGTTTTGGCGGATGGTCTGTATGTAGATACCCTAAATTTGATGCCAAGAATCCAGAACCAGATTCGTAGTATGGCGGCATTTGATAATCCAGAGTTCTACAAAAATGTAAGAATGGGCTATTCAAATTATTATAATTTTAGCGCCATATATCTTGGAAAGGATGCGGATGGATATATTCAGGTTCCCAGGGGGCTTAGAGAAAGTATCATTGAAGAATGCAATAAAGCCGGAATAATAACAGAAATATCTGATGAAAGAGAAAAAGGTCGTCCTATTCGCGTTTCATTCAAAGGAGATCTGAGGACACAGCAGGATTTAGCGGCGCAGAGACTACTGCTTCATACGGATGGAGTATTGTAAGCGGCTACTGCGTTTGGGAAAACTGTTGTGAGTAGTTATTTGATATCGGAGAGGAAGGTAAGCACTTTGATATTACTTCATAGTAAAGACTTACTTTCTCAGTGGGTAGAAGAACTGCAACATTTTTTATGTATAGAAGAAGAACCACCTGAATATTCAACAAAAACTGGTAGAAAGAAGAAACGTGAGAGCGCTATCGGAGTTCTACATGGTAGTAAGAATACATTAACTGGAATCATCGATGTCGCTATGGTCCAATCACTTAGTGGAAAGGATAATCTGTCAGAAATATTAGATTCTTACGGAATGGTCATAATGGATGAATGCCATCATGCGGCATCATCGTCTTCAATGGAAGTCTTGCAGAAAGTCAAAGCAAAATATGTATATGGTGTATCTGCAACACCTAAGCGTGGAGATAATCTAGAGAAAATTATATACATGCTTTTAGGTCCGCTCAGACATAAGTTTACTGCGATTGAACGTGCAGAGGAGCAGGGAATAGGGCATTTCTTTATTCCAAGATACACAAGAGTAGTAGATAATTCTGAAACGAGAGATGATATTAATAAAGCTTATGCACTTATTACATCAAGTGAGGTTCGCAATAATATGATCATCGAAGACGTAAAGGCTTGTGTAAGAGAGGGAAAGACTACGGTTATACTTACGCGAATGAAAGAACATGCAAAAACCTTGGCAGATAGCTTAAAAGGTTCTGCAGACCATGTGTTTATCCTTTATGGGGATAACACAGATAAAGAGAATCTTGAAATACGTGCAAGATTAAAACAGGTTCCTAAGAATGAAACGCTTGTTTTAGTTGCAACTGGTCAGAAGATTGGTGAAGGATTTGATTTTCCAAGACTTGATACATTGATGCTCGCAGCCCCTGTATCATTTGAAGGGCGCCTAGAACAGTATATTGGTAGATTAAACCGTGATTATGAGGGCAAAGAAGCTGTATATGTTTATGACTATGTTGACTCTCATGTAAGGTATTTTGACCGAATGTACGGAAAACGTCTTA
The DNA here is from genome assembly GCA_002317175.1 of Lachnospiraceae bacterium UBA1712. GTDB lineage: Bacteria > Bacillota > Clostridia > Lachnospirales > Lachnospiraceae > Colinaster. The sequence continues at coordinate 11,949 of DCJA01000034.1, read as the reverse complement.
GAACATATAGGAAAACCGGATTTTCAATATGGACAGGAGTAATTGAATCTAAGCAGATTATTAATGCAATTTATGATTCGGGTAATTATACAGAAAAATTTGAACAGGATTTAGTAGAGGCAGAAAAAGAAATCATTATTTCAAGTCCGGACATACGAGCTGAAAAGATTATCAGATTTATGAAAATTATAAAAGAAAGTCAAGAAAGAGGGGTTAAGGTAACCGTTATCACGATTTCCCCAGACAACTCAAAGTATGGAAATGCTGCAGTATATTATGAACTTATTAGTGAAATGCAGGGAGTTGGAATAACTGTTGTAGAAAAAGAAGAGATAGACGAGCATTTTGCCGTGATTGACAATCATATTGTATGGCACGGAGGAATGAATCTTTTAGGAAAGGAAGATGTCTGGGATAATCTGATGCGCATAAAGAATGCAGAGGTTGCAGCCGAGCTGCTTGAGATAGCTCTTGGTAAGAGTGAGGTGTAGTTCACTATTATATACTCCTAATTTGCACTGATTGAATGGTGACTGTCTTTGCAATGAGTGCATGCGATTTTGCTTATATAAACGTTTATATAAACTAATAAGGATTCCATAATTTTGAACAGAGAGACTATGACTATGATGAACTGGAACGTGTGCTTCTTCAGAAAAGTGGTTCCTATGCGGGAGGAGGAACTGCTGATGAAAGATACTAATAGCAAATCGATTGTTCCTGTTTGGAAGAAATATTCCCTCAGTATTCAGGAAGCTGCTGAGTATTATGGAATTGGAGAAAAAAGACTTAGGCAAATAGCAGATGCAAATGTGGGTGCTGAGTTCATTTTAGAGATTGGCACCCATATTCGTTTTAAACGCAGATTATTCGAAGAATATTTGGATACTTCTACCGCAGTATAGGTGACTTAATAATGTTCGTTTGTCGTGACTAGAGGACTGTCTTATGGTAATATTTTTATTGCTAAGACAGTCTTCTTGCTTTATAGAATGAAAGGAGACTGAATATAGATGAGTGAAAAAAGGAGAGATAACAGAGGACGTATTTTACATAATGGCGAGGTACAACTGTCTGACGGCAAGTACAGATTCAAATACATTGATGAAACCGGAAAAGAAAGATTTGTTTACAGCTGGAGACTGGACCATAATGATCCAATGCCAAAGGATAAGAGAAAGTGTCAATCACTTCGTGAAATAGAAAAGCAGATTCAGGCTGATTTGTTTGACCATATCGTATCAGGTGGCGGTAATATGACGGTTCTTGAACTGGTGGAAAAGTATGTATCCACGAAGACCGGAGTAAGACCAACTACTGTTGCAGGATATGGAACGGTCATCAATTTTCTTAAGAAGGATTCCTTTGGGACAAAACGAATTGATACTGTGAAATTATCTGATGCCAAATGCTGGCTTATAAAATTACAGCAGAAGGATAAGAAAAGCTACAGTGCAATTCATTCCATAAGGGGAGTTCTTAATCCGGCATTCAGGATGGCTGTGGATGATGATTTGATCAGGAAGAATCCATTTGCTTTTGAGCTTGCCAGTGTTGTAGTTAATGACAGTGTTACAAGAGAAGCAATTACCAGAGAAGAGGAAAGAAAGTTCCTGAAATTCATCAAGGACGATCCACACTTTTGCAAATACTATGAAGGCATTTATATTCTTTTCAAAACAGGACTTCGCATCTCGGAATTTTGTGGTTTAACTGTATCGGATATTGATTTTGAAAATCATTCCATTAATGTCGATCATCAGCTTCAGAAGAGAGCAAAGACTGGGTATTACATTGAGGATACCAAGACAACCTGTGGCGAGAGAACATTGCCAATGTCCGCCGATGTAGAAGAATGCTTCAGAAAGATTATTGCGAAGCGAAATTCACCTAAGGTTGAACCGATGGTAGATGGTGTTACCGGATTCTTATATTTTGATAAGGATGGAAGCATTTGCTATTCACTTCACTGGGAGCACTATTTTAAGCATGTACTGGATAAATACAATGGTATATATAAGGTGCAGCTTCCGAAGATTACCCCTCATGTATGTAGACACACTTATTGCTCAAACATGGCGAAGTCAGGAATGAATCCAAAGACCTTGCAGTACCTTATGGGACATGCAGATATCGGAGTCACACTTAACACCTATACACATGTGAACTTTGAAGATGCCAAGGCTGAAGTTGCAAGACTGAGCAAGGTTATGTAAGCACATGATGCGAGGAAAAACGCATAGGAAAATACGCTCGAAAATACCGAGGTGTAAATTCAATATTCTTACACCTTAATTTACACCTTTTGCCCACCAAACTATGCCAATTTATGCAAGAATATGCCAGGAAAGCATATTTGGAAAGTGGCGTAAACACTAGGAAAGATAAGGAATTCAAGCATGATAAAAGTCTTATTCATCTGCCACGGCAATATATGCAGATCGACAATGGCCCAAAGTGTATTTGAATATATGGTGAGAAAGGAAGGCCTTCAGGACTGCTTTGAGATAGATTCAGCAGCAACCAGTCGTGAGGAAATAGGCAATGGTCCTCATTATGGTACTGTTGGCAAACTTAGGCAGGAAGGTATTCCTGTAATAGCGCATAGAGCACGACAGATGACAAAGGCAGATTATGAATATTATGATTTCCTAATAGGAATGGATAGCTACAATATCAGAAATATGCAGCGAATAGCAGATGGAGATTCGAGGGACAAGATATACAAGATGTTATCCTTTGCTAATTCTGGAAGAGATGTAGCTGATCCCTGGTATACAGGTGACTTTGACGCGACGTATCGCGACATCTGCGAGGGACTTGAAGGATTTTTAAGTTTTTTGAAAGAAAACAATTATATCTAGTAATAGAATACTATCTCACGTGGTTTGCGAAACTAAATTGCTTCATATATAATACCTCGATGAAGGAGAGAACTAGTGAGATGTTTAGATTTTATGTACTAATCATTTTTTCTATACCATTGATCATATATTATATTCTTACTGCAGAATATATGTGTGGACATGAAGAAAAATATGATATGGATGAAAGATATAAGTTTGCAAGAAGAATCATCAGATCGGTTCAGGTAAGAGGTAGAATAAAGACCATTAGCATGGGACATGAGAATTTGCCTGAGTCTGGTGGCTATATTATGTATGCTAATCATCAGGGAAGATATGATGCCTTAGGAATTATCGCCTCTCATGATAAGCCGTGTTCAGTAGTTATGGATGCAGAACGAAGTAGAGTACTTCTGGCTAATCAGGTTGTAAAGCTTCTAAAAGGAAAGAGGCTTGAGCGACATGATATGAAACAGCAGGTTAAAGAACTTCAGACACTAATAGAAGAGGCGAAGCAGGGACGAAAGTTTGTATATTTTCCAGAAGGTAAGTATGAGCACAATGGTAATAAACTACAGGAATTTTTGCCTGGTGCATTTAACTGTGCTAAGTCAGCCAAGGTGCCCATAGTACCTGTAGCTATATATGATTCTCACATTCCGTTTGATTTCAATTCATATAAAAAAGTAACTACGCAAGTATTCTTTTTAGATCCCATTTACTATGATGACTATGCTCATATGACCACAAAAGAGATTAGTCAGATGGTAAAACAACAGATTGAGGATAAAATGTCTTTCCTTGAAGAAAATAGAGCTAGACATGGATTCAATAGCAAGTTTAAAATATATTGTAACAGCTGATCAGTGTCAAAAACGCCATCCGTTGGATGGCGCTTTTTTATTTGTATTTGGAGGAAACGTTATGGACGAAATACAGGAATTGGCGAAGATTATCAGAGAAAGTAATAATATCGTATTTTTTGGCGGTGCTGGAGTTAGCACAGAATCAAACATTCCGGATTTTAGAAGTTCTAATGGCTTGTGGAATGAAAAGCTTAAGATAAACTTCACTCCGGAACAACTTGTGTCGCATACATTTTTTGTGAGATATCCAGAAGAATTTTTTGAATTTTATAAGGATAAGCTCATTTATCCTGATGCAAAACCCAATGATGCACATATTGCGCTTGCAAAACTGGAAGAAATGGGAAAGCTAAAGGCAGTAGTAACCCAGAATATTGATGGCCTTCATCAGGCAGCAGGATCACAAAGGGTTTATGAACTTCACGGCTCTGTGCTAAGAAATTACTGTATGGACTGTCATGAATTCTATGACGAGAAGTATATCATTCAATCAGAAGGGATTCCTACTTGTAGCAAATGCGGGGGAAGGATAAAACCTGATGTAGTTCTATATGAGGAAGGATTGGATGACGATATCATAAATGGAGCTGTCAATGCAATTGCTAAGGCTGATACACTTATTATTGGAGGAACGTCTCTGGTAGTATATCCTGCGGCAGGTCTTATTAATTATTTCAGGGGGAATAAACTTGTACTTATTAATAAGTCAGAAACCAGTGCAGACAGGAGAGCGGACCTTGTTATCCATGATGCAATCGGAAAAGTTTTAAAAGAGGCTCTAGAAGAGTTATAAATTGGTCACTAAAGTGTGATATTATATATAAGTAACAAAGGTAAACAAATTATATAAAGTACTTGATTTTGTCTAATCTTCATGCTACAATAACCACTCGTGATATATTATTCCTTGCTCCGAGAGAAACGGAGCCAGAGTCCAAAAGGAGGTAACAAGCATGAACAAGTATGAATTAGCCGTTGTTGTCAGTGCTAAGATCGAAGATGAAGAAAGAACAGCTACAATCGACAAGGTTAAAGCCTATGTTGAGAGATTTGGTGGCCAGATTTCAAACGTTGATGAATGGGGTAAGAAGAGACTTGCTTACGAGATTCAGAAGATGCATGAAGGATTCTATTACTTCATTCAGTTCGAGGCAGAAGCTACAGCTCCAGCAGAAATTGAGAGCCGTCTTCGTATTATGGACAACGTTATCAGATTCTTATGCGTTAGACAAGACGAGGCATAAAGGAGAAATCGTATGAATAAAGTTGTTCTTATTGGACGTTTAGCTAGAGACCCAGAAGTAAGATATTCGCAGAATGATACATCTATGGCAATTGCAAGATTTTCGCTTGCTGTTGATCGTAGAGGCAGATCAAACAATAGCCAGGATGGACAGACAGCAGATTTTATCAGTTGTGTTGCTTTTGGCAGAACTGCAGAATTTATTGAGAAGTATTTTACAAAAGGTAATCGTATCGGCGTCTATGGACACATTCAGACTGGTAGTTATACCAACAAGGATGGTGCAAGAGTTTACACAACAGATGTTGTTGTAGATGAGGCTGAATTTGTTGAGAGTAAAGGTGAAGGATCAGCTAATGCTGGATCAGGATTCACTGCTCCAATTCAGAGCCAGGCACCTGCTTCAAATGATGGCGGTTTTATGAATATTCCAGATGGAATAGATGAGGATTTGCCATTTAACTAAGGTTTTTATTTTAGATAGGAGGCACTACAATGGCTTTTAATAAGACAGAGCGCGGCGATGGTCCAAAGAGAAGACCAGGCGGTATGCGTAGAAGAAAGAAAGTTTGCGTATTCTGTGGTAAGGATAGCGCAATTGATTACAAGGATACAGCTAAGTTAAAGAGATACGTATCTGAGCGTGGTAAGATTCTTCCAAGAAGAATCACAGGAAACTGTGCAAAGCATCAGAGAGCTCTTACAGTAGCTATCAAGAGAGCACGTCACGTAGCTCTTATGCCATATACAGCAGAATAAAATGTATAATAAAACCAGTCGTTTATCGGCTGGTTTTTTTGTGCCACAAAAGATAGTAAAAATACCGCAAAAGTGATATTATTGATTTGTATATGCTTTAGACAGACAAAGTAGTTTGTATATGGGATGAAGAAATCGATGAAGGCTAAAATTAAAATAAAAGGTGCACTTCGCACATACTTGTATGCAATTTTATATATAACAATTCTTCTGGCTGCAGTTGCCATATGCGTTGCAGTATTTCCTGAATACGCAGGAATACTAACTGGAGCAGCTGCACTAATTACTTTTGTTGTATTTCTCATTTTATATGTAACCAAAAGTAGTGTGGTTATTAATGATCTTGTAAGCTTCGCTACTGAATATGGACAAATCCAGAGTAAATTACTTAGAGAGATGGAGCTTCCATATGTGTTGTTGGATGATACTGGAAAGATCATTTGGAGTAACAGGGAGTTTGATGAGCTTTCTCATAAAAAGTTGGGAATCAATAAGTCTCTGTCTTCTGTTTTTTCAGAACTGACAATTGATAAATTGCTTAATGAAGGCGAGAAAAATGCCATTCATGTTGAATATGAAGGTAGAGAATTTAATGCTAAGTGTAGAAGGATTTCGCTTGAAGGACTGGCTAGCCACAGCGAACTTCTGGATGCTGAGGATTATGGCGGCTTTATGGTTGCGGTGTATTTCTTTGATGAAACAGCACTTAGAATCGCTTTGCGTGAGAATGATGACCAGTCGCTGGCAGTGGCACTTTTATACCTTGATAATTATGATGAGGCCTTGGAAAGTGTTGAAGAGGTAAGAAGATCACTTCTTACAGCTTTGATTGATAGAAAAATTAATAAATATATATCTGCACTGGATGGTATTTCTAAGAAGATAGAGAAAGATAAATTCCTTATCATCTTAAGAAAGAAATCTGTAAAGCAGCTTCAGGAAGCCAAATTTGATATTCTGGAAGAGGTTAAGACGGTTAATATTGGCAACGATATGGCTGTTACTATCAGTATGGGCGTTGGTTTGGATGGACTTACTTATTCTCAGAATTACGAATTTGCAAGAACTGCCATTGACCTTGCTCTGGGTAGAGGTGGAGATCAGGTTGTTGTTAAGACTGCTGAGCAGATTACTTATTATGGTGGAAAGAGTCAGCAGATAGAGAAGAATACTCGTGTTAAGGCCAGAGTAAAAGCACATGCCCTTCATGAGATTATTTCCAGCAAAGAACGTGTTCTTATTATGGGACACAGGATGGGAGATGTGGACAGTTTTGGAGCTTCTGTTGGTATTGCCAGGATAGCCAAGACTCTGGATAGGCGTGCGCACATTGTATTGAATGATGTGACTTCTTCGGTTCAGCCTATGAGAGATCTTTATGCCGGACTGGATGATTTTGAAGAAGACATGCTGGTAACCAGTGAACAGGCTGTAAACCTTGCAGGTGCAGGTGCAGTTCTTGTAGTTGTGGATGTCAATAAGCCAAGCATAACAGAGTGTCCTGAACTTCTTAAGATGTGTAAATCCATAGTAGTACTGGATCACCACAGACAGGGAACAGAGACTATTGAAAATGCGACACTTTCGTATGTTGAAGCGTATGCAAGTTCAGCATGTGAAATGGTTACAGAGATACTGCAGTATATTTCTGAAGGTATAAAGCTGAAGGCAGAAGAAGCAGACTGCATGTATTCGGGAATGATGATAGATACTAATAACTTCATGACAAAGACAGGCGTTCGTACATTTGAAGCTGCCGCTTACCTTAGAAGAGCTGGCGCAGATGTTTCCCGCGTTAGAAAGTTATTCAGAGATGATGCTGAGTGCTATAAGATGAAAGCGGATACCGTGAGCCATGCAATTATTCATAGAGGCTCATTTGCGATATCAACATGCAACCCTATGCCAGGTGTTCAAAGCCCGACAGAGATTGGCGCACAGGCGGCCAATGAGATGCTTAATATTAAGGGCATCAAAGGAAGTTTTGTACTGACTCCTTATCAGGATAAGGTTTTTATTAGTGCCAGATCCATTGATGAGGTTAATGTGCAGATTATTATGGAAAGAATGGGTGGCGGAGGCCACATGAATATGGCAGGAAGCCAGCTTGAAGGTGTATCTGTAGAGGAAGCTATTGACCAGTTGAAGAATACACTGGATGAAATGCTGGATGAAGGAGATATTTAATATGAAGATTATATTACTTGAGGACGTTAAAAGCCTTGGAAAAAAAGGTGAAATAGTAGAAGTAAATGAAGGCTATGCAAGAAACTGCATACTTAAGAAGAAACTTGGCATTGAGGCAAATGCAGCAAATATGAATGATTTGAAGCTTCAGAAGAGTAATGACGCAAAGATAGCTAAGGAACAGCTGGAAGCTGCTCAGGCATTTGCCAAAGAACTTGAGAACAAGGAGATTATCGTCTCTATCAAAGCTGGAGAAGGTGGAAAGACATTTGGGTCAGTATCAAGCAAGGAAATTGCACAGGCTTTCAAGGCACAGTGTGGAGTAGAAATAGAAAAGAAAAAAATACAGTTGGCTGAGCCTATCAGAAACTTTGGTGTGTATGATGTTAAGGTAAAGCTTCATCCACAGGTAACAGGTTCACTGAAGGTAAAGGTAAAAGAACAGAACTAATTAGGACAGAGCGAGACGTCATATATGGCAGAAGAATCAATATTACGAAGAACTTTACCCAACAGCATAGAGGCAGAACAGTCTGTAATTGGTTCAATGATAATTGACAGAGATGGTATAGCAATTGCGTCAGAAATTGTAACAGCGGATGATTTTTATAACAGACAGCTTGGCATTATCTTTGATGCTATGGTTGAACTTTACAATGAAGGACAGCCGGTTGATCTGGTTACATTGCAGAACAGACTGAAGGAAAAGGATGTTCCACCAGAGGTGAGCAGTCTTGAGTTCATTGGAAATATAGTTACCAATGTACCTACGTCTGCGAATATCAGATATTATGCGGGGATTGTTGCTGAAAAGGCAACACTTAGAAAATTAATAAAGCTTACAGGAGAAATCGAGAATACCTGCTATGATGGCAAGGATACAATGGAAAACATCCTTGATACTACTGAAAAGAAGGTATTTGAACTTGTTCAGAAAAGAAATACCGGAGACCTTGTTCCAATTAGACAGGTTGTAGTAAATGCACTTGATAAGGTGCAGGCAGCATACATGTCCAAGGGAACAGTAACGGGCATTCCTACAGGTTTTTCTGACCTGGATTATATGACAAGCGGAATGCATCCATCGGATCTTGTGCTTATTGCCGCCAGACCCTCAATGGGAAAAACAGCTTTTGTACTTAATCTGGCACAGAATATGGCTTTCAAAGAGAATAAGGGAGTTGCAATATTTTCGCTGGAAATGAGTAAGGAGCAGTTGGTTAATCGTATCTTCTCACTTGAATCGAGGGTAGATGCTCAGCATCTGAGAAATGGTAAGCTTGATGATCATGAATGGGAAGAACTTGTAAAAGCTGCAGGAACAATTGGAGCATCAAATCTTATTATTGATGATACACCAGGTATTTCCATTGGTGAACTGAGGAGCAAATGTAGAAAATACAAGATGGATCATCCATTGGATGTTATTATCATAGACTATTTACAGTTGATGAGCGGTAATGGTAAATCCGATTCACGTCAGCAGGAAATCTCAGAGATTTCTAGATCCTTAAAGGGATTGGCGAGAGAGCTTAATGTTCCAGTACTGGCACTTAGTCAGCTGAGTCGAGCAGTAGAGCAGAGACCCGATCATAGACCGATGATGTCTGACCTTCGTGAGTCAGGAGCTATTGAGCAGGACGCAGATGTTGTAATGTTCATATATAGAGAAGATTATTACAACAGGGATACAGATAGAAAGAATATTTCAGAAATTATTATTGGTAAACAGCGAAATGGCCCAGTAGGAACAGTTGAACTTGCATGGTTACCACAGTATACGATGTTTAGAAATCTTGAGAAGAAAAAACACGATCAGGCTGAATAGAAAACAGCAATAAAAAAGCTCCGGATATCCGGAGCTTTTAGTATCTTAAAAAAGATTGTTTTGATTATGCCTCTGCGATGGCGCTTACTGGGCACTGTCCTGCACATGAACCACAATCGATACATGTAGCTTCGTCGATAACGAACTTTCCGTCGCCTGCGCTGATAGCGCCTACTGGACACTGTCCTTCACAAGAACCACAACTGATGCAAGAATCACCTATACAATATGCCATAATAATTATCCTCCTTAAATATAATACACATTAAGTGCTGGTCTTCCAGCAAGATTATTCTAATACAAAGTTAAAAAAATAACAATAATTATGTTAAAGCATTTATTATATTTTTATTAAATATGACCTTACTAAAGGTGTGAACTATTGACATATAATAGAGTTTTGATAAAATACAGATACAAAAAAGGTGGATATTTAGAGGGAATCTCCGATATATAATATAGAATCATTGAAGGAGGGAAGCCTATGAAAATAGAAAAAGTTAATGATAACCAGATACGCTGCACGCTTACAAAAGCAGATCTGGCAGACAGAGAACTTAAGCTTAGTGAAATTGCATATGGTACAGAAAAGGCAAAGAGCCTGTTTAGAGATATGATGCAGCAGGCAGCACTAAAGTTTGGTTTCGAAGCAGATAATATTCCTTTGATGATAGAGGCGATTCCACTTAATGCGGAGTGCATTGTTTTGATTATTACCAAGGTTGAGGACCCAGAGGAACTAGATACTCGTTTCTCACGTTTTGCGCCTGATTCAGAAGAGAATAGCAATGAAGAGCTATCTGATTCTGAAGCAGATGAAGCAATTATGCGTTCAAGCGAAGAGGTACTTGATCTGTTTAAGAAGATTAAGAAAGAAGCCAATAATCTTATTGCCAAGGCGGAAGCTCCTAAAGAGGAAGCTGCTGAGGAAGAGAAAGAACTGGCTTATGCGGCAAAGATTTTTTCGTTCAGCTCTATGACTGATGTAATTAAGCCTAGTGTGATTCTTAAAGATACCTACAATGATAAGAACTCTTTATATAAAGATCTGAAGACTGGAAGATATATGCTTGTTATTAACAAGATTAATGATTCTACGGAGAACTTTAACAAAGCATGTAATATTCTTTCTGAGTATGGCAAACTTGAGCGTATGTTGCCATCCAGCGAATTCTTCTTTAAAGAGCATTATGAGAGTGTAATCGAAGAAAATGCAATTCAGTCTCTTGCGAAAATAATGTAAGGTAATTTGAAGAAAACAAAAAAGGAACTGGTTAACCAGTTCCTTTTTGCAACTAAAATATTATTTAAATACAGTGAATCTTATAATGCTTCGATTTTTGCCATAAGCTCTTCGATATCCATGCCATGAACCATAGCTGCATCAGCAAGACTCTCGCCCTGAGCTGATGGACATCCAAGACAGTGCATACCTGATTCCATAAGCACTGGAGCAACCTGTGGAGCTGTTCTTAAGATTTCGCCGATTGTCATATCTTTAGTAATACCAGTCATGATATAAATCCTCCATTAGTCAATAATTAATTATCTGTACATATTATTAACACATTTCATAAATATTATCAAATAAAGAAATTATAAAATATATTGTGTCCCTTGTGCCTGAGCACACAATATATGATACAGAGTGGCGCAGACAGAGATTTAAATGCTCAAAAACTACTGTAATGTATGCAAAAAAGAACAAAGATATACCTTGTTTTAGAGCAAGCGAGCACTTATAATTAGCATTAGAAAAAGTTAGGTACTTTTAAATATTTTTATTCAAATAGGAGGCATTAGCAAAATGAGACCAGAATGGACAGATTTTGTAGGTGGCAAATGGCAGGACGAAATTAACGTACGTGATTTCATCCAGAAGAACTATACTCCATATGATGGAGATGACAGCTTCTTAGCAGATGCTACTCAGAACACAAAGGATTTATGGGAGCAGGTACTTGGATTACAGAAGGCAGAAAGAGAAGCAGGCGGTGTTCTTGATATGGACACAAAGGTTGTTTCAACAATCACTTCTCATGGACCTGGTTACTTAGATAAGTCTAAGGAAACAATCGTAGGTTTCCAGACAGATAAGCCTTTCAAGCGTTCGATGCAGCCATACGGCGGTATCAGAATGGCAGAGAAGGCATGTGCTGATAATGGATACACAGTAGATCCAGAAATCAGTGAGTTCTTCTCAACACACAGAAAGACACA
>DCJA01000022.1 GCA_002317175.1 Lachnospiraceae bacterium UBA1712 | reverse complement strand
AGAATAACTTTGCTTCTGTAAAGCAATATTATTGATGAAAAGAGGATTTATATGCAAAATATAACTGTTAAAGAGAATTATTCTCTTGATGAAACAATTGCAGCAAAATTATTTGAGGGTGTTCAGTATCCCTGGGAAATTTTACCCAAGATTAAAGATTTCATTATTGAATTAGGAAATAGTCTTCCTATTGATAAATACGAGAAGGTTGGTGAAGATGTATGGATTGCTAAATCAGCCAAGGTTTTTGATTCTGCCTATATTGGAGGCCCTTGTATTATTGATGAGGATGCAGAAATAAGACAGTGTGCTTTTATCAGAGGAAGCGCAATTGTTGGAAAGGGCGCAGTAGTTGGCAATTCTACTGAACTTAAGAATGTAATTCTGTTTAATAAGGTTCAGGTTCCTCATTATAATTATGTAGGAGATTCTGTTCTCGGTTATAAAGCACATATGGGCGCTGGTTCTATAACCAGTAATGTTAAGTCTGATAAGACACTTGTAGTTATCAAAAATGATGAGCAGTTGATAGAGACTGGAATCAAAAAAGTAGGAGCTATGCTTGGCGATAATGTTGAAGTGGGCTGCAACAGTGTGCTTAATCCTGGTACAGTGATTTGTAAGGAGTCTAATATCTATCCTGTCAGCTGTGTCAGGGGAGTAATTCCTGCAAGAAGTATTTATAAAGATAAGGGCGTAATAGTAACTAAAGAAGTTTAATCCATGTGGGGGGATCAGATATGGATAATCAAAATGTATTATATAACGAACAGGAAAAAATTATAGATAATATTCTTAGAACTGAAAGCAGACATGTTATTCATGGTATGTTTATTATTAATCTTGATAATTTTTTCGTGATAAACAATGCTCTTGGAGTTGAAAAAGGAAATGAAATACTTCTTGTTATTAATGAGGTAATTAAGAATTTCTTCAAGGGTACTGATGTAGTTGCTCAGTTAAAGTTTGGCGAATATGCTGTTCTTATTCAAAATCCAAGAACAATTAATGATATTGAACGTATCTGTGACAAAATTCTGACTAATATTGCAGATTTGTCATTTGATGGAATGAGTTTAACTGCCTCTATAGGTATTGCTGTTTATCCATTTCACGGAAAGACTTATGATGATCTTAAACTGAATGCATATCAGGCTCTTACAAGAGCAAAATCAAATGGTAAAAACTGTTACAGATTATACGAGGCCGCTTTAACCAAAGCTAATTTCAGTAGCTTCCTTTTTGGTGGAGATTATGATGATTTTGATTATCGTAATCTCAATGAAAGCGCCTGGGACAGATATTTTATGGATGTTAGCATGCAGCTCTTTCATTATGATTCCAATATCTATGCATGCCTTAATTCTCTGTTAGAGATATTCTGTCTGTATCATGGCTTTAACAGAGCATATATAGTTACTAATAGTGAGCATTCTTTATATGATAAAAAACGTCTTGATTTTTCAATGCCTGGTTATGAATTACCTGCTAATGACCTGATTGATGTTTTGAGAAATGACCTTGTGCTCAGACTATATGATGAAAAGGGTAAATTCGGAATTGTAAGGACAGATTTGCCTTCTGAAGATATTGAAATAATGAATTACATGCAGGATACAAATGTAAGTGAATTACTGTTCTTCGCGATTATAGTTAACGATCATTTTATGGGTGGTATTGTATACGAGAATGTGGAAGACTGTTATTCTGATATGTCGTCAGAGCAGATGCTTACTATTTCTAATCAGGTTGATTCCATACTTACCTATTCACTGCTTTCTAAAAAATACAGATCTTCTAAAGAACTGTTTTCAAAGATAGAAATGTTTGAAGGCATGGGATGTGCTATTTATATTATTGATTATGATTCTCATGTAGTTGAATATATGAATGATTATGCAATAAAGTCAGCTGGTTTAAGTATGGTTGGAAAGAAGTGCTATGAACTTATACGTGAAAAGGAATGCGTATGTTCAAACTGTCCTTTATCCAAGATGAATCCTGATGATGTAAGATCAAATCAGCGTTTGGAATATGTTAATCATTCAACAGGTAAATGGGGAACAAACATGTATTCATGGCTGTCTCCAAGGGATAATAAGGGGAAGGTTTTACTAATTAGCATGGATATTGATAATACATTTGAAGTAGCTAATTAGTGCTGAGTATTGATAATGAACAAAAAGAAGCTGTTGTGGCTGCTGGTGTCTATTGTTATTGCTGTTCTGATAATATGGACAATAGCATCGCAGTGCTCAAGCTTTTCTTTAAAAGAGCTTTACATAGATATATTAACAGCCAATAAGTGCTGGTTTATGCTTGGCATTATTTCGATGCTGGGATTCATTTATTTTGAAGGTAAAGCTATATGCGTGATAATTAAAGAGTTATTGCATGGCAGGCCAAGAAAACATGGAGTATTATATGCTGCTTCGGATATTTTCTTTTCTTCAATTACTCCTTCTGCAACAGGAGGACAACCCGCCAGCGCTTATTTTATTATGAGGGATGGTGTATCTGCTTCTGTAGCGATGATTACACTTTTGATTAACCTGGTAATGTATACTTTTTCACTGATGATTACGGGAGCGGTAAGTCTTATTCTTCACTTTGATCTGTATAAGGAGTATTCAGTATTAGGAAGGATTCTGGTTATTATTGGATTCCTGATTCTCATATTATGTGCTATCGCATTTATTATGCTGGTTTTTAAAGAAAGTTTGACATATTATATTGCAAACAAAATATTTAATATATTGGTTAAGATTCATCTTATAAGAAATGTAGAAAAAAGATATCTTAAGATGACTTATCTGCTTGAAGAATACAGAAGCTGTGCACAGATGCTTTTGAAGTACAAAAAAATGCTTGTAAATGTATTCGTTTTGAATTTATTCCAAAGAATCTGCCAGATTAGTGTGTCAATGTTTATGTATTTGGCAGTAGGAGGTGACAAAAGCTATGCTTCCTCCGTTTGGGCTGTTCAAAGTCTGGCGCTCGTTGGATCTAATGGAATGCCAGTACCTGGAGCAATGGGAGTTATAGATTATTTGCTTCTTGAAGGATTTAGCCATATAAATGGAATTGATAGCGTAGCCAATATGGAACTTCTTGTTAGAGGTGTATCTTTCTATATATGTGTTGGATTATGCGGAATAATTACTTTATGGGGTTATTTTACAAAGCCTCGAATAATTATAAAGGATAGGTAAAGGGGAATGTTATTAGGATTTTATGATTATACTGTAATACTTACATATATGTCCTTGTTATCAGCAGGTGTAGGTATTTTTGTTTCACTTCATGGAGAGGGTCATCCATATCTTGGTATTTTCTTTCTTATGATTTGCGGTCTTTGTGATGCTTTTGATGGTAAAGTTGCAAGAACAAAAAAAGACAGAACTGAGATTGAAATGAAATACGGTGTACAGATTGATTCATTATCTGACCTGGTTGCTTTTGGTGTATTACCTGCCTGTATTGGTAATGCCATGATCAGAGTATGTCCTACAATAGAGGAGCTTCCAAGAGTAAATACAGATGGCAAATCCATGTTATCTCTTACAATGTTACTTTTTTGTATAATGTTATTATATATTCTTGCTGCCATGATTCGACTGGCATATTTTAACGTTGAGGAAGAAGAGAGACAGAAAACAGAAGAAGGATGCAGGAAATATTACTGTGGTGTACCAGTTACGAGCGCAGCACTTGTATTTCCAACAATTCTTTTAATGCAGTATATACTTCCATTGGATATTACCATGGTATATTTTGCCTTCATGATGCTTCTTGGCTTTCTGTTTTTATCAAAAATACAGATTAAGAAGCCTGGCTTAAGAGGTATTCTTATTATGGTAGCTATTGGAGTTGTTGAATTTTTATTACTTGCATTTTTGTAGAAATGGAGGATATCTGAATGTCTTTTGAAAAGGTTAAAATACCCAAAGACAGTAATAGCCTTCAGTTTCTATACAAAACAGCGCCAGGAAGGATTATTCTTAAAATCTTAAGTTCAAGAATAGTATCAAAAATTGTTGGCCTTTACATGGATTCAGCCCTGTCTGTTAATATAATACCTGCCTTTGCCAAAAAGAATGGTATTGATTTATCCATGTATGCTGAAGAAAAATATCATTGCTTTAATGATTTCTTTATACGTAGAATCAGGAGTGAATTAAGATCAATCGATATGGATCCTGATACATTGATTGCACCCTGTGATGGACTGTTAAGCACTTATCGTATAACAGATGATCTGGTTATTCCAATAAAGCAGAGTGAATACAGCATTTATGATCTTTTAAAGAATAAAAGAGTCGCAGATGAATACAAGGATGGAGTGTGTCTGGTATTTAGGCTGTGTGTGAACCATTACCACAGATATTGCTATATAGATAGTGGTAAAAAGAGCTCCAACGTATTTATAGCAGGTCAATTGCATACTGTTAGACCTATTGCTCTCAATACTATGCCGGTATTTACTAGAAACTGCAGAGAATACACCCTTATCAAAACACCTCGATTTGGTACAGTAGTCCAGATGGAAGTTGGAGCAATGCTGGTTGGAAAGATTGTTAATCATCTTGGTAAAGCGATTGTTAAGCGCGGTGATGAAAAAGGTTATTTCAAGTATGGTGGTTCCACTGTTGTGGTATTAATTAAAAAGGATAAAGCTATACTTGCAAAGGAATTATTTGATGCTACTGATGAAGGCATGGAAGTAGCAGTTTGTATGGGACAAAAGCTTGGAAACAGTGTTATAAACTAGTTAAAAATTCGTTGATTTTTGCATATATATATGGCAAAATATTAAAAGCGGTTTTTATATAAAAAGTCGAAAGGAGTTTTTCACATGATTTATTCAAAAGAAGTTGAAGAAATGTGCCCAGTAGCACAGGGCGTTCATCACGGCTGTGCTCCAATCCCAGAAGAAGCAAAATGGGTTAAGGCAAAAGAAGTAAAGGATATTTCTGGCTATACACACGGTATTGGCTGGTGTGCACCACAGCAGGGTGCTTGTAAGTTATCCTTAAATGTTAAGGAAGGTATCATCCAGGAAGCATTGGTAGAGACTATTGGTTGTTCTGGTATGACACATTCAGCTGCTATGGCTGCAGAAATCCTTCCAGGTTTAACAGTTATGGAAGCATTAAACACAGACTTGGTTTGTGATGCTATTAATACAGCTATGAGAGAATTATTCCTTCAGATCGTTTACGGTCGTACACAGTCTGCTTTCTCTGAATGCGGTCTTGCAATCGGTGCTGGTCTTGAAGATCTTGGTAAGGGTTCTCGTTCAATGGTTGGTACAACTTATGGAACACTTTCAAAGGGACCAAGATACCTTGAACTTACAGATGGTTATATTACAGGTGTTGCTTTAGATGAAGAAGATCAGATTATCGGTTACAAGTATGTTAACTTTGGTAAGATGATGGATTTCATTAAGGCTGGTAACGATGCTCAGACAGCACTTGATAAGGCTTCAGGTCAGTATGGCCGTGTTGCTGATGCTGCTCGTATCATCGACCCAAGAAAAGAGTAAGGAATAGGAGGAATAAAATAATGGCTTTATTTGAATCATATGAAAGAAGATTACCTCAGATTCAGGCTGTACTTAGCCAGTATGGTATTGCTTCAATTGAGGAATGTAAAGAAATTTGTGATGCAGCTGGTATTGATGTATACCATCTTATCGAGAACATTCAGCCTATCTGTTTCGAGAACGCAAAGTGGGCTTACACAGTAGGTGCTGCAATCGCTATTAAGAAGAATTGTCGTAAGGCTGCTGATGCTGCAGCTGCAATTGGTGAAGGTCTTCAGGCTTTCTGTATCCCAGGTTCTGTTGCTGATACACGTAAGGTTGGTCTTGGACATGGTAACCTTGGCAAGATGCTTCTTGAAGAAGAGACAGAGTGTTTCGCATTCTTAGCTGGTCACGAGTCATTCGCTGCAGCTGAAGGTGCTATTGGTATCGCTGAGAAGGCTAATAAGGTTCGTCAGACTCCACTTAGAGTTATCCTTAATGGTCTTGGTAAGGATGCTGCTCAGATTATCTCACGTATCAACGGATTCACATTTGTTGAGACAGAGTATGATCCTTATACAAATACAGTTAAAGGAAGTATCACGTAAGTGCTACTCAAAGGATGCTAATTCTCCACGTGCAAAGGTTAACTGCTACGGCGCTAACGATGTACTGTGAAGGTGTTGCTATCATGTGGAAGGAGAACGTAGACGTATCTATCACAGGTAACTCTACAAATCCTACAAGATTCCAGCATCCAGTTGCAGGTACTTACAAGAAGGAAAGACTTGAAGCTGGTAAGAAGTACTTCTCAGTTGCTTCAGGTGGTGGTACAGGTCGTACACTTCATCCAGATAACATGGCTGCAGGTCC
>DCJA01000007.1:13063-16117 GCA_002317175.1 Lachnospiraceae bacterium UBA1712 | reverse complement strand
CCTGCTGCGTTGAAATCATCAACGCTCTTCTTGTTTAATGACATATTAATGTCCTCCTATAAATAATATTTTCTCTGTAGTCTGCGCATTACTACAGAAAATGAGTGCTTTGCGCACTGCCATTATTATAATCAAAAAACATTTCAATTTCCATTATTTTCTAAATTTTTTATTATTCCTTTTGAAGTGATTAAAATCTATATAAATGTATATAAAAAAACAGCGGCATTAGACTTCTGTTCCAATACCGCTGCATTTATGTGTTTACCAATATTACTCTTCTATAAAAACTATTATTTAATAACTATATTAGCAAATATCACATCCACCAAATCACTTATAAGATTAATTATACTCCAGCACAAAATCCATAAGCTTAAGCTGTGACATATCTGCATCAGTCTCAGCAATAAGTCTTCTTGACTGATTAAGAATAGCTTCCTCTATCTTATTTCTGACAAGACGTCCATTGCCTGCTTCCATAGGATTGGTTACCTGAACCATATCAAAGAATTCCTTCATAGGCTCAAGTGCTTCCTCATCGATATAATATCCCTTTGATTTTGATGTAATCTTTGCGATCGCAACAAGTTCTTCTCCTGTATAATCAGGGAAATTAATAATATTAGGGAAACGGCTCTTAAGTCCTGAGTTTGACTCTAAAAAGCCCTCCATCTCATTGGAATAACCTGCAAGAATGACAATAAGATCATCTCTGTTATCCTCTATGCCCTTAACGAGTGTATCTATAGCTTCAAGGCCAAAGCTGTCATCCTCTCCACGATATAAGCTGTATGCCTCATCAATAAAGAGAACACCACCTATTGCAGATTTAATAACTGTATTAGTAAGCGGAGCTGTATGGCCTGCATAGCGACCTACAAGATCTCCTCTTGAAACTTCCACAAGCTGTCCACCGCTAAGCACGCCTATTGCTTTAAGATACTTACTTACGATTCTTGCAATGGTAGTCTTACCTGTACCAGGATTACCTGTAAATATCATATGCTTATTAACTTCGCCAGCCTTAAGACCTTCCTCACGTCTGCGCTTTTGCATACCGTAGTACTCTTCAAGGCTAAGAATATAATCCTTAACTGCCTTAAGTCCAACAATACCTTCGAGTTCTTCTCTAATACTATCAAGTTCTCCTTTATATCCATTTGGAAGGAATGAACTAATCTTAATCTCTTCATTACCTATTTGGGCAATAGCCTCGTCTTCTTTGCAAATGAGAACAACCTCAGTATTAGCAGCATCATCCCTCTCTAATTTCATCTGAGTCATTGCCTTCATTGTATCTGCATAGCTATCCAAAATACCCTTAAGCGCTCTGCTTTTACCAGTCTGTTTTAAAACATATTCTCTGTATGAATCCTCAGGAGTTACAACATAAGAAAACTGCTGCTTACATTTATCTACCAGTTGTTTTTCCTGTTCTGCTGAAATCTTTTTATATGCCTCTTCATCAAGTGCTTTGGATTCACATACATCGCCTAACGCATTTACAAATGGAGCACCCATTACACCTGCAAGCTTATCAAGCGATTTGCTGCTTACAAACACAAAATATTTTCCTGTTGCCTCAAAAGATCCAACTGCGTTTTGCGAAAGCGCATTACTTACACTTACAAGCTGACCTTTTTGCATAATATATCTTTCAGCAAGTCTGCATTCACCTGTTGTAACCAGGTCACTGATCTTGCCAAGCATGGATACATGACATACTTCGAAATTTTCAAATACAATTACGGATGATTTACTCTGAAGCGCACTGTATAAATCCTGTAAAAACAGCTTTTCTTCAGTTGTAGTTGGGTATAGTGACAAATCCATTGTATGGATACCAGCTGCAATCACCCCTCTGTTTCCAAGCTCATTTACAATAGAATTAAGTGCATAGTGCTTACCCGTACATGATGGTCCATGAACATATATACTATTGAGTGCGTCGTTGTTGTCACGCTCAGTAACATATGGTCTTTTAAATGCAATAACCAGTTTCTTGATGAACTCGTCCTGACCGTACACCTTTTCCTTGACCGAATCTGCAAGACCAGCAAACCTCTCCAGTGCAGCTGCATTATCGATTGGTGCCTTAGGGATTGAATCATCAGCATATAAGCTTGAAGTAATACCCTCACTTGCAACATTTCTATCGCCAATTGAAAGGCCTTCCTTCAAAAGAGCATCTAATTTCTCGTTATCTCTTCCAGCAGCCATACTCTCATCCAGCATAGCCTTCATAGTTTCTTCGCTTGTTTCACCAAAGTCACCCTTGATGTTGTCACTTAGTTTACTGATAGTATTGCTCAATTCTTCCATTGACATAAAGGCTTTTGATTTTGGTTTTGAAGCAGGCATTCCTTCAACGTCTCCACCTGCAACTGCCTCTAAATTATCCATAAGAGTGCCACCACATTTTTTCTGTCTCTTCTTGGCAGCATCTATCTGTTCAACTGTATAATGTGCTCTCTTTGTTCCACCATACACATTTTCCATTGCTTTATCGATATCGAAATCCATCAGTATCCTCCCATAAGACTCCCTTTATCAAATCACTGTCTGTAATTATATCATTTTCTTGAGGTGTTTGCATCTCATAATACTAACGCTTTTTATGTGTAGTAGATACAAAAAAGACCCGGTCAAAATGACCGGGTCCTAAAGGATAAATCCTTATTAATCTTAGTTAACGAATTAAGCTAACTCTGAGAAGTACTTAATTGTACGAACCATCTGAGATGTGTAGCTGTTCTCGTTATCATACCAAGAAACTACCTGTACAAGGTTGTCTTCGCCAACCATTGTCTGTGTAGCATCGAAGATTGAACCATATGTTGATCCAACGATATCGCTTGATACGATTTCATCTTCGTTGTAACCGAATGACTCTGTAGCTGCTGCCTTCATAGCTGCATTGATTTCATCCTTTGTTACGCTCTTCTCAACTGTAGCAACAAGAATTGTTGTAGAACCTGTTGGTGTAGGAACACGCTGAGCAGATCCGATGAGCTTTCCATTAAGTTCTGGAATAACAAGACCGATAGCCTT
>DCJA01000007.1:12746-12933 GCA_002317175.1 Lachnospiraceae bacterium UBA1712 | reverse complement strand
TCATGATACCAGACTTGATACCAGCGAGATCATTAAGAGCCTTAGCCATAGGAGCTAAGCAGTTTGTTGTACAAGAAGCTGCAGAGATGATTGTATCTTCAGCCTTAAGTGTCTCATGGTTAACATTGTATACGATTGTAGGAAGATCATTTCCTGCTGGAGCAGAGATAACAACCTTACGAGCACC
>DCJA01000007.1:11281-12724 GCA_002317175.1 Lachnospiraceae bacterium UBA1712 | reverse complement strand
GCGTTGATGTGTGCCTGAGCCTTCTCCTTTGATGTATAGAAACCTGAACACTCAAGAACAACGTCTACCTTAAGTTCGCCCCAAGGACAGTTGTTTGCGTCTGGCTCTTTGTAAATCTTAAGTGTCTTTCCATCAACTGTGATTGTATCTTCGCCAGCTGAAACTGTATCAGCTAAAGCGTACTTACCCTGTGATGAATCATACTTTAAAAGATGTGCTAACATCTTTGGGCTTGTTAAGTCGTTGATAGCTACAACTTCATAACCTTCTGCACCAAACATCTGTCTGAATGCAAGACGACCGATACGGCCAAAACCATTAATTGCTACTCTTACTGCCATTTTAAAATCCTCCGTAAAATGTTTTATTATTTTTTGACAAACGAGTCTGTCAAATTTTTATCAGCACTCATATTCTACAATGAATAAAATGCAAATTCAAGAAAAAAAAGATAAAAGAATGTGTAGATTTTGCATTTATATATGTGCAATATACAAAACTTTTCATTTTAATAACATTATGTAAATCTAATGTCAAAATGCTTCTACAATTTGTGATAAGAAGCCATACTCTTCTACAACTTATTAAATAAATCCATAGCCTCCTACAGTTTATGGTAGGAAGCTATTCTATTTTCAAATGTACAATAATATTCAAAGCCTGCCGCTTTAAGTGCTTCATAAGCCCTGTCAAAGTCAGCTCCCTCATATCCAGCTGTGTGGGCATCACTTCCAACTGTAACTATCTCTCCACCCAGTTCCTTATATCTTTTAAGCACATCTGTATTAGGGTGAACATCCTTAAGATAATACTTTCGGATTCCAGCTGTATTGACCTCAATACCTCTTCCATTGTCTATTACAGTTTCCAGAATCTTATCTATAAGATCCTTATACTTGGCGTAACTGTAATTCTTATCGGTCTGTGGTGCGTATCTTACAGCATAGTCCAGATGTCCCAATACATCATAGTTATTAAAAAGCTTAACATTATCCAGGATACACTGGAAGTACTCACGCAAGGCCTCTTCCTCTGATCTGCCTTCAAAATAATTTGGATAATATGGATCTCTCTTATTAACAACATGGCAGGAGAAAATGATAAAGTCAAAGTCATGGGACTTGGCATAGATTGCATTTTTTCTAAAAGCATCTGTCTGCATTCCCAGTTCTACACCAAAGCCAATCTGTATCTTATCAGCATATTTTTCTCTCAGCTTAATCAGTTCATACAGATACGAGTCCGTATTAAGATCAAACATTCCATAGGCATCCCCATTGTTCTCGTAAGGGAAATCGATATCATTGTGCTCAGTAAAACAAATCTGACTAAGTCCACGCTCTATTGCTGACTTAACTATATCCTCCATTGGTGACTTACCGTCCCCACTAAAGGTACTATGTAAATGAAAATCCGCTGTAATGGCCATATTCAACACCTCTC
>DCJA01000007.1:9242-11156 GCA_002317175.1 Lachnospiraceae bacterium UBA1712 | reverse complement strand
GCATAAATCTGAGTTGTAGAAATATCACTGTGTCCAAGCATCTCCTGTACGCTCTTTAAATCAGCACCATTTTCAACAAGATGCGCCGCAAAGCTGTGTCTTAAGGTATGTGGTGTGATGTCTGTTGTAATTCCAGCCTTTCTGCCATAATACTTAATGAGCTTCCAAAATCCCTGACGGCTCATTGGCACTCCTGAACAGTTTACAAAGAGTTCATCTGACTTATTATTCATCACCAGTGCTTCTCTTGAATGCTCAAGATAATTGATAAGTGATGTTCTTGCCTTAAGTCCGAAAGGAATGATTCTTTCCTTGCCACCATGATTACAGATAATGTAATTCATCTGGAGGTTAAGATCTTCATTCTTAAGAGTTATCAGCTCTGATACACGGATGCCTGTTGCATAAAGCAGTTCAAGCATAGCCTTGTCTCGAATTTCCTTAGGAGTATCACCATTTGGCTGCTCAAGAAGTGTATTCACCTCTGTCATGGTCATAATCTCAGGAGCCTTCTTCTCAATCTTTGGAGATTTTAATACTCCACTGATATCTTCATCTATCATTCCTTCATAAGCAAGGAAATGAAAAAGAGCTTTGATGCTGGCTACATTTCTTGAAATGGTAGCAGGCTTAAAATCTTCTGCAATCATGTAGTCCATGTAAGCTGCAAGATCATCTTTTCTAACAGATTTTAACGATTCAATATGTCTTCCCTCTAAGAACACAATGAATTTCTTTAAGTCTCTCTGATAAGATAACTCTGTGTTTGTAGATGTCTTTTTAACATTATGTAAATATGAAATAAAAGCGTCAATCTCTTTCTGCATTCTGTAAAGTTTCTCCCATTTTTGACCACTTTTTCCGTCGATAGGACTTATTATAAGCAAGGAATTATGTAAAATCAATGCCTAATTTTTACCATAAATTCAGTGTTTTTGCGGTTTACACAAAATGTTGCAAAGCCCTTTTTTTGAGCGCACTAGATGTTGTGTGAAATGAAAGAAAAAATTTTTTAAAAAAATTAAAATAATTTACATAAATACTGTTTTTTATAATTTTATGTTGATGAATTATATAAACTTAACAAAAAACACCAGAACATGTGCCTCGTATTCTGAGTTCATATTCTGGTGGAGCAAATTACTTGTTATGCATAATAATACTTATGAACAAGTCTGGGCATAATACAAAATTGCGCTTATGGTTTTTGAATCACTTATATTCCCATCGCCAATCATCTTTACAAGTTCATCCAGGCTGTAACATTCAACATCAGTATATTCATCTCTGTCAAGATGCTTTTCTCCCTGAGTCAGTCCTGTTGCCTTATATATGAATATCTTCTCATTGCAAAATGCGACAGTGGTATTTACAGTCATAAGATATTCCACATTGGAGGCAATATATCCCGTCTCCTCCTTTAGTTCCCTGATAGCTGCAGCACTGTGTTCCTCGCCTGGCTCTATTCCGCCTGCAGGAATCTCCAATATTTCTTTATCAAGAGAATTCCTAAACTGTCTGACCAGAACTATCTTGCCATCATCCTTCACTGCCAGCATCGCTGCTGCCCCCTTATGCTCTATATGATCCCAGTAGGCAGTATTACCGTCCACTGTAAGCATCTCATCCTTGTAATAATCAAACAAAGTACCATGTGCTACCAGTCTTCTGCCTATCCTCTTAATCTTTTCCATTTATTTCCTCTTCTTACTCATCTCTGCATCAAATCAAACAAAAAAGTCTACGACTTCGAACCGCCATATATAAGCTGTTCCACCGCCGTAGACCATAAAAGCAATTTTATTCTTCCAATAATTTCTCAACGCTTGCAAGCTTTACACAGAGAACAAATATCTCAAGCGCCTTAGCCAGCTCATCAATTGGTGGAAAAGTTGGTGCGATACGAATATTGCT
>DCJA01000007.1:8476-9120 GCA_002317175.1 Lachnospiraceae bacterium UBA1712 | reverse complement strand
AAGGATACAAAATATCCACCATGTGGAGTAGTCCATGTTCCTATCTCAAGATCACCTATCTCCTTTGCAAGTGTACTGATAACAAGTTCAAACTTTGGACGAAGAATATCTGCATGTTTCTTCATATGATTCTTCATGCCATCAAAGTCTTTAAAATATCTTACATGACGTAACTGATTAAGCTTGTCATGACCAATTGTCTGAATTGTAATAATGCTCTTAATATAATCTACATTTTTCTCTGATGTAGCTATTGCAGCAACACCTGAACCTGGGAATGTAATCTTTGAAGTAGAGCAGAATTCGTATACCATATCAGGATTACCTGCTTTTTTACACTCTGAAAGAATCTCAAGGAGTTCATCCTGATTATCATCATAGAGATGATGAATAATATATGCATTATCCCAGTAAATACGGAAATCTTCTGCTGCTGGCTTAAGAGCAGCAAATCTCTTTACTGTCTCATCCGAGTATGTAACACCAGCTGGATTAGAGTACTTAGGAACACACCAGATACCCTTTACTGCAGGATCGTTGTTAACATACTGCTCAACCATATCCATATCTGGACCATCGCTGTTAAGTGGAATATTGACCATCTCTATTCCAAACTGCTCTGTAATTGCAAAATGTCTGTCATA
>DCJA01000007.1:0-8346 GCA_002317175.1 Lachnospiraceae bacterium UBA1712 | reverse complement strand
AATACGATAACTTCCTGTGGATTTACTCCCATCATATCAGCCATAAGCTTTTTAGCTTCAGATATACCTGTTAACTCACCGTAATTTCTGCAATCAATACCTGCCTCAGATTTGAAAATACTCTGAGGATTAAGTGTGTTAAAGAAATCAGCTTCCATATCAAGCTGTTCAGCACTAGGAAGACCTCTTGCCATATTAAGCTTAAGACCTTTTCCCTTAGCATCCTCATATGCAGCCTGTAATTCCTGCTTTAATGCCGCTAATTCTTCTTTTGACATACTCTTATAAGATTTCATAAATCACACCTCGTATCATATGTTAATTATCTATATTTTCAAAAGTATAATTGTATACAATTATCCAGCCTTTGACATTATACCTTACACTCTATCTTGTTACAAGTATATTTTTTAATACAATCGTCAGTTTATTCTTCGACTCAGATCATTGTGATTTTCTATACTAGCCATCAATTATTCTTCATAACAAGCTGAAACTTATTCCACTATATCGTCTCTTGTAATATTCTTTGCCCATTTTCTACTATAGTAATGTTTGAAAACCCAGGGCCATTTAACAAATTCATCCGTACATAAGAGAAAATAAACAACCTTAACTGGAAGTTTGAATACAAATGCAGCCAGCAGTCCCAGAGGAACTGCGTACACCCACATATCGATTGTATCGCAGATAAAGCCGAACTTGCTGTCTCCTCCTGCTCTGAAAATACCCGCAATTAATGTAGTATTAACAGATGTTCCTGTGATGTAATATGTGTTGATCAAAAGCATAAATTTCAGATAATCAAGTGCCGTTTCTGAAAGCTTGGCAGTACTAAGCGCAAATGGTGAAATGGCAAGTACCACAAGACCACCAATTATACCTGTGACAAATGATAAACGGTAGAGAATATGACCAGTCTTAATTGCTTCGTCAATGTTCCCTTCACCCAGAATCTGTCCAACAATAATTCCTGCAGCAGAACCAATACCAAAGCACATTACTGTTCCGAGATTTCGAACAGTATACACAATCGCATTTGCAGCAACAGCATCAGTTCCAAGATGTCCAATGATTACTGAGTACATAGAAAATCCCAAAGACCATACTACATCATTAGCAATAGCTGGCAGTGCCATAGACATAAAGTCCTTTTGTAACAGTGGATTTCTAGTAAACATTGTTCTGATATCCAGCTTAACCGATGCACCAGCTGATACAATCATACATCCTGCCAACTGAATCAGACGGCTTATTGTTGTTGCCAGTGCTACACCGATTACTCCTAGCTTTGGAGCACCAAACAAACCAAAGATAAATACTGCATTTAAGCATACATTACAGCCAAGAGCCAAGGCTTCAAGCGCAGTACTGGTACCAACTCTGTCAATACATCTGAGAACAGACATGTAGACAGAACTAATTGCCCAGAATATGAATCCTGGTGCTACTATTCGTAAGTATTGCGCCCCACATTCAATCAGTTCCTGATCATTGGTAAATACAAGCATCACCTGTCTTGGCATAAACATGCACAGTATCATCGCTATTGCAGCAACAGAAAGTGCAAACCTAAGTCCAATACCCTCGATTTTCTCGATGGTCTTCATATCCTTCTTTCCATAATACTGGGCAGCAAGCATGGCAATTCCGGTTCCAATTCCATACTGAAACATAAATAAAAGTCCAACAAAGCTGTTACACAGTGATACCGAGCTTATGGCAGTCTGCCCAACAGTATTGAGCATAAGAACATCGGCACTGTTAACAGCTGCATCAATTATGTTCTGCAAAATTATAGGAAGGGCAACCACCCCTATTTTTTTATAAGTTTCTTTATTCTCTTTAAACACAATAAACCTCAATCGTTTCTTTTATCTAAATCATCCACACTACATAATCTGCACAAATATCAAGCGAGCACTAATAGAAGAACTTCATCTCATCCAATAAAAGAGAAGTCCTCCAGGACTTCTCTTTTTATTAAAGATTCAAACCTTTATTGTCTTCACAGCCCAGCATGATATTCATACACTCAATTGCTGCGCCACTTGCTCCCTTACCAAGGTTATCAAAACGAGATGTAAGAAGGATTCTCTCCTCATTACCTGTTACAAATAATTCAAGTCCATCCCATCCTGAACGGTTATTGGCACCAATAAATCCATTTGTATCAGCCTCCGCTCCAAATGGCATAACCTTTACGAACTGCTGTCCCTTATAGTATTCAGTCATATATTCATGAACACTCTCAGGAGTCTGCTTTCCATTAAGCATATCTGCATAAAATGGAAGGCTGACAAACATTCCGCTGTAGTAATCTGCAATTATTGGACTAAACATAGGTGTTCTTTCAAGTCCTGATATTATCTTCATTTCTTTAAGATGTTTGTGCTGCTGTGGAAGTGCATACTCACGTGGAGAATCCAGTTCCTTATCTCTGTCTTCTGACTCATATACAGCTATAGTCTTCTTTCCTGCACCT
Organism: Lachnospiraceae bacterium UBA1712; assembly: GCA_002317175.1. Classification (GTDB taxonomy): domain Bacteria; phylum Bacillota; class Clostridia; order Lachnospirales; family Lachnospiraceae; genus Colinaster. The sequence continues at coordinate 5,861 of DCJA01000007.1, read as the reverse complement.
GAATAACCGCTTACAGCAAATGAGCTTACAGGATAATCAGCTGGAACAATACCAGCCTTAACCAATGGATAAGCAATTGTGATAAAACCTGTCGCATAGCAGCCTGGAACAGCAATTCTCTTTCCAGTCTTAATTGCTTCTCTATGCTCCTTTGAAAGCTCCGGATAACCATATGCCCAGCCTGCTTCAGTTCTGTGTGCAGTAGATGTATCAATAATACGTACATCAGGGTTGGTTACAAGACTAACCGACTCCTTTGCTGCCGCATCTGGAAGACATAGAAATGTGATATCTGAAGCATTAATCATCTTTGCTCTTTCAGCAGGATCTTTACGAAGTTCTGGATCAATCTTCATAATCTCGACATCATTTCTCTGCTCAAATCTTTCATATATACGTAATCCAGTAGTACCCTCACTACCATCAATAAAAACCTTTGTCATATCATTACCCTCTATTAAAGTAATACTAATAATCAATTACACCAGGCAAAACCACCCAAACTACTATCTCTAGTTCTGATTCATCTTAAGAAGCTTTGCTGCCTGATCTGCTGCAATACATGCATCAATTATTTCCTGGATATCTCCATTCATAATCTTATCAAGCTTATAAAGTGTAAGATTGATTCTGTGATCAGTCACACGTCCCTGTGGGAAGTTGTAGGTTCTGATCTTCTCAGAACGATCACCTGTACCTACCTGACTCTTTCTTAAGTCTGCTTCAACATCATGAGCCTTCTGCTGCTCAAGATCATACAGCTTTGCACGAAGCAGCGCAAAAGCCTTGGCTTTATTCTGAATCTGACTCTTCTCTGTCTGTGAGTAGATAACAATACCTGTTGGCATATGAGTAAGTCTTACAGCTGAGTCTGTTGTATTGACACACTGTCCACCTGCTCCTGATGAACGACAAACATCGATTCTGATATCCTTATCATCGATTACAACGTCGATTTCTTCAGCTTCAGGCAATACAGCTACCGATATAGTAGAAGTATGGATTCTTCCGCCAGATTCTGTCTCTGGGACTCTCTGAACTCGATGTACTCCAGATTCATATTTCATAACTGAATATGCGCCCTGTCCAGTAATCATAAAGGTTACTGACTTCATACCACCGATGCCGATTTCTTCCATTTCCATGGTCTCCACCTTCCAACGGCGTCCCTCAGCATAATGAATATACATACGATAAATCTCAGCTGCAAACAGTGCTGCTTCATCACCACCAGCACCTGCTCTGATTTCCACGATAACGTTCTTATCATCGTTAGGATCCTTTGGCAAAAGAAGAATCTTCATCACATTTTCAAGTTCTTCGATACGCTTCTTTGCTCCATTCAATTCGTCCTTAAGCATCTCACGCATCTCTTCATCAGATTCACTAGCCAGTAAATCCTCTGAATCCTCTACAGTCTGCTTACAGTCTCTGTATTCCTTGTAAGCCTCTACGATTGGAGCAAGATCACTCTGTTCCTTCATGAGCGCTGTAAATCTCTTCGAATCATTGGCAACGCCTGGCTCACTTAATTCATTCATTATCTCTTCAAATCTGTGTAAAAGATCCTCAAGTCTGTCAAACATGCTATATCCTTCCCCACACCACGCGATCGAGGTGTGCGTAATCTTTAACTACTACTACATCCTTAAAACCGGCTTCTTCCATAAGTTTCACTACATCAGCAGCCTGGTCATAACCTATTTCAAAGAAAAGCTTTCCACCACCACTTAGGTACTGTGGGCTTTTCTTAATTATCTCTCTGTAAAAATACAAACCATCTTCCCTGCCATCCAAAGCCAGCATAGGTTCATAATCCCTGACTTCCTCCATAAGCGTTGGAATCACATCAGTCCTGATATATGGTGGATTGGACACAATAATATCAAATTTACCTTTGACATCATTGAACAAATTACTCTCGATAAACTCTATCTTATCCAGATCAAGATGCTTTGCTCCTGCTCCTCCAGTTGTAAACAGCAGGTCAAAGGTCTCATCCAGCGCGAGTCTTCCTGCATTATCTCTTGCAACCTCAAGTGCCGCATCACTGACATCCACTCCAACCCCTTCGCAATTGTTGGAATATCTAAGCAGACTGAGCAGTATACATCCACTTCCTGTACACATATCCAGAATTCTGCTGCCGTCATCCAGATTCTTAAGTACCTCTTCCACCAGAATCTCTGTATCCATTCTTGGAATCAGCACATCCTGATTAACAGAAAAAGTCAGTCCCATAAAATCCTGCTTACCAGTAATATACTGGACAGGATAATGACCGCATCTTCTTGTGACAGCATTCATAAAGGTCTCTGTCTCTTTGCGAGAAATGGTCTTGTCACCATTAATAAACAGTTCCTCTCTGTCTACACCGCACAAATCCTCAAGCAGAATCCTTATATCGCAGGCAGCATCATCGATGCCCTGCTCTTCTAATTGTTCAACTCCATAATCGTAAGCTTCACGTCTTGTCATCTGTTAATCCTGTGATTTATCATCTTCAAAATTCTCCTGGATAAATGCTCTCCAGTCGAATACACCCTCTACAGACTTAATAGCTACTTCTATCATGCTGTCATCAGGTTCCTTAGTTGTTAAAAACTGAAGTGCAAGGCCTGGTGCTGAAATAATCTTTACAAAGATATTCTCACTTCTGCCTGCAAGTCTGATTGCCTCATAGCTGATACCTGCAATAACTGGAATCAGTGCTAATCTGAGTAACAGTCTAAGAACTGGACTCTCAACCTGAATAAACATAAATAATATAATACTGATTATCATTACAAACAGAAGAAAGCTGGTTCCACATCTTCTGTGAAGTCTTGATGAGCGCTTAACATTGTTGACTGTAAGGGCACGTCCATGCTCTATACAGTTTATACACTTATGCTCTGCTCCGTGATACATATATAATCTTCGTATATCCTTCATCAGAGTAATGATAATAATATATAGAAGGAAAATAACCAGTCTGACAATACCTTCAACCAGAGCCAACAGCCATGAAGACTGAATATGTCCTTCAAGAATTCTTGATGCATAATATGGTAATACAATAAAGAGACCAATTGCCAGCACAAATGACAGTATCATGGTAAATGCAGACATAACCTTCTCTGCCTTATCGCCAAACAGGCGGTTCATAAATCTGTCAAATCCAGTATCCTTGGAATCTTCTTCCTCATAGAATTCTGTCGAATGATTAATTGCTCTCATTCCCAATATAAAGGAATCAATAAAATTGAAGATACCTCTAATGAAAGGAATTCTGGTAGGCAGGCTTCCATGAATGATACCATGATATTCTGTTATTTCAACATCAATCTCACCATCTGCCTTACGAACTGCAATTGCACAGCTCTCCTTATTCTTCATCATAACGCCTTCTAATACAGCCTGACCGCCTATTCCAGAAGGGCACATTTTCTTTCTTGCCATACTTCAATCCTTCTAAATATAACTAAAGGTTGAGATTTTAAAACCTCAACCTTAGATAGTCTTTGTAGCAAAAATATTAAAATCTTACTTAATGCCGTACTTCTTATTGAACTTGTCAACACGTCCGTCAGTTCTAGCACCCTTCTGCTGTCCTGTGTAGAATGAATGGCACTTTGAGCAAACTTCAACGTGGATTTCTGGCTTTGTAGATCCTGTTACAAATGTATTACCGCAGTTGCAAGTTACTGTTGCCTGATAGTAATCAGGATGTATTCCTTCTCTCATGATTTCACCTCTCTATAGTTAATTAATAGTATTGTTCTCATCCGCACTGTTTTACAAACAGCGTTGTTATTATAGCATAGCGATTATACCAAAGCAATACCCAAATTTAGAATATACGCATCTTTTTCATCATGACACAGAATTCATGATTATCCCTTGTTCTTGCAAACAGATCAATAACTCTGTCTACCGCTTCCTCTGATTTCATAGAGTTAAATGCTTTTCTCATGGTAGCTACTGCTTCCATTTCTTCAGCAGAAAGAAGAAGGTCTTCTCTTCTGGTACCAGATTTTGGAATATCAATAGCTGGGAATACTCTTCTTTCTGAAAGTTTTCTGTCAAGAACCAGTTCCATATTACCAGTACCCTTGAATTCCTCGTAAACTACATCATCCATCTTGGAACCTGTATCTACAAGTGCAGTAGCAAGAATTGTAAGGCTGCCACCCTCTCTCATATTTCTGGCTGCACCAAAGAATTTCTTTGGCATATGAAGAGCTGCAGGATCAAGACCACCTGATAATGTACGGCCACTTGGTGGAACTGTAAGGTTATAGGCACGGGTAAGTCTTGTAATAGAATCCAACAGAATCATTACATCCTTTTTGTGTTCAACCAGTCTCTTGGCTCTCTCCATTACCATCTCTGATACACGTTTGTGATGTTCTGGCAATTCATCAAAGGTTGAATATATTACTTCGACATTGTCACCCTGAATTGCTTCCTTAATATCTGTAACCTCTTCAGGTCTTTCATCTATAAGCAGAATAATCATATGTACTTCAGGATTATTCTTTAATACTGAGTTTGCTACTTCCTTTAACAGAGTAGTCTTACCAGCTTTAGGTGGAGATACAATCATACCACGCTGTCCCTTACCAACAGGACTCATCATATCCATTATTCTCATGGCAACTGGTGCACCAGGAGCTTCAAGAGTGAGTCTGTCCTCTGGGAAAATAGGAGTCATATCCTCAAAATTCATACGTCTGGCAGCAACCTCAGGTGGATAGCCGTTAATAGACTTAACAAATAAAAGAGCAGAAAACTTCTCAGTATTAGCCTTTACTCTGGTATTACCGGATACGATATCTCCAGTCTTCATTCCAAATCTTCTAATCTGACTTGGAGCTACATATACGTCATTTTCTCCTGGCAGATAATTCTCTGATCTGATAAAGCCATATCCATCAGGCATTATCTCCAGAATTCCGTATGCTGTTACACCACTGTCAAGTTCGCTAATAGCAGCTTCTTTTTCCTTATCTCTGGCTTCCTGTCTGCTGACTCTGCTTTCAGCTTCCTGTTCTACGTTCTTAGCTTCTTCCTCATTATCTACTGCTGTGTTCTCATCAGCTATACTTGCATTAGCCTGGTTTTCAACGACTTTAGTTACAGTAGCTTTGCTTTCAACAGTTTTTGTTCTAACAACTTTTGTTTTAGCCACTTTGGTTTCAACAGTTTTTTCTTCAGTTGAAGCAGTCTTTTCCTGCTCATCAAGTTCAAGCATTGCGTTGATTACGTCTTCCTTTTTCATGATGGACGTACCTTTAATGCCTCTGCTTTTTGCAATTGCCTTCAAATCTGAAAGCGCAAGTGTTTCATACTTTTCTCTCATAATTTACCTCTAATAAAATGGAAAACTCACAACGAATGTTGCATTGAATACAGTCTGTACTGTAAATAGATTTCTCTCAAATAATATAACGCATTTTAAACAAAATGCAAATACTTTATTTTATAAGAACAAAAGAAACATTTTATAAGTACAAAAGAAACAGCAAATTGAAACAACTATTCATGAAAGAATAAAAGACTAACTTTTTCATACACGGTTAAAATGCACACCAGCATATAAGCAAAAACTCCTTAAGCAATTCATATATTTTGCTTAAGGAGTCTTTTATACTTTTTATTCGCTTTATCGGCAGCTTAGAATCGTTGCCACCTGCTCAGACTTTTATATCAACTCATCTGTATATTAATTATATAAGATCATTTACGTTAGCTTTATCAATAATAGACGATCTTGAATCAATATATTCAGAAGGATATGGAAGACCATCAACAATATGGTTGTACATATATATAATTGGGTCATGTCCCTGTCCAAATGAATCCTGATTAATTACTGT
>DCJA01000005.1:21122-30551 GCA_002317175.1 Lachnospiraceae bacterium UBA1712 | reverse complement strand
CAACATATGTTGAAGCCACTGGACAGTGCGTATGGATTATATCAGGCTTAAACTCTGTCATATCCTTAAGATCCTTAAGATCTAAAGGATTTCCTGCCCTGTACCCTTTTACTATTTTGGTTGTATCAAAACTACTATATGGAATTACTCTGTATGGATACACAGAATAGTCCGTCTTTGGATACTCTGGTGTACAAACCATTATTTCTGCAAGATTATTCTTTACCATTACATCCGCATAATTAAGTACAACATTTGCCACCCCGTCTATTACTGGTGGAAATGAGTCATTCAATAAACATACTTTCATATTTCATCCTTTTCTCACAAATCTACTAATATTTATAGTCTAATTATTACTTAAATTGTAAGTCTACTGTTTCATTTTCTTCATCAATACTATAATCGAAGTCAAAAATACCAGCCATATCATCAATACTTATCCAGTATATATACTGCTCCTCATATTTCTTTTCCAGAACAGACAAATCAATCTCATTACCATCTTTCTTAAGAGTAAAGCCATTTATGTAAGATCTCGAATCCACATTACCGTAATCCATATCAATAACATATTTTTCTGACCCAATAGTAAATTTTGTAGCTGATTTGCTGTAATCCTTCAAATCCCCTCCTGCACATTCAATATACAACTGTAATAATAGCGGGTTACGGTTACTGTCTATATAAGGGTTTAGTGGCAGGTAATATGTTCCTGCTTCATAATCGTACTTGGCCACAAAATCCTCTGGCTTCCATGCATCCACAGATGTGTTACCATTGATGTCATTACGTTCAACTGCCCTGCCATCTAATGTTATTGACAGTTTGGATTTGTGCATATCAGTGTCATCCAATACCATATCATCGTAAATAAGGCCGTCATACAAAGCCTGTTTATAGAAATGTGTCAGCTCGTTATAAATTACATCATAATCATCATTACCATTGATTTTTACTGTGTTAATCTGATTATAATTACCCGTTATATTAGTCAGTGTTACATAAACCAATGCCAGTGGATTATCCTCCATCCAGGTTTTAGTATTGTATGTTTCTTCTGCGCTGTATATACTATTCAATTCGTAACAAAAATCCACGGCTTCAAGTAATTTCTGATAAGAATCAATATATAGTTTTATGTTCTCATGTAATCCATTTGTAGCATTTTTCTCAAAGAACGATGTCGTGTATTTCTTGATGTCAAATGTGGCATCATGCTTATCCAATACTGACTCTATTTCATCCTGATAAAAAACCCTAATTGCAGCATGATAATTCTCTTTAATTACTGGGCTCCAGAGAAATGTTATATATCCATCCCTACTAGTAGTTGCAATCACTTCAAAATCCAGGTCTCGTTCATGTGAACTGTAATTATATATAACCTGCTTTTCCCCATAATATTGTCCCTTACCATTGCTAACGTCATAATCAACATCTTCACTTGGGCATAATTCTTCAACATATTTCATTACTTCAGACTTGCCAGGCACTTTATTCTTACTGGTAGATCTGCTGCATCCTGAAAATGTTACAGCTGATAACAGCACAATACCTGTGGATACCACAATTCTCCCCTATGCTCTTTTTCTTTTATTCATCATTAATTCACTCTCTTATTTCCCCTTGCATTTTTATGCATCATTCTCTCATTGTGTAATCCACATCATTTTTAATCATTTCAAGCATAATCGCTGCTATCTTAGGATCAAACTGCTTTCCGGCGTTGGTCTCTATCTGCTCATATACAACCTTCTGTTCCATAACCTCTCTGTAACTACGATTAGAGGTCATGGCATCGTAGGCATCTGACACAGCAATAATACGGGCAATTTCAGGAATATCCTCGCCAGAGAGTCCGTCAGGATAACCGTGTCCATCATATCGTTCATGATGCCATCTTGCTCCTTCGCTGATATCTTTTATTTCTGAAACCTGTTATCAGTGGGGACGGTCCTAATGCCACGGTCATGTGTACTTTGGCGCGAGTGTCGTCCCTCTTTTCTGATGTAAAACAAAAAAGCTTCAAACAATGAGACATCGGGGATTCGAATATTTTCAAGTATCCCTAATACCTATAAAAACAAGTTCCGACACATCTACCTCATGTTAGTGACCACGCTGGTGACCATGGCCATTCATATATGCTCTTCATTAGTGCTTTGCTGGTGTAGGAACAAATTCTAATCTCAATTGCATGCCTAATCCAGCTGCAATTCTTTTAACCATAGCAAGACTTGGATTTCTTGTACCATTTTCGATTCTACTAATATCTGCCTGTGTGATTCCAGTTCTCTCTGCCAACTCCTTTTGTGTTATATTCTGACTATTTCTTGCATCGATCATCGCCTGTATTAAATCATATTCTGGCTGAAGAGCATCGTATTCAGCTTTTACTTCAGGATTGCTTAATGCTTTTTCTTTATAATCTTTGTAACTACTCATTCTGATGTCTCCTTTCATAATCAGCTTTATACTTCTTAGCTGTATCCAACTCTGATACTGGCGTCTTCTGTGTCTTTTTGGTAAATCCATTAGTAAGAATAGCTTTATTACCAACAAAGAAAAAATAAAGCACTCTTGTAATATCCGACCCTTGCTTGGTTCGAAGTTCAAAAATGCCGTTACCTAAAGGACCGGAATATGGTTTTCGAAGTGCTGTACCATTATTTTCAAGCAAATCAATTGTTCTAAGTGTCTTCGCTAATAGTTTAGAATCAAGCGAATCCAAATATTCTTGTAATGGACATTTCCCATCTTCTGTGTCGTAAAATTCTATTTCAATCATATATACCTCTTATATACAGAATATGTCGTATCCAACATATTGTCAATAGTCAATTTTTCTTTTCTTACATTTGCTATTAATAAAAATGGCGGGAATTTCTTCTCGCCTACGGTGATTCAATATGTTCCATTTTTAAAGATTTGAGGCATTCAGAAAACCTCCTTCACTAGCAAACTCCATGATTAGATGTGCATTATCAACTACAAACTTTTGTAGCGTTTCATTTCAGAGTCCACATATCCATCAACATCTTCCCATTTATATTCAGGAAGCCAGCAAACAGCATGATGAAATCCATCTTTTTCATCAGGCGTTTCAATATAAACCTTAACACGTCCATCCGGCTGCAAGTCAGAATGAACTACTTCAGTATTATTATCTAATGTCATAAATGGAAACATCATGATAATTACCTCCATTGCCAAGTCATAACCTACTTCTAAAGTTCATTATATCATCAAGAAAAATTTATTTCATTAAAACATAATAGTTACGATTTCACTTTAATAAACCATATAATAATAACCACAATATTTATAACCAAAAGGCTTACATACTTTCGAACGTTAAAATGGATAGATTCCGGTGCTTTGATTTCCTTATTAAGTATGTATTCAGGAAGTACCTCACCTTTTATTGCTGCAACGCTTTTCTTACGTTCCAGATCTTCTGATTCTATTCTAAATATCTCATATTCATATAGCCAGTTTTTCTTTGTTAGTTTAATATCTGCTACCAATGCCCCACACTGTATTACAGTAAATATTATCAGATAAATGATCTGGGACAAGGTATCATTGGTATTTGTATTTTCTGCTCCAATGCATATACACATATTAAAAAATAAGCTTGCTATTCCTAAATAAAACAAATAACACTTAATATTGTTATATTTTTCAATTTTGGTATGATATCCCATTAACCTAAAATGTAAGTTGCTCATTAACATCAACTCTCTTCTATTTATTGCTTACGAATAACTTTCATCTTTAAAAGCTTTTTTAAAAGCTTCTTTTATATTTATATCAACTATAAAAGACTTACCACAACAATACTCACAGGTTACATTTTACCATAAAAAAGCTCAGGTGACCCAAAGGTGACCCAAATTTTCATATCTTTTTGAGAAACAAAAAAGCTCCAAACCCGCTTAAATACTGAGTTTGAAGCCATCTGAAAATGAGACATCGGGGATTCGAACCCCGGACAACTTGATTAAAAGTCAAGTGCTCTACCACCTGAGCTAATATCCCATTCAATTAAAAAAAGACACACTGCCTTAACTGGGCTAGCTGGATTCGAACCAGCGAATACAGCAGTCAAAGTGCTGTGCCTTACCGCTTGGCGATAGCCCATTATAATGGTACTAACGACCATGCTTTTGCATATCCGCAAAAGAAGGTGGGTACAGGGATTCGAACCCTGGGCCTCCAGAGCCACAATCTGGCGCGCTAACCAACTGCGCTATATCCACCATAAAATAAGTCCTTACACTCTATTGAATGTAAGGTCATATTTAGCGTGCTCGAAGGGATTCGAACCCCCGACCCACGGCTTAGAAGGCCGTTGCTCTATCCAGCTGAGCTACGAACACGTATCCGGATAAACCGTATAAATCAGTCTCATAGAAACTGAGAGAGCGGGTGATGGGAATCGAACCCACGTATCTAGCTTGGAAGGCTAGTGTTCTACCATTGAACTACACCCGCATATAAAATAATTATTGAATTATCAAAATTCAGTCGGGGTGACAGGATTCGAACCTGCGACCTCCTGGTCCCAAACCAGGCGCTCTAGCCAAGCTGAGCCACACCCCGTTGTCTCAACGCAAGTTATATTATATGTAAAAGCACATATGTTGTCAACAATTTTTTTTATTTTTTTCTAATTATTTTTCGATGTATTTTAGCTGGAAATTGGCCTCTCCATTTTCATCAATTTCCATGATTATATAACTTGGAAGTCTGCCCTCCTGACGTGGATAAGTAAGGCTTCCTGGATTAAGAGCTATGATGTCGTCATCAATATCTATTACCGGTTTATGTGTGTGCCCATACATAACAATATCTATTCCACGGCTTCTAGCTTCATCCTTTAATATCTCATTGTCCATCGAAACATAAAAATGATGACCGTGAGTAAGCCAGATATTATACTGTCCTATTCTAAATTCTTCGTCACGCTTTGTATCTGCAAAGAAGTCATTGTTTCCAGCAACCATTTTCACCGGGCATTTAGCCGCCTCATTAATGATATATTCACTTCCTTCAATATCTCCACAGTGAATTACCATATCAAGTGGCGCAAGTTCTTCGCACAGTTTCAAATATAAATCATTTTTTCTATGAGTATCACTTACAATCAGTATCTTCATTACATTCCCATCTCTTTAAGAATTGCCTTCATTGCCTCAAGTGCCTTACCTCTATGACTTATTCTGTTCTTCTCATCAGGATCAAGTTCTGCCGAGTAACAATTTCTGTCTGGAAGATAGAATATAGGATCATAACCAAAACCATTTGGACCTTTTTCTTCGTAGCCAATTCTTCCTTCGTATGTTGCCTCTGCAGATTTCTCTGTACCATCAGGCCATACTGCTGCTATTGCGCACACGAAACGAGCCGATCTCTTCTCATCCTCAACACCCTCAAGTCTTTGGATAATATTGGCATTCTTAATAGTGTATGATGTGTCTTCTCCCATGTATCTTGCTGAGTAGATTCCAGGCTCTCCATTAAGTGCATCTACCACCAGCCCTGAATCATCTGATATAACAACTGCATCGAGACCCTTGTCCCTTGCGTTTTGTGCTATAGCTCTGGCCTTAATAAATGCATTTTCCATAAATGTACTGCCATCTTCCACTACATCAGCAGCTATACCAGCTTCCTTCATAGAATATATCTGAACATCCATATCCTGCATGATATCTCTAATCTCACGCATTTTACCCATGTTTCCTGTTGCAAAAATAATATCCATAACGTCCTCTCAGCTCTTACTGTCTTTTTGGTGGCTTTGGTCCCATAAACTGATAAAAATAAGTTTTCATCATTCCGTTATAAATCTTCCTATTTTTATCCGCTTTTCTACCTATATATTTTTCTGCCTGATCAAATGCAGTAATCATATACAGCGACCAACTATCCAGTGCCTTATATCTTTCGCCAATCACCGTATAAAGACCAGCCAGTTCATCCTTTTCCATGATACGCTCACCATATGGTGGGTTCGTAATAATAAATCCATATTTCTTCGGATGAGACATAGCGGCAACGTCACGTTTCTGAAAATGGATCAATTTGTCCACGCCAGCAAGCTTGGCATTCTGTCTTGCAATATTAACCATCTCATCATCCAGATCATATCCCTGAATATCACATTCGATGTCAAGATTGACCTCTTCCCTTGCTTCTTCAAAACAGTCTTCCCAGGTATTCGTATCGATAAGATGTGTCCAGCTTTCAGCTGTAAAATGTCTGTTCATACCTGGTGCAATATTAGCCGCCATCATAGCTGCTTCTATAGGAAATGTTCCTGATCCACAAAATGGATCCACCAATATACGGTCCTTCTTCCATGGTGAAAGCATAATAAGTGCTGCTGCAAGATTTTCTGCTATTGGAGCCTTAGCTGTCAGCTTTCTGTATCCTCTTTTGTGAAGTGATTCTCCCGTTGTATCTATACCTACAGTTACTTCATCCTTATGTATAAACACTCTGACAGGAAAAGATGCACCATCTTCTGGAAAATGTGTCAGCTTATAAGTCTGACTCATTCGGTCAACCATAGCTTTTTTCATAATGGACTGAATATCTGATGGGCTAAACAATGCGCTCTTTACGCTTGCTGCCTTGGTAACCCAGAACTTACCATTCATAGGGACATAGTTCTCCCATGGAATAGCCTTTGTTCCCTGAAACAGTTCTTCAAAAGTCTCTGCATGAAACTGACCTACTTTGATAAGCACTCTTTCAGCTGTTCTAAGACCAATATTGGCCCTGCATATTGCTTCGCCATCCCCAATAAAAGTAACTCTTCCGTCCTCGACAAGGCTTACATCGTAACCAAGATCAATTATTTCTTTCTTCAAAACAGACTCCAGGCCAAAGTGACATGGAGCCATTAGTTCTATTGTGTTCATCTGCCAATAATCTCTAATACTTATTTGATTTCTTCGTATGCAGCTCTAACACCTTTAGCCAGCTGGTCTGCACAGCTTGTATTTTTCATTCCGCATGTGTTTCCAAGTAACTTGCTCTCTATTTCTTCGACAGTCATACCATCCACAAGTTTACTGATAGCCTTGAGATTACCATTACATCCACCCGTAAACTGAATATCAGTAATTGTATCTCCTTCGATATCAAAAGTAATAGCTGCTGCACATGTTCCTGATGTTTTGTATGTATATTTCATAGTCTATATCTCCATTGTAATCATATTTGCACCATTGTTATTAACTTCACATTTATTAACACCATTAAGACTTACGATAATAGTAGCCTTAGCATCTCCTGTTACTCTCTTGCCACTCTCATCTACTACAAGCCAAGCCTTATTTGCTACTGGTATTGCAACTTCCTTGGTCTCTCCAGCCTTAATTGCTACTCTCTTATATGCTGCAAGTTTTCCATTAGTTGTTTCATTGGTGCTATCAACCTTTGCATATACCTGAATAACTTCCTCTGCATCAATTGATGAACTATTGCTAAGCTTTACTGTTACTGTAGCTTCGCTTTCCATCATTACTTCATATTTCTCTTTAGCACTGTCTGCTGCATCAAGACCTGCATCAATCTTCTCAGCAAGCTTAGTATAGCTTGCATCACAGGAAGCAGCTTCAAGCTTAACATCAGCATATGTAAGACCATATCCAAATGGATAAAGAGGCTTTCCTTCAAAATATCTGTATGTTCTGCCCTTCATGGCGTAATCTTCAAATCCAGGCATATTATTAAGATCATCATTCTTATAGAATGTAAGCGGAAGCTTGCCTGATGGAGATACCTTTCCAAAAAGAATATCTGCAACAGTCTTACCACCCTGTGCTCCAGGATACCAACAATGAAGAATAGCATCTGCCTTATCCTGAGCTACACTCATATCTATTGCACTACCGGCCATCATGCATACTACAACTGGCTTGCCAACTGCAAGAACTGCATCCAGTAGTCTCTGCTGGCATTTTGGAAGCATGAGGTCATTTTTATCTCCAGAAGCATATGAGTTACCTGTATCTCCCTCTTCACCTTCAAGCGTTTCATCAAGACCAAGACAAAGTACAACTACACCTGAATGCTTTGCAACTATCACCGCTTCAGCAATTCTGTCATCTTCCTTTGCAAGCGGCTCCTCCTTATCAAGGAAAAGATGTGAACCAAGTGAATAAAGTACTCTTGCATCATCGCCTACAAAATCCTGAATGCCTTCAAGGACTGTCGTATATCTTGATGCTGTTCCATGGTAGTTGCCCATAAGAGCCTTTCTACTGTCAGCATTTGGTCCAATAACACCGATTGTATTAACATTTGCAAGTTTAAGAGGCAAAACTCCATCATTCTTAAGCATTACAACGCTTTTTTCTGCAGCTTTTCTTGCAATATCGAGGTGTTCCTTACACTCTACCACTTCGTAAGGAATCTTATCATACTCATTTTCTTCAAATTCTCCAAGAAGATATCTTGTTGTGAACAGATTAATTGCTGCTTTTCTAATATCTTCCTTATCTATTAGTCCCTGATCATATGCTGCAAGAATAGATCTATATGTACATCCACAGTTAAGGTCGCAGCCTTTCTTAAGTGCAAGAGCAGCGCTCTCCTCTGAAGTAGCAGTTACCTTATGATTCTCATGGAAATCTTTTACCGCCCAGCAGTCAGATACAAAATGTCCTTCAAATTCCCATTCTTTTCTAAGAACATCTTCCATAAGATATGTATTAGCACAGCATGGCTCACCATTAGTTCTGTTGTATGCACCCATTACTGACTCCACATCACCCTCAAGAACCAATGTCTCAAATGCTGGTAAATAAGTCTCCCACATATCTTTCATATCCGATTTGGCATCAAAGTAATGTCTAAGTGCTTCTGGACCTGAATGAACCGCAAAATGCTTTGCACAAGCTCCAATTTTTCTTACTTCGCCATCTCCCTGAAGTCCTTTTACAAATGCAACTCCAAGTCTGCTTGTAAGATATGGATCTTCTCCCAATGTCTCATGTCCCCTTCCCCAGCGAGGATCTCTGAATATATTAATGTTTGGTGACCAGAGTGTAAGTCCCTTATATATGTCTCTGTCTCCCTCTGCAGTATATGCATTATATTTTGCACGAGCTTCTGTTGAAATAACATCTGCCTCTTCTTTAATCAATTCATCATCAAAAGAAGCAGCCATACCAATAGCCTGTGGAAATACTGTTGCGCATCCTGCCCTTGCTACACCATGAAGTCCCTCACTCCACCAGTTATATTCATTAACTCCTAATCTTTCAATCGCCGGAGCATCATATCTAAGCTGCTCAGCCATCTCCTCCAATGTCATCTGGTCTACAAGTGCTGTAGCTAATTCCCTTGCTTTTGCTCTATCCATTATTATCCCTTTCTCATAAGACCATACAATGGTCATTTTTTATA
>DCJA01000005.1:0-21052 GCA_002317175.1 Lachnospiraceae bacterium UBA1712 | reverse complement strand
AACATACACATATTGCCATTAAAAGATATATGAGTTATCTTATAAGTATGGATAACATCTTATAGAGGAGTAGATATGAAAGAATCTCATACACTTATAAATAGTGACTTCCAACAACCATTTTCAGCCAGTTATTCCAGAGTTCTTCAGGATAGGGAAGAAATAATTGATTATCCCCCTAATTCACATGTAAGAATCTGGTACAACAGTGAACCATATGACTATGAAAACCATTATCATAATTGTGTGGAAATATTATACATGCTAGAAAATGACTGCAGTGCAAAATTTCCAACAAAAAATATCTCACTGAATGCAGGAGATATTATGATTATCCCGCCATATATCATGCATCAGATTACAAGCTCAAGACAATCCAAACAATTTGTAATTCTTATGGATGTTGACCTCTTAGTGAAGTTTGATATATATGCAAGTCGAGACTCATTTAATGACATTTTACTATGTAATAAGGATAATTGTCCACAAATATATAACATCATAAAAAACAATATTATCGATATGATAAACTACTATTTTATTAATGAAGATTATTGGCAATTGGACATTTATTCACTTTATCTTAATATTATATCGACGCTTGGCAAAAGTGGTGTTTTGAACAAAGGAATTCAGGTTAAAACTAATTCTGCAAGCAATAAAGAACACTATGATAAGTTTGCCGAACTGCTTCAGTATCTTGAGCTAAACTACTCTGAACAAATAACTCTGGATTCAATCTCCAGCCATGTAGGTTTTTCCAAGTATCATTTTATTAGACTATTCAAAGAATACACAGGTTCAACCTTCTATGATTATCTCACCAATAAGAGAATCCATCATGCCAAAGAGTTATTAAAAACTAATATGGGAATTACCGAAATTGCTTTTTCCTGTGGTTTTAACAATCAGACTTCATTTTGCCGTTCCTTCAAAAAAGAAGTTGGATGTACACCTACTGATTACAGACAGCAAGAATCAAAGAAATAGTCACTAACTTCTTGATGTGATGCCATCATCTGTTATTAATCAATATTTTATAGCAAACAAAAAGCCCTCCCAATACGGGAAGGCTTTTTTATTATTATCTCAATACTAAAGATTAACCCTTTACAGAACCAAGTGCTACACCGGCAACGATGTATTTTGCTAAGAATAAATAAACAATAATAAGTGGTAATACTGTAAGAGTAAGTCCTAAGTAAATTGAACCGTACTCTGTTTTGTAGATATCACCCTTTAAGAGAGATACCATGATTGGCATTGTATACTTATCTGATTTTGTAAGCAATACCATTGGAGTAAACAAGTTATTCCATGAAGAAACGAATGTGAAAATAGCCTGTGTTGCAATAGCTGGCTTCATAATAGGAAGAGCAATTACATTAAATGTAAAGAACTCTTTTGCGCCGTCGATACGAGCAGCCTGAACGATCTCTAATGGAAGAGAAGGAATCATGTACTGTCTCATAAAGAATACCATTGAAGGAGCTGCTACTGATGGAATAATAAGCATAAGAAGGTTATTTGTCATACCAATCTTATAAACCATCTGATAGAAACCGATCATAGTAACCTGTGCAGGAATCATCATGATTGCCATAACGAAGCTAAAGAACGCATTCTTTAATTTCCAATCATAAACAACAATTGCATAAGCTGTTAATGTTGAGAAATATGTTGCACAAAGTGTTGAACAACCAGAAATAATGATAGAGTTCTTAAAACCAACCATGGCATTAAAACTACCTTTTTCTGTAATAATCTTAACGTTGTTCATCAAATATGTAGATGGAATAAGTGATACAGCATGCTGCTGAATCTGGTTTGTACTTCTTGTTGCATTAACGATCATAATCCAGAAAGGGAATATGCTAAGTACAGTTAATAATATACAAACAATATAAATGAAGATCTTAATAATCTTCGTTTCTTTATTATCAAGCATGTGTTATACCCCCTTCAGTAATTCCTGTGCCTTAAGTTCTGCAGCACGCATCTTTTCCTGCTTCTTAGCAAGTTTCTTAAGTGCTACTTCATCCTTATCACGCATCAGGTAGAATAAAAGTGCTGAAAGTATAACAATGATTACGAACATAATCATGCTGGCTGCACCTGCTCTGTTGTACAGGTAGCTACCACTAAACGCCTGATCATAGATAAATACACTTGTTGTCTTAGTTGCATTATCTGGACCTGAGTTTGTAACTAACAACTTAGGAATATCGAACATGTTTAAACCACCGATAAGTGATGTAACTAAGATGAAAAGCATAATTGTCTTGATGTTTGGCAATGTAATCTGGAAGAAAGTCTGAGTACGTGTTGCACCATCAACTTCTGCAGATTCGAAAATTTCAGGAGAGATACCGTTAACACCAGCAATAATATTGATGGTTGTATAACCATACCACATCCATGTCTGAATGAAAATTACAACGCCCTGAGCTACGCCCTTACTTAAGAAGAAGTTAATAGGCTCACCAGAACGGTTAAGTCCAAATCTTGTCATAAGATCATTAACAGGACCCATTGGATAACCAAATAATGAAGCAAACAGAATAGCTACTGTTGCTGCAGTAATAATATTTGGCATATAGAAGATAATCTTGAAGAAGCCTTCTCCGGCAACCTTAGATCTCTTATCTGTAAACCATGAAGCAAGCAATAAAGCAAGTAAAACCTGTGGAATGAAGTTTAATACCCACATCTTTACAGTATTCTTTATTGATACCTGGAATGTTGCACTGCTTAATACGTTCTTAAAGTTTGCGAAGATGTCGTCTTTAAGCAAATGCATATTTGTATTTCCCAAACCCTTTAAGTCTGTAAAACCTACTGCTGTAGTATAAAGAATAGGCCAAAAAGAGAAAATAAGAAATACTACGACAAATGGAATAACAAAGATATATCCAAATTTCGCATATTTAGCATTAATATTGTTTTTATTCTTCATATTTACTAATCCCCGTAAGTCGATAATAATAAAAAAATGAGGCGGACGGTTTAACCATCCGCCTCAAAAGGATTATTTCCTGAATGTACTAATTATTCAACTACTACATCAAGGTTATCAGCAACGTTCTGCTTGAAGTCTGCAATAGCCTGCTCTCTTGTCTTGTTACCAGCAGAGTATTCACGAACCTGCTCTCTCCATAATGAGTTGATCTTCTCATCATACTGTGTAAGGTTCTTACCATTTGCATACTGGTTAGCTGGAACGAAGATATCGAACATATCCTGTCCGCCGAGGAACTCAAGTTCACCATTAGACATAGCCATAACTGTACCTGAACCTACACAGTCCTTTGTACCGCCTTCGCCATTGAATGTTCCGTTAGCCCACATATACTGAAGACCATCTTCTGTACAATCAAGTGTGATCCACTCGATAATCTGCTTAACAGCATCCTTCTTTGTTGTGTCCTTGTTAGCAAGGATCCATGTACCACCCCAGAAGAAACCGATTGGAGATACTGAAACTGCCCAATCACCATATGTATCACCGCTGTTTCCAGCAAGTACGTAGTTGATTAACCAAGCTGGTCCGAAGAAACCAAGGATACCCTGAGCGCCTTCACCCTTCATATCACCATACCAAGCATCTGTCCAGTCTGTTGTATCATTGTGGTAACCATTGTCCTTAAGTTCCTTAGAAAGGTCTAAGAAAGCTTCTCTCTTAGGATCAATTGTAAGCTTGCCATCAACGATCCAACCCTGATCTGAGCTGTTTTCTACTGCATGCCAGATATCACCATCACCTGAAACGATACCATAGCCCTTAGCCTTTAATTCAGCAGCTGCTGCAAAGAACTGATCCCATGAACCAGAACCTGCACCGATCTTCTCGCCAACTACTGCTGGATCATCTGATCCCCAAACATCCTTAGCGATTGAACGTCTGTAGATGAAAGCACCACCTGTAGCCTGGTAACCAAGACCTACAAGCTTGCCATCTGGGTTTGTTCCGATATCGATTGTGTACTGAGCGATATCAGCTGCCTTTGTTGCTGCTGCAACGTCGATACCAAGATCTTCGTATGGCATAGCGTACTGGTAAGCATCACCCTGAGAATACTTAAGGATGAAAGCTGACTCAGCAGCGTAGATATCAGGAGCGTCTGCACCACCTGCTGCAAGAGCCTGGTCAAGAGCTGGCTGATAAGCGCCATCTGTTGTAGCGATGATTGTTGACTCGAATGTGAATCCACAATCTGGATGTGTATCGATGTACTTCTGTACCATGTTTGGAACTTCATCTGTGAATGCCCAAACGTTAAGTACTACATCGCCTGCTGCAGCTGGAGCTGCTGCGTCATCTGTCTTTGTTTCTGTTGCTTCAGTTGCTGTGCTATCAGCTGCTGGAGCTGTCTCTGTTGTTGCTGTGTCGCCACATCCAACAAGCATACCTGCCATCATGCTTACGCATAAAGCAGAAGCTACTAACTTCTTCATTTAATTTTCCTCCTATTAATAATGAATTTGAAGTATGTCAACTGAGACTACCTCAAGTTGACAACTATAATTATATTGTATTTGTAGCAAAATGCTTTACAATTATTGCTTTCGAATATACATATGTTGCGACTGTTGAAAATCTGCTTAAGAAAAATCAAATTCATTGTGCAATTTGTATAAATAACAAAGCGCCATTTTAAGTAAAATGACGCCTTGCAATTTTTTAATATTTTGTTTTATATTTTTTGCTCTCGATGTTTTAATTCCTATGCAAATGGATTCTCTGTTGGGTATGGAAGACTCTTTGGCTGGTTGTAACCAATTTCAGATACATCTACGCCGATGTACTTGAATACTTCGTAAAGTGCCTTTCCATAGTGACCAAATGCAACTGCTCCATGATGTGGATAGTTCTTCTCGATAAGTACGTGGCGATAGAATCTTCCCATCTCTGGAATAGCGAATACACCGATACCACCAAACGATCTAGTAGGAACATCAAGAACTTCACCTTCAGCAACATATGCACGAAGAATGCTATCAGCTGTTGACTGTAATCTGTAGAATGTAATCTTTCCAGGAGCGATATCACCTTCAAGTGTACCCTGTGTAACTTCTTCAGGAAGTGCTCTAGCCATGATTAACTGATATTCCATGCTGCACTTGCTAAGCTTCTTAGAACATGTATTACCACAATGGAATCCCATGAATGTATCTGTGAACGCATATGGTGTCTTGCCTTCGATTGATTCCTTGTACATATCCTTTGGAACTGAGTTGTTGATATCAAGTAATGTAACGATATCATCAGATACTGCTGTACCGATGAACTCTGAAAGACATCCATAGATATCTACTTCACAAGATACTGGAATACCACGACCTGTTAAACGGCTGTTAACGTAGCATGGTACGAAACCAAACTGTGTCTGGAATGCAGGCCAGCACTTGCCAGCGATTGCAACATACTCTCTGTATCCTCTGTGCTCTTCGATCCAGTCAAGAAGTGTTAATTCATACTGAGCAAGCTTAGGAAGAATTGTTGGCTTGTTGTTACCAGCGCCAAGTTCCTTCTCCATATCTGCAACAACTTCTGGAATACGAGGATCGTTAGCATGCTTGTTGAATGCTTCGAAAAGGTCAAGTTCTGAGTTCTCTTCGATTTCAACACCAAGGTTGTAAAGCTGCTTAATAGGAGCGTTACAAGCAAGGAAGTTAAGTGGTCTAGGACCAAATGATATAATCTTTAAGTTAGCAAGACCTACGATTGCACGAGCAATTGGAACGAACTCGTTAATCATATCAGCACAATCCTCAGCGCCACCTACTGGATACTCTGGGATATAAGCCTTTGTGTTACGAAGCTTTAAGTTATAGCTTGCATTTAACATACCACAGTAAGCATCACCACGTCCCTGGATTAAGTTATCCTGTGTCTCTTCTTCAGCTGCACAGAACATTACAGGTCCGTCAAAGTGCTTTGCAAGTAATGTCTCAGAAATTTCTGGACCAAAGTTACCAAGGTATACGCAAAGAGCGTTACATCCAGCATCCTTAATTTCCTTTAATGCATTAACCATATCGATTTCGCTCTCGATGATTAACTGCTTACAGTCATAGATATCAGCTGCGCCATACTTATCTGTATAAGCCTTAACAACAGCTGCCTTTCTTGTCTCTGTAAGAGAAGCTGGGAAACAGTCACGGCTTACGCCAACGATACCAATTTTAATCTTTGGAATATTGTTCATTTTGTTTTTTCCTCCTTATATTAATGGAATTCATCCATTATGTTCTTTAATAATACACTTTGTTAATAATTAGATATCTGCTGAGATATCAATATTAACACCCTTTAATCCTATTACTGCACCGCCTGCTGCTTCAGATGACTCTGGATGAGCAAGTAACCATTTGTTTCTTGCTGTAAGAAGAGTATCTTCATGATTTACAGGTGTAAAATCAGGCTTCTCTGTGTTAGTTCCCTTTGGAAGTACAATAAGTACTTTGAAGCCCTGTCCCTTCTTAGCTGAGCATGGAGCATAATGTAAAGATGTTGCAAATACTTCTACAGCTACGCCTGCTGGGCAAAGGAAAGCCTTTGTATTAGCTGTGTCAAACAATCCATCATCTTCAATCTGTCCCTGCTTACCAAGTAAAAGGATAAAATCCTCTGTGCCAAGGTTAACCTCAGAATCTCTGTGGTACTCTAAGCAGTTTAACTTTGTGTTGTGTCCATTACAGTAACCCATCTGAATTGGCATACCACCATATACATGGTCAGCAAATACCTTTGTTACTTCAAGATTCTGAATCTCAGCCTTCT
Organism: Lachnospiraceae bacterium UBA1712; assembly: GCA_002317175.1. GTDB lineage: Bacteria > Bacillota > Clostridia > Lachnospirales > Lachnospiraceae > Colinaster. Next base: position 14,268 of record DCJA01000005.1, on the reverse strand, counting down.
CTGGAACATACTCAACACCTTCTGGAAGTGGAGTAGATTCTTCTAAAGCCTTAAGAATAGGAGCTACATCAATACCAGTAATAATCTGGCCATACTCCTTGAATTCAGGATCATTAACAGAATAAATCTTCATGTTTTTGTGCCTCCTTATTTAATAGCTGCAAATACTTCTTTCATTGCAGGATAAATCATCTTGAACTGGTTGTACTTTTCTTCATACTTAGCAACGAGTTCTGCTTCTGGCTCTACAGTCTCAACCACCTTAACAAGTGCATCACATGCAGCCCCAACACTTGGGTATTCACCACAAGCTACCATAGCAAGCATTGCTCCACCCATACCTGGGCCCTGTTCAGACTCTAATATATCTAACTTAACGTTACATACGTTAGCCATAATCTTCTTCCAAAGTGGGCTCTTAGCTCCACCACCACAGATCTTGCTTCTCTCAATAACAATACCCTGTGAACGAGCAACCTCTAAACTGTCACGGATTGCAAATGCAACCCCCTCAAGTACAGCCTGAGTCATATCAGCTCTTGTAGAATCCATTGTGAGTCCTGTAAATGTACCTCTTGCGTTAGTATCATTAATAGGGCTTCTCTCTCCCATTAAATATGGAAGGAAGAATACATGGTTCTCACCAAGCTTATCATCTGTAATAGGAACCTGCTCTCCAGCATAATCAGATGTCTTAAAGATCTCATCCATCAGCCACTTATTACAGCTTGCTGCAGATAACATACATCCCATTAAGTGATATGTTCCATCAGCATGATCAAATGAATGAAGTGCATTCTTAGCATCAACGCCAAAGTTCTTAGAAGAGATAAATACTGTACCACTTGTTCCAAGTGAAATATTGCAAGCGCCTTCACCAACAGTTCCTGTTCCAACTGCTGCTGCTGCATTGTCACCAGCGCCGGCAACGATCTTACAATCCTTTGAGATACCAAGCTCTTCAGCTATTGCAGGAAGGATTGTTCCAACTGTTTCATAACTTTCATAAACTTTTGCTAACTGTTCTTCCTTAACTGAGCAAATCTCGCACATCTCTTTTGACCATGTTCTGTTCTTAACATCAAAGAGAAGCATTCCTGATGCATCACTAACATCTGTACAGTGAACACCAGATAACTTATAAGCGATGTAGTCCTTTGGAAGCATAATCTTCTCAATCTTTGCAAAGTTCTCTGGCTCATTTGCCTTAACCCAAAGAATCTTTGGTGCTGTAAATCCAGCAAAGGCAATATTAGCTGTATACTCTGACAGCTTATCTTTTCCGATTACATCATTTAAGTAATCTACTTCTTTGTTGGTACGACCATCATTCCAAAGAATTGCTGGACGAATAACATTATCATCTTTATCTAATATAACAAGGCCATGCATCTGACCACCAAAACTGATACCAGCAACTTCGCTTCCATCTACGTCTGCGATGAGTTCCTTTATACCAGCCATAACCTGCTTATCCCAGTCCTCTGGATTCTGTTCTGACCAGCCTGGCTTTGGAAAACTTAATGGATATTCTTTAGAAACAATATTCTTGATAGAACCTGTTCCATCCATAAGTAATAACTTTACAGCTGATGTTCCTAAATCTACACCTATGTAATACATACTTTTCCTCCTTAAATTTAGCACAAATGTGTGCTCGTACACTTTTTAATGATAAATCCTATTTTCAAATCTTTCAAGTGAACAATTTATGAACAATTATATTTTGTAATTTATTACCAAAAAGCACAATTTATGCTTGTATATTTATCACATACCCTTCCTATTGCATACAAAAACGCATTTAGTGTAAGATTATAATAGATTGTGCAGATGTGCACCGAGCACGGTGTCCATTTTCGTCAATATATTGTTTAATATTTTAAGAAAAAGGTAAGGAAATAATGTCTACAATAAAAGAAATTGCTTCTTTAGCCGGCGTATCCCGCGGAACCGTTGACAGAGTTCTCAATAAAAGAGGTGGGGTACACCCTGAGACACAGGCACGCATCCTGGAAATTGCAAAGGCTTTGGACTACAAACCAAATAAAGCCGGAATCGTTCTTTCTGCTCAGAGAAAGAACCTCAAGCTCGGTGTTGTTATGTTTGGCACCAATAATCCATTCTTTGAAGATGTAAAGGCCGGTCTTAAAGATATAGAAGCAGAATTAAGCTGTTATAACTGCGATATATATGTAAAGTCTACTCCTGATTTCAATGAGAAGAATCAGATTGAGGCAATCGATGATCTTGTTAACTCAGGTATCAACGCTCTTGCCATTGCTCCTCAGAATCAGGACGGGGTTGTAAAGAAGATTGACGAACTTGCTAAGATGCAGATTCCTACTATTACCTTCAATTCCGATTTACCTACCAGTAAGCGTATTGCTTATGTAGGAAGTAATTACCGCAAGAGCGGTGAAACAGTTGCCGGTCTGATGAAACTGATTAATCCACATAAGAATCTAATAATTGGTGTTGTCGGAGGAGCCCAGTCTGTTCTTTGTCACACCGAAAGAATCGAAGGTTTCAAGGATATGGTTGCATCCCACGATTCCTTATCTATTGCTGATGTAGTATGGAACAACGATGATGATGTCACCTGTTATGATGTGGTATTAAAACTCTTAGAGACTCATCCTGAGATAAATGCTCTTTATTTTACAGCTGGAGCCATTTCAGGTGGTTGTAAGGCAGTAAAGAAGCTCGGACGCGAAAAAGGAATGACAATCATCGCGCACGATAAGGTTCCAAGCACAGTCGAACTTATCAAAGAAGGTCTGATTCAGGCTACAGTATGCCAGCAGCCATACATCCAGGGTGTTAAGCCTCTGCAGATGCTGTTCGATTACCTCACTACCGGAGATCAGCCAGAAGAGATCAACTATACAGATATCGAAATTTATATCAAAGAGAATATATAATAATCGTATTTTCATTTTCAACAACCAAAACCCCCGAATGAATAATCATTCGGGGGTTTTTAGTGCTTCAGTATAAACTCTTTATCAGTATTGCTTTTATTACTTCATCTGCATAACTCTGTCGTAGTCATATCCTCTGTCTGACTTGAGTTCGTATGGCTGTGCCTCAAAATAGATCAAGCCAAACTCTTCCACATGCAGACAAATCTCAACGCTTCCATCTACTGAGTCAATTATCCGAGCCTCTGTCAGTGGCTTGTCACTTTCTTTAAGAAGCTTAAGCTGTTCTGCGCTCAGGCTTGCCGGTTCTCCCATTGCATGCCATATCTTTAATGGATTGCAGCTGTCTTCATCCACTACTTTTTTGATTACAGAATAACTACCTTCTGTGCCCTCAAGTCTAAATGTGATATCCAGCGCCTCACCAGTTCTTTTAACATTACTATTCCATACAACGCCTTTATACACTCCATTCTCGAAGCATATTACGCTGTTATCATTTTTCAGAACACACTTGCCTGTAAGATCCTTGAAGAATTTGAATGCATAATATGTAGGTTTTCTGATACCTCCATTGGCCATCATACCAAATCCGCCATGGAAAGGTGTAAATGGTACCCCTCTCTCCTCGAAAATATCGCCAAATGTCCAATAAGAATAGCTCTCGCTTGTATCTCCCAATATTGCCAGCATAGATGCCACATACGCTGCATTCTGATTTGTATCATGAATAGGAGCATTCGGAATATAGGAAGTATTGAACTCTGTAATATGCATTTCTGTTCCCTTATATTCAGGGTAACTGTCAATGATATCCCTTGAATCCTGAAGAGTCTCAAAGCTCTCCTTCAGTTCCCTAAGTTCAATATAGCCATAGTGTCCATCTGGGACAGGCAGCTCAGAAGTATAATGATGCCTTGTTATAAAGTCTATTGGCAGCTTCTTCTCATGCAAGAACTCCATAAAGAACTTCATATGCTTTTTATCTTCAACACCACATATTGCTGGTCCGCCTACTCTGAATCTACTGTCCAAGGCTTTGATAGCCTTAAAGGATTCCTCGAAAAGGACAAGATATTCATTCATATCCGCTCCCTTCCAGAAGCCAGGAAGATTCGGTTCATTCCATACTTCGATAGGCCAGGTTACAACTTCATCTGCGCCATATCTTTCCATAAGATGCTTAAGAGTAGCTACTACCATTTCATTCCAAAGTCTGTACTCTCTTGGTGGTGTAACATTGCCCTTCCAATAGAAGACTGTCTGGTCTCCGCTGGCCATCTTATAAGGCATAAAGCCCAATTCAATAAAAGGCTTGATATTAACAGACATGTAACTGTCCATTACCAGATCAAGATATGTAAAATTATACTCCGCCTTGATATTGCCATCTGCATCTTCATATTCCTGATATATAGCCATATCGTCACTAAATAAGCCATGGCCTCTTATATGCTTAAAGCCTATATCCTCCTGAACAGCCTTAAGCTGATCCATATATTCCTTCTGAAGTGCTAACCCCATTCTTCCTGTTCCCACACAGAAATCAACATTGTTGTAGAATGTAAACTCGTTATCCTTCTTTACTTCGTAAACCGCCTTCATATATCCTTCTCCTTAATCGTCCATAGACTTCATACATTAGTATAATATTACTAGTCCCCCTTCAATTAAATCATAAAACTATGCCATTTCATATCATTTTTCGCCAAAATGTGCACGTTACAATCCACTACTCACTATAGTTATTTTATGTATTTTTTGTCAAAATGTTTAAATGAGCCACAAATAATCCCTAAAATATAGGTATTTTGTTGCTTTTCTATTGACACAAGCCATAATAATATATTGTTGTATAGTTGTATACAATTATATTTGTGTTCGCACACATGTGCTCAACTATATCTCAGGGAATGATTTAGTTACTCAAAGGAATGAGGAATTGTATGTTTTTGAAGGCCGTTTATAACACAAATGAGGTGCTTGGAAGCTTCTGGCGTCCACACGATTATATGGCTCATGTTCCAACCCCTAAGGTTATTGGTGCTGATACTTTGTCTTTGAACAATGATGCAGTTAATGTGTCTTTGTCAGAGGCTGGTCTTAGTATGGCTTCAAAAATGACTACTGCTACTCAGCCTGCTACTATTGATATTTCAGCTGACAATGATGAACTCAAGAAAAATAAGAGATATGTCTACAATGGCATTGAGGGAACTGTAAGTCTTGTAGATATGGCAATGTAAGATAGAAAAATCAAATTTCAAATATGATAATATAATCAAAAAAGAAGTTCACTGATGTGAACTTCTTTTTGTATCTAGCAATTATAACTATATAATCTTTTCTTCTGAAATTATACTCAGCTAAAGCTCTATTCTGTTGTTACTCTATTCTACAGTAACAGACTTGGCAAGATTTCTTGGCTTATCTACATCAAGACCCTTAGCAACACTTACATAATATCCAAGTAACTGAAGCGGTACTACTGCCAGACTTGCTGCAAAATGCTCATCTACCTTAGGAACATACACAGTAAAGTTAACCTTGTCCTCTACCTCATACTTTCCATATGGAGCAACACCTACCAGGAAGGCACCTCTAGCCTTACATTCAAGCATGTTGCTGATAGTCTTTTCATAAAGATCACTCTGAGTCAGTGTACCAATTACAAGTGTATCCTTCTCAATAAGCGATATAGTTCCATGCTTCAGCTCACCTGCTGCATAAGCCTCCGAGTGAATATACGAAATCTCTTTTAACTTAAGTGATCCCTCAAGACATACTGCATAGTCTATGCCTCTTCCTACAAAGAAAACATCCTTTGCATTAGCATATTTTGATGCAAACCACTGAATTCTTTCCTTATCATCTATAATCTTGACAATCTTATCAGGAAGACTCTTTATCTCATTGATATAGTATGTATACTGTTCCTTGTCAATTTCCCCTCTGACATACGCAAACTGAATTGCAAGACAGTAGCCAGCGATAAGCTGTGCACTGTATGCCTTTGTTGTAGCAACTGAAATCTCCGGACCAGCAACAGTATAGAAAGCATTGTCTGCTTCTCTGGCAATTGAGCTTCCCACTACATTGACAATTGCAAGAGTCTTAAGACCCTTCTCTTTAGCAAGAGATACTGCTGCCTTAGTATCTGCTGTCTCACCTGACTGGCTTATAGCAACTACAAGCCCCTTCCTGTTAAGAAGCATATTTCTATATCTGAACTCAGATGCCAGCTCAACTCTTACTGGGATCTTGGCTATATCCTCAAACACATACTGACATGCCATACCTACATGCCATGCTGATCCACAAGCTACAATATATATCTGTTCAATGTCCTTAATATCTTCTGTACTAAGACCTACTGCGCTAAGATCAATCTCTCCATCCTTGAGTACACTGTTAAGTGTATCCTCAATTGCTCTTGGCTGCTCATTGATCTCTTTCATCATAAAATGCTCAAAACCACCTTTTTCAGCAGCCTCTGCATCCCATGTAATCTCTACTGGTTCTTTGGTAATAACATCACCATTAAGGTCATAGAAATCAACTGCTCCAGCAGTAACTCTGGCGAATTCCATGTTATCAATATAGTATACCGAGCGAGTATACTTCAGGATAGCAGGAACATCGGACGCAATATATGAATTGCCATCAGCTATACCGATAATCATAGGTGACTCCTTACGAGCAACCCATATTTCTTCTGGATAATCTGTAAACATCAGTTCAAGAGCATATGAACCTCTGATACGAACCATAGCCTTTGCTATAGCGTCAACTGGTCCAATGTTATACTTCTTGTAATAATAATCTACAAGCTTTACAGCTACCTCTGTATCTGTCTCACTATAAAAATGGTAGCCATGTTTTAAAAGCTTTTCCTTAAGTTCTGCAAAGTTCTCAATAATTCCATTGTGAACACCAACTACAGCACTCTCAACAGCACCCGAACCTGAACCTGTACAGTTACCACTTACATGTGGATGTGCATTGGTCAATGATGGTACACCATGTGTCGCCCATCTGGTATGACCGATACCACAGGTACCTGCAAGTGCATTGCCTCCATCTACCTTCTCATATAATACTTTAAGCTTTCCAGCTGCCTTAACAACCTCTGCAAGCTTATTGCCATCACGAACCGCAAGACCTGCTGAATCGTAACCTCTATATTCAAGTTTTGACAATCCATTAAGCAATATTGGAGCTGCCTGCTGATTGCCAACATATCCTACTATTCCACACACAATAATTACCCTCCTGTATGCATCATACGAGTATCTGTAATATTATATACTAAATCAGCAAAAATGACCACCCTCAAGGTGGTCATTCACACTAGATATAGATATTTATTATATATAATACTTCTCAGTCAGCTTATCTGGCTAACGTTCTTCTCTGAAATAATTCGTTCCCAGACTGGCTGGTGGCTGATTTTCTCTCTTATTTCTCATACTTGTTATAACAAGTACAATCATAGTAACTATATAAGGGAGCATCTTGTACAACTCCTTGTATTCCATATGATCCATTCCTGTTGGCAGATACAGATACAGGATATAAAGACCACCAAACAAAATCGAAGAAAGGATACCAATATCCGGTTTCCAGATGGTGAAGATAACAAGGGCTATTGCCAGCCATCCTCTATCACCAAACGCATCATTTGACCATACACCGCAGGCATAATCCATTACATAATAAAGTCCACCGAGACCAGCAACCATACAGCCTATACAGGTCGCAAGGTATTTGTAAAGAATAACATTTACACCTGCTGCATCTGCTGTGGCAGGGCTCTCTCCAACAGATCTGAGATGAAGTCCAACCCTTGTATGCTTAAACAAATATGAAGTATAAAGGGCGATGATTATTGATACATAAGCAAGGAATCCATAGGAAAGGAATATCTTGCCAAATCCTCCCAGGCTGGATGCAAATGGTAATGCTTTACTAAAATATCCTGACGTTCTTGATAATGCAATCGAAGGAACATCCGCTCCAGATATTCTAATCAGTGATCCACCAAAGAAATTACCAAAACCGACACCAAATGTAGTCATGGCCAGACCTGTTACGTTCTGATTAGCTCTCAGCGTTACCGTGAGGAAACAGTACAGCAATCCCATCAGAAGTGATCCTATCAGAGAACACAAAAGCGGAATTGTTATTGCCAGAAATCCATTCATCTCTGACCCCGTACATGCCTGCTCATAGAAAAATGATCCAATTACGCCACTGATAGCTCCAACATACATAACGCCAGGAATACCAAGATTCAAATTACCTGATTTTTCTGTAATGGTCTCACCTGTACTACCAAATAAAAGAGGTACTCCCTGCTGAACAGCTCTTGGGATAAATGCAACTAAATCAATCATGCCTTTACCTCCTTTCCATTTGATTTTCTAAATGACAATTTATATCTGATAAAGAATTCACATCCAATAATGAAGAATAATAACACACCAGTAAGTATGTCCGCGAATGATTCATTGAGACCAAAGGTAGTTGATATCTCTCCGGCTCCTCTGTCCATCAGAATAATCAGTGCACTGGTTGCCACCATGGTAATTGGATTGAACTTTGCCAGCCATGAAACCATAACTGCAGTAAAGCCCTGTCCATCTACGATTGTAGTAGTAATAGTATGGTTGATTCCTCCAGACAGAAGAAGTCCGGCAACACCACAGATAGCTCCTGAAAGAAGCATGGTTCTAATAATAACCTTCTCAACCTTGATACCAATGTATCTGGCTGTATTTTCACTTTCACCTACAACCGATATCTCATATCCGTGTTTGGTGTATTTCTGATAAATATAAATAAATACTGTAATTAAGACTGCAATAATAATTGGAAGCAGATATTTGTTTCCTACTTCTGGAAGCCATCCCGCGTGACTGTCCTGATTGATAATACCAATCTTTCCTGATCCCTTTGGTACCTCCCAAAGAATAGTAAAATATGCTACCAGCTGTGTAGCGATGTAGTTCATCATCAGTGTTGCAAGAGTCTCATTGGTATTCCATTTTGCCTTAAAGATGGCAGGAATCAGCCCCCATACTGCTCCGGCTACAATCGATGATACTATCATAGCAATAATAATAACCGCATTTGGCAGTTTATCTCCCATTAATATCATGCAGCTGGCTGCTGCAAGACCGCCCATAAGTACCTGTCCTTCACCTCCGATGTTCCAAAACTGCATCTTAAATGCAGGCGTAAGAGCCAGGGAAATGATTAGCAGAATGGACATATTCTGTAAAGTAATCCAGGTCTTTCTTGTAGTTCCAAAAGCGCCCTTAAATATAGTCTGGTACACCTTGATAGGATTATCTCCGGTAAGGATAGTTGTGATGATTGCACACACAATTAGTCCAATAATGATAGCTGCTACCCTTATCATTGTGGCCTGTTTTGCTGTGAGCTCATCTCTCTTTACAATATGAAATAAAGGTTCACGAGGAGTTGTTGTCTTACTCATTGTTATCTCCTCCCTTCTTAGTCATTAGTAATCCAAGTTCGTTCTTATCTGTAGTCTTTCCGTCAACAATACCGCTAACCTCTCCACCACAGAGAACAAGAATACGGTCTGAAAGTTCCAACAGTACATCAAGGTCTTCTCCAACAAAGATAACTGCTGTGCCATTTTCCTTCTGTTTATTAATCAGATCATAAATGGTATATGATGAATTAATATCAAGACCTCTTACCGCATAAGCAGTCATAAGTACGCTTGGACTTGATGCTATTTCACGTCCAACCAGAACCTTCTGTACGTTACCACCAGAAAGACGTCTGACAGGTGTCTCAATACTCGGTGTAACTACTTCGAGTTCTTCAACTATATTCTTAGCAAGACCTCTTGGCGACTTTCTGTCTGTAAAAAATCTTGATTTGCCATCCCTGAAGGATCTGAGCATCATATTATCTGAAAGATCCATGTTGGCCACGAGACCCATGCCCAGTCTGTCTTCTGGTACAAATGAAAGTGCAACACCAAGTTCCTTGATAGCTCTTGGATCCATACCTACAAGCTGCTTGTCAGGCTTGTCATCCTGAGAATATAGAATACTACCACTTTCAATCTTCTGAAGACCTGCAATAGCTTCAAGAAGTTCCTTCTGTCCACAGCCCGAAATACCTGCAATACCAAGCACTTCACCACTATTAGCAGTAAATGATACATTCTTAAGCTTATATATGCCTTCCATATCTCTTACATTAAGATTATCAACTGTAATTCTAGGCTTTGCATTCTTTGGTTCTTTGCGCTCTATATTAAGCTTTACAGCACGTCCAACCATCATATCAGTCATCTGCTGCTCTGTTGAGTCTGCTGTAATCATATCTCCTATAAACTCGCCCTTTCGAAGTATGGCTACTCTGTCGGAAATAGCTTTTACTTCATGAAGCTTATGGGTAATGATAATGATGGACTTGCCATCAGCCTTCATATTACGCATAACCATAAAAAGCTTCTCTGTCTCCTGGGGAGTTAATACTGCCGTAGGCTCATCAAGTATAAGAATCTGTGCGCCTCTATATAGAACCTTAATGATTTCAATCGTCTGCTTCTCAGAAACTGACATATCGTAAATCTTCTTATCCGGGTCTATCTCAAAACCATACTTGTCGCATATCTCAAGAATACGCTGCTTGGCGTCCTTTATATTCAGTTTACCTTCAAGTCCAAGTACAATATTCTCGGTAGCAGTAAATACATCAATAAGCTTAAAATGCTGATGCACCATACCTATTCCCAAATCAAATGCGTCCTTTGGAGACTTAATTACTACTTCTTTGCCCTGGATATATATCTGTCCTTCATCAGGGAAATATATACCAGCAAGCATATTCATAAGTGTAGTCTTTCCACTACCATTTTCACCAAGAAGAGATAATATCTCACCCTTATGAACATCTAAATTCACATCCTTATTTGCAATTACTTTTCCGCCAAAAGTCTTGGTAACTCCACGAAAAGAAACTGCTGTTTCAGCTGTATCTGACATGTCTGCCTACCTGCTTTCCATAAAATAAGAAACTCTTTATATAAATAGCATCACTATCTATTACTATAACACAACTGTGCAAAAAAGGGCGACTAAAAAGTCGCCCTTGAAATGTATTTTGCTATATTAACTTCTAATTAGTAAGCCTGATCAAGAAGTGTAATACCATCAATTGTTAAGTTGAAGAATGGAGCTGATCTGAAGTCTGCACCTGACTCATCAATGTAACCATTAACTACTGTCTCATGATCTGCTTCATAGTTAGCATCTGTATCAACATCAGCCATGAATGATGTAACTTCCTTGCCATCTACTGTAAATGTTGTTGTATCAAATACGTGAAGTGTACCAGCGATGAGTTCTGCCTTTGCAGCCTCTACTGCTTCTTCTGTACCTTCTGCAGCACATGTACCAAAGCTTGTAAGCTGTACTGAATCTGTAGCGAATGTACCTGTCCAGTCTGTAGCGATTTCTTCGCCGTTAGCTACACAGTTGATAATATATGTGAAGTATGGAGCCCAGTTAATCTTTGAAGATACGATAAATGTGTTAGGGCAAGCAGCTTCTGTTGAGCCGTTGTAAGAAACGTCTGGAACACCAGCTGTTTCACATGCTGTAGGAGCACCCATTGAGTCAGCATGCTGAGAAATAAGAACACAACCATTCTGGATAAGTGTATTAGCACCTTCCTTTTCAGCTGTCTCATCATACCATGAACCTGTAAATGTTACTTCCATAGTAACTGAAGGACAAACTGACTTAGCTCCTAAGTAGAATGATGTATAACCAGAAATAACTTCTGCGTATGTATATGCACCGATGTAACCCATCTTAGCCTGATCTGCTGTAATATCACCAGCTTCAATCATCTCGTTAAGTTTCATACCTGCTGCAATACCTGCAAGGTAACGGCCTTCATAGATTGTAGCAAAAGCATTGTGGAAGTTTGCTACACCTGCTGTATGAGCCTGTGTACCTGTTGCATGACAGAACTGAACTTCTGGGAATTCCTTAGCAGCTTCGATAAGGTAATCTTCATGACCAAATGAATCTGCGAATACGATATCACATCCTGAGTCAGCAAGTTCTGCTGCTGCATCATAGCATTCCTGACCTTCAGGAATACCTGTCTTGAATACATATTCAACGCCTGCTGCTTCACAAGCTTCCTTAGCACCGTTGATGAAGTTTAAGTCATATGTAGAGTTCTCGTCGTGAAGGAAGATAAAACCAACCTTTACGTCTGAAGCTGCTGGAGCTTCTGCTACTGTGTCATCTGTTGCTGTAGTAGCCTCTGTTGTCTCCTCTGTAGCTGTTGTAGCTGTTGTATCATCTGTAGCTACTTCTGATACTGCGCCACAAGCACAAAGAGAAACAAGCATTGTTGCTGCAAGAACACTTGCAACTAACTTCTTAAAGTTTTTCATAATAGTCTCTCCTCTTAAATTGTAATATATATCAATGGACCATTCCATGATACTCATAACTACTGAGCTCTGAATTCAACCTTACCTGTTGAAGCATCCATACTCTCAACAATAGCAAGCGATTCAAGCTGGTATCCAAGATTTCGGATAATCTGTCCACCAGGCTGAAAGCCCTTTTCAATAGCGATACCAATTCCTTCTACTGTTCCACCAGCAGACTGAACTATACTGATAAGCCCCTGAAGCGCACATCCATTTGCAAGGAAATCATCTATAATCAAAACATGATCATCCTCAGACAGGAACTTCTTGGATACAATAACCTGATTAGTATTCTTATGTGTATAAGATACTACCTCAGCCACATACATATCGCCATCTATATTGATACTCTTTGATTTTTTGGCAAATACTACTGGTACATTAAAATGCTGTGCCACTACGCAGGCAATACCAATACCAGAAGCCTCAATAGTAAGAATCTTATTTATATTCTTACCTTCAAAACGCTTTGCAAATTCTTTGCCCATCTCATTAAACAGATTAATATCCATCTGATGATTCAAAAAGCTGTCTACCTTAAGAACATTGCCCTCTTTTACAATTCCATCCTTAAGAATTCTTTCTTCCAAACAGTTCATAATCTTCTCCACCAATACATAATATAAACTATCTTTCTATATAATAGCCTTATTTGCATATATTGCAAACAATAAAAATGGATAAAATCTGTAAACTTATATCATATTTATTTGTAAAGTTGTGTTAATAATAAATTCTACGCATTATAAAAACAGATTAACTTTTGTCTATTACAGCCTTACATTTTAAATATAAAAATAGTACTATTTATTCATAGGTTCAATGTTACTACTAACTTTAGATTTAAATAGTATTAACATTATTCTAATTTCAAACATGGAGGAATAACTATGACTTCTATTATGATCAATTATCTTTTGATACTATTTGCAGTTGCTATGTTATGCAGCATTATTGGTTTTTACAAATATGTGTATTTTATTTCTGTGGGCTACGGACTTGCTATCTCAGGTCAGGGAATAGCTTTGCTGGTTCTGCTAAGACATGAACTTACTCCAGCCATTATTATCACATCAGTTATTTTGATACTATACGGCTTCAGACTTGGTGGCTATCTGCTGATACGTGAGATAAAAAGCAAAAGCTACCAGACTCACATGAAGACTGAGATAAAAGACGGAAGCAGCATGGGATTTTTCGTTAAATGCATGCTTTGGATTTTCTGTGCATTGCTTTATGTATTGATGATATCACCTGCTTTATTCAGATTTGCAAATGGCAATACTCATATTACCGCTTCCTACGTCATTGGTACCCTAATCACAATCGCAGGAATCATACTTGAATCTGCTTCAGATATTTCCAAGAGCAGACAGAAAAAACTTAATCCAAAAAGATTTTGTAGCGAAGGCTTATTTAAAATCGTTCGTTGTCCTAATTACCTTGGCGAACTACTAATATGGACGGGGCTTTTTGTTATTGGAATAACATCTTTTGCAGGGCTGGCTCAATGGATAATTGCAATCCTCGGTTATCTTGGAATTGTATTTGTAATGTTTAGCGGTGCAAGAAGACTTGAAGTTCGTCAGAACAAAAATTATGGCAGCGATCCTGAATATCAGGAATATGTTAAAACTGTTCCAATCATGATTCCATTTGTTCCACTGTATTCCGTTGAAAAATACAAGTTCCTGGTACTGTAAAGCGCTACTCTTCGTTTCGCCTAAACTGTGCCACTTTGTACCTTTTGATAACTGACTTCGATTTCTAGACATAAAAAGAAACCCGCATAAAATGCGGGTTTCTGAAAAATCAAATTTCTGTTTATTATCTCTTTGAGAA
>DCJA01000031.1:42590-64428 GCA_002317175.1 Lachnospiraceae bacterium UBA1712 | reverse complement strand
TATGTCTTTGTAGCTGTATCGAAACCAAATGAAGCTTCGATATCTTCATTCTTAAGATCGCCATCGATTGTCTTAGGACATCCGATAACCTGAATACCTGTATTGTTTGCTGCCATATACTCTGCAAGTGTTGCAGCATTTGTATTAGAATCATCACCACCGATGATAACAACTGCTGTAAGGCCGTTGTTCTTAGCATTTTCTGCTACGATAGCGAACTGTTCCTTTGTCTCAAGCTTTGTTCTACCAGAACCGATGATATCGAAACCACCTGTGTTTCTATATGCATCGATGAACGCATCATCAAATTCAACATAGTCATTCTTAAGAAGTCCATCTGGGCCGCCCTTGAATCCTAAAAGAACATTGTCCTTGTTTGTAGCCTTAAGAGCATCATAAAGACCACTGATAACATTGTGTCCACCTGGTGCCTGTCCACCTGAAAGGATAACACCTACAACCTGCTTCTTAGCAGCTGATGTATTCTGTCCTTTCTGGAATGTTACTTCTGGCTTACCATATGTGTTAGGGAAAAGTGCTGCGATCTTCTCCTGATCTGCTACAGATGCTGTAGCTGCGCCTTCTTTAACACAGATTTCAGCGATACCATTTCTGAGCATGCCTGGAAGTTTTGGGCTATACTCATATCTTGCTTTCTGAAGTGGTGAAAGATTCATAATTCATACTCCTTTATAATAAATATTAAAAAATTTCATCTAACCTATAGAATAAGATATTTTAGGCAAAAAGTAAACAAAATGTAGCTTATTCTCTCTCATAGAAAATGAATTCCCCATTTTCATCCCACATTTCATCCCATTTAGCAAACACTGTACCTTCAGTGCTCTTCTCAAGGTAGTCCATATCACAGTTTTCCCTGAAATATTTGATGAGTTCCTGAGTTTTGGCATTATCATCCCAAAATCTCAAATAATGAAATACGCAGCATTTGTCAAATGCGACTGCATTAATATCTGCCCCCTCATCAATCAGCCAGTATATCATTTCCGTGTTATTTCGATTGCCTTCAAGGGCAGCCAGCAAAGGTGTTTCAAAAAACTCAGAATTTGAAGACTCTATATCGGCACCATTTGCGTACACTGCTTTAGCAATCTCGTAATCGACCTTACAGGCATATGCAAACAGAGAGATTTGCTCTGTATCCATGCCCTTAAAACACGCTTCGCAGTTAGCGTCATAGTCACCCTTCTGCGCCATCCCAAGAGCCTGCTCATAACCATTTCCAGTAAGTTTATACTCATATATTTTCTTCGCTAATTTGTATGTGTCGTCTCCGGCACATGAAACTAATAAAAATGAGCACATTATTAAACTTAATAAAACACATATCTTTTTCATCTTCACACCCTCGGTCATCACTTTGTTGTACAGCGTCAACACCGCTATTTTCTAAACTCGTAAAATCTATACAACTGTGGCTCATCATCATTGATGTCCTGGTACATCTTTGTCTCTACAAGTCTATATTCACATTTCTCCACAGTTTTCCAGGAAGCAGGATTGGCTTCACGAATTGTTGCTATCATCTTATCAATTGAATAATGATCAAAAAAATATTTCATATACGCCGCAACACTTTCAGCAGCGTAGCCCTTCCCACGATACTGCTGTCCCACAAAATAAGTGATGCCAACTTCATCCAAATCTTCATAATAAGAACATCCAACAGAACCAATTATCTCTTTTGATTCTTTCAGACATACCGTACAAGCAATATACTCTATTTTCGGATCATCGTTCACGCTTAACGAAACTGCATCCTCTATCCATTTTCCTATCCAGGATTCGCAGCCCTCATCAAACCCTATATCATAAAGACTCCCGTCTTTTGCCATTTCTGCAAAGACTTTCTCATCCCCATGTTCAATGGAACGAATCAATAAATTATCTGTCTCTATTCTCATTTTTCAAACCACACTTTTTCATAGTTAAGCTATATATAAAACACATTCGTCCTGACATTTCCCATTGTATATATCAGCTGCGATTGTATTAACCATGACTGTCACGTCGTTATATATCAGTCTCAATTGTATTAACCATGACTGTCTCATCGTTATATGTCAGTTTCAATTGTATTAACTACAACCGTTTCATCTTTATCACGATTTTTCAGTCTGAGGCCATGCACGCCAATTAAGTCATCATCGTTAAGTGAATAATCCACATACATAATGTCTAATATATATCTGTCACCATTGTAATTAAAACTGGTGTGATATGTGTACTCAATATTTCTTACTTTAGGATTAACTTTATTGACCTCATACTCACTATTTGATTCCACCAGATAGCCATCAATCTCAAGATCATTATAGTAGTCTATCAGTTCATCTAATCCCCTATCAATCTCATTTTCCTTATCCTCAATAACCGACTTTGCGAACATCTTTTTAAGACTGCTTTTGTCACCTTCTTCAAGATACTTATATACACATCTGCTAACTCGCAAATCCTTATTGAATTTCGATTCGTCACCAACACATGTAACTTCCAAATCCAAATCTACTGCTGGCACATTTCTATTTGCATAATATTTATCGTCTGATTTTGTTTTGTTGGCTTTGAGTGCTTCATCAACGGAAGTAAATATTCCACACCCGCATAAACCGCATGTGATTATAATCACTGTGACTATTATTATGGATTTAAGATAATAATTCTTTTTCATTACCTACACCTTTTCTGATACACCTTTACAGGATATGCCCTGTACTATTATAGAATAAATAATTCCAAATAAAAACCGGTAAACCCACATCTGCAGGTTTACCGATCAAATTCATTTATTCCTCAACTTTATCCATAAAGTAAAGTCTTGAAGCAAAGTCTGGGAAGAAACGAACCCTGTCATCATATCCAGTGCCACCGAAACCAGGCTTTAAGTTAATGCCAGCTTCCATAAATACATCTCCGTAGGCTGTGATATCTTCCTTCTCACCATCCATCTTAATCATACGTGCCAGCACATTGTGAAGGAGGGAATCCTGGCGAACATGCACAGGAGCAACCTGATTAACCAGATCTCCAAACTCCTTGATATTGTGCTTCAAAAATCTATTGGTAAAATGATATAGCGCATCAGGGTCGAGTCCTACTGGCTTGTAATACTGATATGGCCAGTTTGCCTTAACCAGTGTCTGGGCGATCATACCAACCGCTTTGCTCTTATCTGGTGATACAACAGTCCATTCGCAAATATTATCATCCATTGCCTCATGCATCTGAGACAATGCTCCTGAATAAAATGATCGTCCGCGATACATGGTACCAAACTGAATAGTCTGTCGCATATCTTTATACAGTGCAACCTGAACCGCAATTGCAGCAAGTTCTTCCCTGCTCATATCACACAGATTGCATTCGTAACCAAATGCGCCAAAGCTTGCAATAGCAAATCTTGTCTCAAGTGGTGTCTCTCTTAAAGTCTGATGATTTGGACAGTTTGAAACATGTGCCCCGATTGTCTCTGGTGGATAGCCATAGCTATATCCATCCTGAATAGAGGCTCTGCAAATTGCATCTGTATTATCACTTCCCCAGATTTGTGGGAAATAGCTTAATATACCAAGGTCAAAACGGTTACCACCAGAAGAACATCCCTCGAATAGAATGTGAGGAAACTTCTCTGTAAGTGTCTTCATAATTCTGTAAAGACCAAGTACATAACGGTGAGCCACTTCTCCCTGTCTGTCAGCTGGCAGACTTTCTGAATAATAGTCTGTAATAGGTCTGTTCATATCCCACTTAACATAGGCTATGTTTGCACTTCCAAACACCTCTGACATTGCATCAATAATGTAGTCCTGAACATCCTCTCTGCAAAGATCAAGAACTCGCTGACTTCTTCCTTCGGAATGATTGATTCCTGGAACTGCAAGGCACCAGTCTGGATGTGCTCTGTATAAGTTACTGTCCACATTGACCATCTCTGGTTCAACCCAGATACCAAAATCCACTCCAGCCTCGTTGATTTTATCGCACAGGCCTTTAAGTCCATTAGGAAGTTTTTTCTTGTCTGGCACCCAGTCACCAAGAGAACGTCTGTCATCATTTCTCTCGCCAAACCAGCCATCATCCATAACCAGAAGCTCGATGCCCACTTTAGCTGCTGCCTTGGCAAGCTTAACCAGCTTGCTCTCATTGATATCGAAGTATGCTGCTTCCCAGCTGTTAAGAAGAATTGGTCTAACCTTGTTCTTCCATTCTCCTCTTACAATATGATTTCTGATAAATGCGTGCATGTTTCCACTCATTCCATTGAAACCATTTTCCGAATATGTCATAACCGCCTCAGGAGCCTCAAGAGTTTCACCTTCTTTTAAAAGATAGCTAAATCCCTCTGGCTGAATGCCGTTCATTACTCTTAATTTATCATGTGATCCAATCTCAACTATTTCAGCATGATTGCCACTGTAGACGAGGTTAAAGCCGTATACACCACCCTTATTCTGTGTTGTCCCTGGCTTTGAAAGAAGCATTAGCGGATTGCATTTATTAGAGCTTACACCAGACATTGTACCGCCCACGTATTTGCCATGACTTACATGTCTTCTGTCTCGGCCCATTTCCCTTACCCAGGCTCCGTGGAAGGTAGTAAGCTCATAATCAGAGTCCTTCATATCAAGCATCATACTCATAAGGCGAGTGACAGTGATGTCATTCTTGCCGCAGTTTCTAAGTACTGCTGTTCTTGTGATAACATCCTTTTCTTCGTAAACGCAGTAACGAAGTTCCAGCTCAGTATTGTAATTCTTGTCTTTAAGAACAATTGTGAGTTCTTCTACTTCATCCTCTGTTCCATAAGAAGTCGGCATATCCTTTAATTCAGTTCTGCCCTTTATTACCTTGTAATCACTGTATAAAAAGTCAGAGGTTCTGCCACCGTCTGCATGAGTGATGCATACTAGTGGTTCCCTGTAGTCACCATGGCCAAGTGTAGACATCTCAAGTCTCACATTTTCCAGAGTATATTCCCAATGGTCGTTATCATATACAACCGTATTGCCTGGTGCAAATGCCCACTGCTCCTTTAATGTATCAATGCCCTGAAGGCCAGGACCAAACTTAATTTTCTTTCCATAATACAGATGCTCCAGCTGTCCTGTTGGAAGTACCCAGAAAGCATATGTAGTTGATTTTGTACTAAGCACGAAATGCTTGTTTTCACATATAATCATTTATTCACCCCTATTAATACCTACGCTTCAGCCTTCTCCTTAAGCTCTGCTGTAATCTCATCTATCTTTTCTTCATTAAGTATAAATTTCTTTTTGAAAACCATCAATGCAATCAGCAGACCAATAATAGGTATTACTGCCATTGTCATACGAAGAATAATTACCGAAGAAGTACCTGCTGCCTCTGTAACCACATTGTCAGTATTGCTGCTGAGATTACTGAGTTCCAGGCAAATGGAAGCCACCAACGCTGCCACACCTGAAGCCAGCTTAACTACAAAGGTCTGCATAGAAAAAATGACACTTTCGTCACGTCTGCTATTCTTCAGCTCACCGTAATCAACTGTGTTGGCAAGAAATACCGTTGTAAGTACTGTTAGAAGTCCAAATGCTACAAATATTGCAAATGCAGGAATCAGTAGAATTGGAAGCTGGTGTACACCCAGGCACATAAGTACAAAAAGTATACCATAGCCTACCATTGCACAAGCCATACTTACATAGAATACCTGAGTTGCACTGAGTTTCTTTCTTATAAGTGGGAATAACATCATGGAAAGTATCTGTATACCACCACCAAAGGTATTAAACAGTGTATATGTACCATACCAACTCTCACCTGCTACATCATATTTGAAGAAGTAAATAAGAAGATTGGAAGTAATATAAAGAGAACAGTTGATAAGTACAATTGCTGCAACCACAACCATGGCCTGGTCATTTTGCAAAAGTGCCTTAAACATCTCTCCTACAGAAGGCGAATCAATATCAACTGTGGACTTTTCCTTAATAGTCTTACAGGTGAAGCTGATAAATAGTACAAAGATTATTGCTACAATAGCTGCAAAGTACTTGAAACCAACTCTCTCATCTCCTGCGCCCAAAAGCTGAACTGCCATAATAGTAACTACAGTGATAAGAGCCGATCCAACTCCGGCACAGCTTCTCGCAAGAGTCGTAAGGTTTTCTCTCTCCTTGCCACCGTCTGTAAAGGCTGGAATCATGGACCAGAATGGTATATCCATCATTGTATAGGTAACGCCCCAAAGGATATATATTACTGCTGCATAGGCCACAAGTCCCGTACCTGTCAACGCTGGTGGAGCAGCAAACATCAGATACAGAATCACAGCATTGATTACTGTACCGATAAACAGCCATGGTCTGAATTTGCCCCATTTAGTCTTGGTCTTTGCAACAATAACACCCATTATAGGATCGTTAAACGCGTCAAATATTCTTGCTGCCATAAGTATGATTCCCATGGCAATCGCACTTACTCCAAGAATATCCTGGTAGTAGTACAAAATGTATGATGCTGAAAGCATATACACCATATCTTTTCCTACCGCACCAAGGCCATAGGACAACTTCTCTTTTCCTGTTAACTTCATATAACCACCTCATACTTTCTTCTGCCTGCTAACTTCAATCTACTTATACCTATTTGCTAACCTCAAACTCTACAATCTCTTCCACTCCGTTTCCAAGTTTGATCTTCAGGCTACCTTTTCCCTTTCGCCCCTTCGTCCTGACATAGGTTCCAAACATTCCGCCTGACATTGCAATAACCGATGGTCCGATAAGCTCAATCTGTCCCTTTGCCTCAAGCACAACCGGGTCATTGTAAAATGGAAGTCTGTTACCATTCTCGTCAACTGCTTCTATTCTGATTCCTGCCACATCATAACTATTTTTCTCAACAAGATTAGTATGGTCTGCATTAACCTTAAGCTTAGCCACAGTCATTGGAGCCTTAGTAAGAGTCTTAACTATCTCACCATCCTTGATTGCCTCAAATCTGTAGATGGTTGATTCACCACCCCAGTCTCCAATGTACTTGTTGTAAAGCTTTACAGCATCATCCATCGACATGTGATATACAAGCATCATCTTACCTGCCTTTAGATATGCTGGCTTAGACATGTTGTAGAGACCAAATTTTGCCACCTCATTGAGGATGCTCTTAACCTCTTCGGCCTGCTTATGCGGCATATTTTCATTAACCTCTAGCAGATCTCCTATATAGTCATCAATCTTGATAGGCGCATTTGCCAGGTTCTTGTAATCACTGTTCTCATGAGTAAACTCTTTGATGAAATGATCATTCTTGTACATCCGTACGCTGTCTGCGTTAGTGAATATATATGTCTCGCCTCTATTGCAGCCTGGATGCTCTCCTATATCCATAGACGAGCTAAGTTCCAGCACAGGTTCATCGTCCTGCTGACTTGAATAAACCGCAGCTGCAAGCTTTGGATTTCTAAACATATCCATTACTCCGTGGTAACAGATCCTGTCTCCGCTTCCGAAATCCTTATGGGTATTGTAGTCAAACATACACCAGCCAAAACTTCCAGCAATACCAGACTGTGCAGCAACCGATTCAAGCACATTGGCATGTCTTATTGCATGCTCAACCCTGTGCTCCTCCCAGTCAAAAGCCTTGGTAGGATACATATGTCCCATGTATTCCGAGATAAGATACGGTTTCTCATTATCTGAAGTTACTGCACTCTTCTTATCACAGCCCTGATTCTTCCCTGTATGAACAAAATCATTGTAGGTGTATACATCCTCTAAAAGATTGCTCTTCTTGTAGCATCTAACACCACCTGTCTGTCTTGATGGATCAAACCTGCGAGCCAGCTCATTGGTCCTTGTATAGAATTCATCATCATCCTTAGATTCGTTAATTCTTACTCCCCAAAGGATAATAGAAGTATGATTCCTATACTGAATAATCATGTCCTCAACATTTTTGATTGCCTGCAGTTTCCATTCCTCATCACCGATATGCTGCCAGCCCGGAATCTCAGTAAATACCAGAAGTCCCAGTTCATCACATCTGTCCATAAAATAATGTGACTGAGGATAATGCGAGGTTCTTACTGCATTGAGCCCTAACTCGTTTTTGAGGATATCAGCATCCAGTTTCTGCATAGATTCAGGCATGGCGTATCCTACATACGCGTAACTCTGATGTCTGTTTAATCCTCTTATTTTAATCTTTCGACCATTAAGATAAAATCCGTCTTTTCTAAATGAAGCTTTCCTGTATCCGTATCTTGTGACATTGCTGTCAACCACTTTATCATCTGAAATGATAGCTGTAGATACCCTGTATAAAGCTGGATTCTCTATGTCCCAAAGAGCTACATCTCCTGTGGCTCTGCTCAGTGTAAGCTCACATCGCGAATCCACAATATCAGCTTCAGCAATCTCATATTCCTCCAGTCCAAGTATTGTTGAACCAACAGCTGATGGTAACTCAACACTTTGAAGAACCGTCATTCCTGGCTTGGCTCCCTCAATTGTGACCTTGGAAATGAGCTGCGACTTCGCACATCTGCGCTCACCCTCTTCAGTATCATATCTATGAGCCAGCTTTGTGGTTACAAATACATCTGATATATAAGTTTTTTCGGATACTTCCAAGTATACATCTCTATAGATGCCCCCATAAGTCATGTAATCGATTACATATCCGAATGGTGGAATGTTCTGATCTTCACGACTATCCACTTTAACAAGCAGAATATTGTCTTTACCATACTCTACTGCCTCGCTGATATCCACAGTGTAAGCAGTATATCCACAGTGATGCTCCCCAAGCTTTACACCGTTAATATAGATTTCACTACTATGAGCTACGCCATCAAGTGTGATTCTGATACTTTTATCAGCCCATTCCTTAGGAATTTTCAATTCCCTTATATATGCACTTATCATCTGATATTCTTTTTCATCAAAATAATGATAAGGAGTTTCTTTAACTGTATGCGGAATACGTACTACCTGCAAATCTCTCGCGTTATAGTTTGCTTTCAGCATTTCGTCACTAAAAACTTCACTAAATTTCCAATCATTGTTTATGTATATTCTCTCTGACATGTAACCCTCCTGTTCCTTCTAATTCGTCTCTTTAGCATCCAAACTCACTTTTCTTTTTGCTATCTATTTTGCAATCTGAATTACTATTCGCTATCTTTTGCAATCCGAATTGCTATCATTTTTGTACCCATCTCACTATAGTTCTACTGTACAGGGCTGCTACAGAACTGCTATAAATCTGTCAAATGCTTCGCGCCCAGCCTTATCGCATTTATACACCCCTGCGCACTCAAGCACTTTTACAAATACTTTTCCTATTTCATCATGAATTATTGTCTGCACATTATCCGCATTTATTTCATAATCATTTATCCAGCTGTCTACCCACTCGACATGACTATCTAATTCTTCTATCTCATGATAATCTTTTCCATTGATTAAGGCCTCTTTTAGTATCTCAATCGCTTTCTTTAATCTGGATGGAAGTATAGCAAGCCCCATTACCTCAATCAGCCCAATGTTCTCTTTTTTGATATGATGCAAATCTGCCGTCGGATGATATACTCCCCAGGGCTTATCTTCAGTCGTTATATTATTTCTAAGCACCAGATCAATTTCATATCTGCCATCTCTCATACTGGCTATAGGAGTTATGGTGTTGTGTGCTTCACCCTCAGTTTCGCTGAAGATAAATGCTTCTTCATCTGTATATTTTCTCCAACACTCAAGAATATGATCTGCTGCCTCCGTCATCATCTTCTTATCATCACCATTAAGTCTTATTACCGACATAGGCCAGTGAACAATTCCAGCTCTGATCTGCTCATAACCTGGAATGACAAAATGTTTTTCGCATTCTGCTTTTGCCATGGCAAATGTGTATCTTCCTCCCTGAAAATGATCATGACTCAGTATAGATCCACCTACAATTGGCAGGTCAGCATTGGAACCTGCCATATAATGAGGAAACTGTTCCACAAAATCAAATAGCTTCTCAAATACAGCCTTATCAATCTTCATAGGAGTATGTTCACTATTAAAAATTATACAATGTTCAGTGTAATAAACATAAGGCGAATACTGTAAGAAATACTGCTGATTGTTTAGTGTAATTGGCACAATTCGGTGATTTTGTCTGGCAGGATGCGACAAATGTCCCGCATATCCCTCGTTTTCCTTACATAGAAGACACATGGGATATCCTGATTTTTTCATCTTTCCCGCCTTGGCGATATCTCTTGGATCCTTTTCTGGCTTGGAAAGATTGATTGTAATATCCATATCTCCATACTCTGTCTGACATACCCATTTTTCATCTTTTCTGATTCTGTCTTCGCGAATATAATTGGAAGCTTTACTTAATGAATAATAATAATCAGTTGCACTTCTGCTGTCTTTGGAAATAAGATCATTAAATGTCCTTCTGACCACACTTGGCATTGGGGTTAATATTCCCATTATTTTTGTGTCAAACAGATCTTTCTCTGAAACAGAATTATCAGGAATAAGTCCCTCCTGAAATGCCAGCTCAAGCATGTCCTCCAGAATCTCATGAAGCTTTCTGTTACTAATCTTTCTAGCTATTTCTTCATAATCATCCCGCTTATATAACTCCAGCAATTGGTTGATAACATATATTCTGTCTTCTTTCTCAACCAGACCAGATCTTATTCCATATTCGACTAATTCATCAATTAATTCATATATATTCTTACTCATTACTATTCCCACATATCCATATCTTATGAATGCTCTGAGCTGCTACGTTTTTCTCTACATATCTATATATCCAGAACGTTATCTGTATTCTCTACTTTCTAACCATCCTAGGATACTACGCATATTCCGCCGTACTTTCTGATCTTAAGTACGTTGCATGCTCCATCAGCAAAAATACTATTCATTGTCTTTAGATATTCATCTACGCTTTCATTCTTAACAAATGCCTGAATAGTTCCGGCAAATCCGCCACCGTGAACCCTGCATACTCCCTTACCCTGTTTAAGAATATCTTCACTTATTGCAAGCGCAAGCGAAATGTTTTGATGAGCTGCATCACTATTACAGTAGACATTTTGCAGAAACTTAAAGGAAGAATTACCAGATTCTCTGATTATTTCTAAAAACGAATTCACATCATTAGCCTTTATTGCAGACACCGCATCTCTAACTCTTTCATTTTCTTCTATACAATGAAGCGCCCTTAATACAGCTCTGTCACCGCATTTATCCCTAAGCGGATTAATATTTGCAAGTATCTCAGATTTGCTTACCTCAACCAGATATTCTTTACCCAAATATTCTGCAATCTGTTTCATCTCTGCAGGAATGGCTGCATACTCAGGTGTAAGGTTAGCATGACTTCCCTTTGTGTCAGTTATGCACAGACTATAGCCGTATTTATTAAGATCAAAATCGATCTTTTCTATTGCCTTATCCATAGGAGCATTAAAATCTACATGAACCAAGCTTCCCACTGAGCAGGCCATCTGATCCATCAGGCCACAAGGCTTTCCAAAGTAAACATTTTCTGCATACTGCCCTATAATCGCATTTATCACACTGTCTAATCCACCATTATTAAATGCGAAGCTTACAATTGTTCCAATTAATGTCTCAAAAGCTGCTGAGGATGAAAGTCCTGCTCCATTGATTACATCACTTGTAATAAATGCATTGAATCCTCCTATCACATAGCCCTCTTCAACAAGTCTGAAAAGTACACCCTTGATAAGTGATTTACTGCTGCCTTCCTCTTCCTTTACATACTCCAAATCATCAATATCTACTACAACTTCGTCATATCCCTCTGACGTAATTCGACATATGCCATCTTCTGTATATCCAACCACTGCAATAGCATCCAGGTTAATTGCTGCAGCAAGAATTTCACCATGCTGATGATCCGTATGATTACCGCATATCTCACTTCTTCCAGGAGCACTGCATATAATCACTTCATTTACTCCATACAGTTTTTCATAACGTTCCACCGCATTGATATATCTGTTTGTCTGATAATCAATTCTTGATTCATCTGCATATATATCAGTCAAAAGCTCTTTGTATTCACCAAGTCTCAGATTCTCTTTAATTAAACTAGTATTCATCCCAAACCCTCCAAATGATTCAGTATATTATTCTCCTTAATATATTTTTACTCCTTGAAGGTTTGCGCTTCAACTTGTTTACCAAATGTTTACCATCTCATTGATGTAAAAAATAATACTCCTCTTTTGTTTATAGTGCACAATTTCCTTTCATATCTTTATTTATCCGAAAATACTAGTGGACTTACAACGGTGTTAATGATACATTTGTTTAGTAAACAACAAGCGATAACGCTTAGCATAAATGAATTTACAGGACACTTTATGTTTAGCAGTGTAATGGAGATAATATGGCCACAATAAGAGATATAGCAAAAGAAACCGGTGTTTCTATTGGTGCTGTTTCAAGAATACTTAATAATGACGTTACTTTTAATGCTTCTACAGAAACAAGAAAGAAGGTAATTGCTGCGGCAAAAGCTGTTAACTATAACAATCTTCGTGGCAGCGCACCCGCCAAAAAATCTGCTTTCACTATGGGAATTGTACAATGGTTTACCGCGGAAGAAGAATTAACCGATACCTACTACCTACGTGCTAGACAAGGCATAGAAGATTTCTGTGCTGAAAATGAGCTGAATATTATTCGATATTTTCCTGGAGATGAAGGTGGCTTTTCCAGATTAAAAAATGTAAATGGCTTAATCTGTCTGGGCAAATTCTCCCATGAAGAAATTGTTACACTAATCAAAATATGTTCAAATATAGTATTTCTTGATATGCCAGTTAACGATTACAACATAACTTCTCTTTCCATGGATTTTGAGCAGGCAATATATTCTGCGCTCAATTATCTTAGCAATAAAGGACATACCAAAATTGGTTTCCTGGCTGGTACAGAATATGTTGGAAAGCACGAAAAACTTGTTGATGAGAGAACTGTTGCCTATAAGAAATATATGCAACATCGAAATATGGATGCTGACTCATTTTTTATGGAGGGATGCTTTAGCTCAGCCTCTGGCTATGAAATGATGTCCATTCTTTTGGATCGTAAGACATGTGAGACAGATAAATTCATTTCTTCGCAATCCTGTCCCCCAGCTGATACATCTTTTCCAACAGCGTTTGTGTGCGCCAACGATGCTATTGCCATTGGTGCTATGAAGGCAATCAAGGAACGCGGCTTACGAATTCCGGAAGATATCTCTATCATAGGCTTCAATAACGATGAGACTTGCGAATACGTAAGCCCTCAGTTATCAAGTATCAATGCTCCCGCTTATAATATGGGTCAGCATGGTGCCAACCTGGTGTATGCTGCCTCAAACCTTAAGAATCACACACCTCTGCGTGCCAGAATTCCCTGCGAACTTATAATTAGAGAATCCTGCTAACGCAAAACCAGGAAGAGAAAACTCCCTTCCTGGTTCGCTAATATTTGCAATATATTGATATGATATTATTGTTGATTAAAACCACCTGATGGCATATTACTTGGGTCGAAGTCGCCCGATGGCATATTACTTAGATCAAAATCACCCGATGGCATATTACTTGAATCAAACTCACCCGATGGCATATTACTTGAATCAAACTCACCCGATGGCTTGTTAGCTGGGTCGAAATCACCCGATGGCTTATTGCCACCGCCTCCACCGAAGCCGCCACCGCCCTGATTCATAGTACCCATATCTGAGGTATTTAAGTCGGCAGTATCAACCTTAGTGTCGTCACCATTAAGCTGTCTTATCACAGCTTCTGAACGAAGCTCAACAAACTTACTGATTGCTTCAACACCTTTATCAAACTCCTCTGTTGTACAGAATTTTGTTGGATCCTTCTCAACATACGGCTTGATAAGCTCTGCTGTTTCTTCTATCATGTTCTGAAGTTTTCCACTATCTAACCATTCCTCTGCAAACTCTGAAAAAGTCTCATGATACATATCCGTATATTTCTCATCTGAGAATATCCATCCTATCATTGGTCTGTCATCAACACTTCCATTTGATACTGGATTATCTATAGAGGAATTAACCGATGATGAGGCATCTCCTCCCTGGAAGGTTCCAAAAGCCAGATTGTAATCCCATGGGATCATACTCAGTTGACCATCTGATTCATGAAGATAGTAGTTATGAATCATCATACCAGTATAGCTGTCTCCATTTACCACAAAATTGTGAACCACAAAATATCTGATTACTTCTTCAATATCTACAGTCTCTTCCAGATTCTCATATTCTGTCAGATTCTTAAGTGAATTAATTAACCTCTTCTTATCCTTGTTAGAAACATCTGTCTTTGCATTGTCAAAAATATTTGAATAACTGCTTACATTATCATCAGAATACTTAAGTTTAACATCATCACTACCCATTCCGAATCCGCCGAAGTTAAAACCGCCTGCGCCTTTCTTTGAACTATCATTTGAAAAGCTAAAATCTCCTGGCATATTGCTTGGATCAAAGTCTTCACCCTGGAACATATCAGCTGGATTAAAATTCGAAGGATCAAAGTTTCCTGGTCCACCCTGCGCATTATCCGGGAAATTGAAATCGCCGTTTGCTTTTCCTTTTCTATTCGAGTTACCTTCCGTAGAAACACTATTATCGCTATCTGATGAGTCTTCGTTATTTGTAGTCTTATTATCATCCGATGAATCTTCGTCATCATCACCGAAGTCAAATTCACTCATATCAAAATCCTTACCATTGCCTCGTCCACCACCAAAGCTCATGCTATCAGGTTTGTATAGTTCACCTTCAGAATCATAATTACGCTCCAAGAAACTATCTTCTACGCCCTCTACTGCAAGATATAATCCCCAGTCTTCTCCATTTACCGTGATATACACATAGCTGCAAAGTGGTGAGTCAACTCCAAACTCCTCCATCATCTGATACACGAGATAATCTTTCATCATAGTATTATCCTGAATAAGATTGTTCAGACATAGCTTATCAAGTCCATAATAGGTTCTTCCATTTTCATAATGGTCAAATTCCATCTTAAAGCTGTACCTGTCGCTATTCATCTCACTGACATTACTGAGTGAAGTATTGCCCTTGGCACGAAGAGCTACATTACTGTACTTCTCACCATCAACAATTACTGAGCAGGATACATATTCCTCATTTTCACAGGAGGCTATAAAATCATCCCAGTTATCCATGACTATGTCTATCTTATGAACTGAGTCCGTGTTAAATAATCGGTTTTCGTATCCTTTTCCACTAGCAACAGCAGTCAGTCCCCAGGATGATCCAAACATGAACAATACGGTAATCAGAAGTGTGCAAGCTATGACTGCGATACATATTTTGTCTATATGCTTACTTGTTGACATACTGCTCTCCTAGTTCATGTACTCTCCGCTGTAGCTTACGAGTACTGCGCTGTTTACACCATTCATCTGTGTTACTTTGTTTATAAAGTCTGTATTTGCATCCTTAAGTCTTACATCAAGATTGAGTTCAACAAGATCCTTCTGTGCTGACTTAGATTTTACGATACACTTATCAAGGTTAGTGCTTAAGAACTCCATAACCTGTTTCTCTGTTTCATAGCCATCACATGTAAGAACAAGAATATATGGCTTTTTATGTGGTTTTTTATTTACAAAAATGAGTAAGATTACGCCTATTGCAACACTTCCTAATACTGCAAGCGGAATCATTCCAGCTGCAAGCACGATACCTGCTGCAATTGACCAGAACAAAAATGCAATATCAAGAGGCTCCTTGATTGCAGTTCGAAAACGAACAATAGAAAGGGCACCAACCATACCCAGTGAAAGAACTACATTGGATGTTACCGCTAAGATAACCATCGATGTAATCATTGTAAGTGCAACAAGTGTAATACCAAATGATGATGAGTACATTACTCCCTGATAGGTTTTCTTATAAATAAAGAAGATGAAAAGTCCTATACCAAAAGCAAGTACTATCGTTAAAAAGATGTCCAACGCACTGATTGCGGTTACATTTTCCAAAAAGCTTGATTTAAAAATATCATTGAATGTCATTGTTTTCTCCTTTGTTTAACCATTATTGGTTTTATTAATTTATACTATTACTTCTTGATTATGATTAACATTTCTATCCATACATACGACACTGCTCGTATTTTGAAAACGCGGTTACATGTCTGCTTGGAATAGACACGGCATCCCTGATAATATCAGGAAGATACTCATCCCATTTAACCTCAAGTATTATCGGATTATCTGATATAGGAATTGTGATTGTGTCAGGATTTAAAAAGTCTGTTCTGAACTCTCCTGTCCTAATGTTATAATCGATGGTAACTCGAACATTTCCAGGGCCATATACAAATGGTGTTCTTGTATAATCGACTATTGTCTTTGGCCTTAATCTTTCTGCTTTCATCTTTGAGTACAACTCATGACATAAAGCTCTCTCGTCCGATATTAACCATTCAATATCATTGTCAACGATTCTCTGTGCCTCTTCTTTGCTTATTCTGCAGCTTTGCTTCGAGCACAAACCATTCATCTTACTTTTCTTCTCCAAAGTAATGAATGAAGTATCATCGTTATAATATCTGATTCGATATTTATCTCTTATATTCACTCCATCCATCTTTTCTCTTAAAGCCTTATCAGTTGGAGTGTCAAAATACAGACTTCTTATCTCGTATTTATTATTGATTGCATGTGGATCTCTATGCATGACAGCCGAAAGCCGCGACTCCAGCACAAGCTTATCAGCGAAATTGATCTCATGCTTCCATTCGTGTCGAAATTTCACTCTATATCTCCTTTCTGATCTATTTATTATTTCTCATTAGTTTGACTTTCTTCTTTAAGCCAATGAGATTAATAAATGTCCCTCATTCTGAACTATAAAACAGATTATATTTTAATATGGTGAAATAATTCTGTAAAAAGTGTGAATAATATGTGAAATGGATTTTATTCAATGATTGAGTAATGAAACATAAAAAGGCCCTCCACAAATGTGGAAGGCCTATATCATAATTCTATTTACTTCTAGTTAAAACCAGGCTTCGCCTCGTGAAACATCGCTCTAAAGCTAGCGATATTTGGTTTACTATTTTGTAGCATTCTTTTTTGCTGCAAGAATATCAAATACTACTGCTGCAAGAAGAACGACACCCTTTACAACCTTCTGCCAGTTAGCATCTACACCCATAAGTGACATACCAAGGTTAATAACACCAATAAGTGTAGCACCAATTACCATACCAAATACGGAACCAGAACCACCATAAGCAGATACACCACCTACTACACAGGCTGCAATAGCATCCATTTCGTAGTTAGTTCCAGAAGTTGAGTTAGCTGCCTGGAATCTTGCCATAACAATATATGATGTAATAACAGTAAGTACTGCCATGTTAAGGTAAGCAAAGAACATAATCTTTCTTGTATCAACACCAGAAAGTCTTGTTGCTTCTGCATTACCACCGATTGTGTAGAAATAACGTCCAAGAGTTGTCTTAGAAGTAATAAAGCTGTAAATCAACACGATTACTACTACCCAAACAAGAACTGTTGGAATACCACCTGCCATAGCAAGCTTAAATGTGACAAGTAATGTAGCTGCTACTGATAAAGAAGCCTTTACAATTACAGATGTCATAGATTCTGCTTCGTAACCCTTCTTAATCTTATTTGCTCTGCCCATTACCATAGTAACTACGATAATTACACTAGCAATAATACCAGCTACTACACACACGATATTCATCTGACCTATTGGTGAACTGAATACCTTTCCAGAAAAGAGCTTAAGGAAGCTTTCTGGCATTGGTGAAATACTACCTGTTGTACTGTTTGCACTAAGAAGTGCTGTTCCCCAGCCTCTGAATGCAAGGTAACCAGCAAGTGTTGCAATCCATGGTGGAATATTAACATAAGCAATAAGTGCACCAAGTACTGCACCATATACAATTCCAATAAGTAACATAAGCAAAATTGATAAACCAGCACTCTTCTGCTGTACTACCATGAAGATACCACCAAAGGCACCCAGGAGACATACAAAAGAACCACATGAAAGATCAATATTACCACCTGTTAACATACACATCAGCATACCAGTTGCAAGAATGAAAACGTATGCATTCTGTGTAATCAATGCATTAAAGTTCATTGGTGAGAACATCGAACCACCAGTCATTGCTGTAAAAAAGATATACACAAGGACAAGGACAATAAGCATTGCATTTTTCTTCATAATTTCTAAAGCTTTAGTCATGATTTAATCCTCCTCCCTAGTTTTTCTTCTTATTTGATAATACATCGAAGACAATAGCAAGCAGAAGAACGATACCCTTTACAACCTTCTGATAGTTAGCTTCCATACCCATGATACTCATACCCTGGTTGATAACACCCATAAGTAAAGCACCAATTACAATACCAAATACATTACCTTCACCGCCGTATGCAGAAGCACCACCGATAAAGCATGCTGCAATGGCATCCATTTCGTAACCCTGACCAAATGTTGGCTGAGCCTGTGTTGCTCTGGCAATTGTAAGGATACCTGCAAGACCTGACATCAATCCCATATTCACATATGCGAAGAAGTATACCTTTCTTGGATCAATACCTGAAAGTCTTGTTGCTTTTTCATTACCACCTACTGCATAGAGGTAACGTCCCATACGAGTCTTTGTTGTAATATAACCATATGCAAGAAGTACAACTACAATCCAGATAAGAGCTGCAGGAATACCCTTGTAATTAGCTAACTTGTAGAATACCCAAATAACTACTGCACAGATAACAATCATCTTGATAAGCTCTGAGTAAAGAGGTGTTACATCATAGCCCTTTGACTTAGCGCTAATTCTGTTCTTAAGAACCATTGCGATATAGATGATTGCAATTAATATACCAGCTACGATACAAGTAATATTGATATTTGATCCATGGAAGATATCAGGAACGTAGCAATCTGCACCACCACCAAATACCTTCAAAAACATCTCATCTCTTATACCGATTGTATAACCCTGCATAAATACATTTGCAAGACCACGGAATGCGTACATACCTGCGAGAGTTGCAATAAATGGTGGAACCTTAATATAAGCAATCCAGAATCCCTGCCAAGCTCCTACTAATAAACCACCCACAAGCATTACTATTACAGCAAAAACACCGCTAATGCCTTTGTCCATCATAACGGCACCGATACCACCGATGAAACAGATTACGGAACCACAGGCAAGATCGATATTACCACCAGTTAAAATACATAACAGCATACCTGCTGCAAGTACGAATACATATGCATTCTGTGAAATCAGGTTGTTAAGGTTCTGTGGATAAAGAGCCTTACCATCTGTCTGAAAATAGAAGAACGCAACAACTAATACAAGGGCAAATACCATAGTATATTTTTTAACTATTTCCATTATTTTTGCGCTGCTCATTTATTCACCCCTTCCTGACTTTAAGATACAAGCCATAATATTTTCCTGAGTAGCTTCATCTGCTGGCATCTCTCCAACAAACTTACCTTCATTCATGATATAGATTCTATCACTCATACCGATAACTTCTGGAAGCTCTGATGAAATCATTACAACTGATTTACCTGCTCTTACCAAATCATTGATAATACAGTAAATCTCGTACTTAGCACCTACGTCAATACCTCTGGTAGGCTCATCAAGAATAAGTACGTTAGGATCTGTAAACATCCATTTAGCAAGGAGAACCTTCTGCTGGTTACCACCTGAGAGGTTACCAACATTCTGCTCAACACTAGGAGTTTTAGTCTTAAGTTTATCTTTGTATTCAACAGCTACCTGATATTCTTTATCTTTATCAATAATGCCGTTGTTACTTACGCCCTTCATATTAGCAAGGGATGTATTTACTCTGATTGGATTTGAAAGAACCAGACCATTGCCCTTTCTATCTTCAGTAACATATGCAAGACCAGCATCAATAGCTTCTCTTGGATTCTTAAGTGTTACCTCTTTGCCATTCAGAAGAAGAGTACCACTTATGGAAGCACCATAAGACTTTCCAAAGATACTCATTGCAAGCTCAGTACGTCCTGCACCCATAAGTCCATAGATACCAACAACCTCGCCCTTTCTAACCTTGAAGTCTACACCATCTACTACTCTACGCTCAGCGTATACTGGATGGTAAACTGTCCAGTTCTTTACTTCCATGTTGATTTCATCATCGCTAAGAATGATGTTGTCATCTGTACGCTTAGGGAAACGATCTGTAATCTCTCTACCAACCATTCCCTTGATGATTCTGTCTTCATCGATCTGCATTGTGTGACAGTCCATAGTTTCTACTGTAGAACCATCACGAACGACTGTAATCTTATCAGCAACATAAACTACCTCGTTAAGCTTATGTGTGATAATAATCATTGTCATGCCCTGCTTCTTAAACTCAAGCATAAGATCAAGAAGTGCTCTTGAATCTGTTTCATTAAGTGATGAAGTAGGCTCATCAAGAATAAGAAGTTTTGCATGCTTAGCAAGCGCCTTGGCAATTTCTACCAGCTGCTGCTTACCTGTTCCTATATCTTTAATTAAGACACGAGAGGACTCTGTAAGTCCTACCATCTTTAAATATTTGTCCGCTTCACTATATGTTTCATTCCAGTTAATTGCATTCTTGCTTCCTCTCTCATTACCGATGAACATATTCTCACCGATTGACATCTGAGGAACAAGTGCAAGCTCCTGATGAATAATTACGATTCCTTTTTCTTCAGAATCTTTAATTTTTTGGAACTGACACACCTCACCGTTATATACAATATCACCCTCATAACTACCATATGGATAAATGCCACTAAGAACATTCATCAATGTAGACTTACCAGCTCCATTTTCGCCTACCAGTGCGTGAATTTCTCCCTCTTCAACCTGAAGGTTTACGTTATCAAGGGCTTTAACACCAGGGAAGGTCTTGGTGATATTCTTCATCTCAAGTATCACATTACTCAAAAGATTTCCCTCCATTTTCTTGCTTCTGTTATACCTGCTTTACTTCTCTAAAATTTTTAACCCGTTTAAATGCGACGTAACTGCATCGCCAATGTGAGAATCATGCTCACTATATAAACAGGCGGGTCAAAACCCGCCTGCCTATGATTAGATATTAAATATCTTCTTTTAATCTTACTTTAACTGATCCTCTGTATAGTAACCAGAATCGATAAGAATTGTCTTGTAGTTGTTAGCATCTGCAAATACAGGCTCGCAAAGGTATGAAGGAACAACCTTTGATCCATTGTCGTATGTTGTTGTATCGTTAACATCTACTGTTGTGCCAGAAAGGATCTGACCTACCATCTTAACAACCTGTGAAGCAAGTGTACGTGTATCCTTGAAGATAGACATAGACTGCTTTCCAGCGATCATGTTCTTTGTATTCTCAATATCACAGTCCTGACCTGTGATTACAGGGTACTTACCTGTGTAGTTAGCTGCTAAAGCGTTCTCAACACCCATAGCTGTTGAGTCATTTGAGCAAAGCCATACATCAAGTTCTGTTCCATCTGCATAGTAAGATGAAAGAATGTTTTCTGCTCTTGACTGAGCTGTTTCTGTTGCCCATGATGGAGTAGCTACTTCATCAAATGTCTTCTGACCAGAAACTACGTTTAATGTACCATTGTCGATGTACTTCTGAAGAACGTCGATAGCACCATTGAAGAAGTAACCAGCATTGTTATCACCTGGGTCACCAGCTGTGATTTCCATGTTGAA
>DCJA01000031.1:20288-42527 GCA_002317175.1 Lachnospiraceae bacterium UBA1712 | reverse complement strand
CTACCATGTAGTTATCGAATGTAGCGTAGTATGAAACTGCGTCTGAGTTCATAAGAAGACGGTCATAAGCGATAACTGGGACATTGTTTTCCTTAGCCATGTTAAGAGCTTCACCGAGTGAAGAACCTTCGATAGCTGCGATAACTAATACGTCACATCCGCTAGAGATCATGTTCTCAACCTGAGAAACCTGTGTCTGAACATCGTTTGATGCATACTGAAGGTCAACTTCATAACCAGCTGCCTTAAGTTCTTTCTCCATGTTAGCACCATCCTGGTTCCATCTCTGGAGATCCTTTGTTGGCATTGAAACACCAACCTTCTTTGCTCCTGAAGCAGAAGATCCGCCACAGCCTACGAGCAATGTAGCAACTAATGCTACGCTGAGTAATACACTAATAATTTTCTTCATTTGTGTAATTATCCTCCCTTTTTAAATTGTTATGGGCTTGAGCCCTCTCTACATTTAGCATAATATCACGGTTCAAATAGTAGTTGTTTGCGTTTTACTGTAAATTATTGTCATTGAATTTACATAAAAAATGGACAATTAGCATTTTTTTGTTTTGTCACGGGCACGATAGCAATTTTTTGCAGATAAAATACTTTTTTATAGAAAAAAAATGTGCAAAACTGTATATTAATATCTGGTATTTGCTTTTTAACTAATCAACATTATGCTAATAAAAAGCATTTATGTGTCTCAATTGGAGGAAAAAAGATGACTGAAGTAGCTGCTTCAAAGAAAAAAAGTGTGTATAACACTATAATAGATCAGATTTCTGGAATATTTTTTCCTATATTAAGTTATCTCACTGCCGCAAGTATTATCAAAAGCGTAATCGTTCTATTGGCAACATTTGGAATTCTTTCAGAGCAGAGCGGAGTATATCAAATTTTCTATGCCATGTCAGATGGTTTTTTTTACTTTTTACCATTTGCCCTTGCCATTACAACCGCAAAGCAGTGGAAAACTGATCCTTTTATAGCCCTGCTTATTCCAACCACCATGCTGTATCCACAGTTAAACTCTATTATCGAGGGCGGAACAGAGACACTAAGCTTCTTTGGAATTACAATTCCTTCTACTATATATCATTCAAGTGTCATTCCAGTAATAATGGCAATTGGTCTTCTGTATTTTGTTGAGAAACCCTGCGAGAAGCTTCCTGATTCAATCAGGGGATTTATGAAGCCAATAATCTGCTGTGCGATTGTACTTCCATTTACTTTCCTTCTTTTTGGACCAATTGGTTCCTGGATCGGAAATGTATTAACTGCAATCTTCTTTTCTATATATAACTGGAACGCTGTTGCAGCTGGCGGCTTTATGGGATTTTTAATGCAGCCAATGGTAGTAGTCGGTGCTCACTGGTCAGTAGTTCCAATCAGCATAAGTAATATTGCGAACACTGGCTATGATGTGATAATGCCACTTGTGGGAGCCGCCGTATATGGTCAATCCGGAGCTGCTCTGGCGATGGGCATTATATATAAGGATAAAGAAAAAAGAACAGTTGCATTTCAGGCGTCACTTACAGCAGCCCTTGGTGTAACTGAACCAGCCCTGTTTGGTGTAAATGTTCCAGCCGTAAGACCTATGATTGCTGCCTGCATCGCTGGAGGAATCGGAGGTATGCTTGCAGGAGCTGCTGGCACCCACTGTAACGCATTCGCATTTCCAAGTTTTCTTACAAGTGTAGCCTATGTAGGCCCAGGTTTTGTAGCCTTCCTGTTCTCAATGGTTCTTGGCTTTATTCTTGGCTTCGTACTCACTATGCTTCAGAAGAAAAAAATCGAAGCAGCTCTCAATTCATAACGTTACATTGCAATATCTATATATACAAACAAAGGACAGCACAAGCTGTCCTTAATTTATCATCTACCATTTCCATCATTCCATAAAACTGGAAGATATTTTTCAAAGTATACGCCATGAACTCCTGGGATATGCTCTTTGGAGGCTTCTTCAATAGCTGGCTGTAAAAATCGCATTGCCAGCTGTACTGCCTCTGCAGCAGTGCTTCCTTTCACAACAGATCCTATTACAGTAGAAGCAAACAGGTCTCCAGTTCCCGAAAAACTCTCACCTGTATATGCTCCTTCAAAAAATGAATAATCATTATCTTCAACAACCAGGTTACCTATTGATAGATTGGAAGTACCTCTTATAATTCCTGTTACTATTACAGTCTGTTTCTGAAGACTGTTTTCCTTAACCTTCATGGCAACCTCAGATATTCTGTCCAGATAATCACTATTATTCTTATTCGCTACCAGCGTATCGAACTGAACATCTGCCAACAGACATAACTCCATAAGGTTAGGAGTAATAATATCCGCTCTCTTGGTCAGTTCTTTCATGGTATAAAGTAATTCGTCCGAAAAAGTCTTTATACACTCACCATTATCACCCATCACGGGATCTGCAAGAAAAATCGTCCTGTCAGTTTTAAATTTTTCCAAGATACGCAGAACATGCTCAATTTGGAGAGGACTTCCCAAATATCCAGAACAGATACCGTCAAACTCTACTCCCAATTTGACCCATTCATCAGTATACTGATTCATACGGTCTGTATAATCATCAAAAAAGTAGCTATCAAATCCAGTCTGCGCAGATAATACAGCAGTTGGAAGTGGACAGGCCTGTATACCCATAGCTGATATTACTGGAATAGCTGCTGTTAATGAGCATTTGCCAAATCCAGATAAATCATTAATAAGTGCTATTCTATTCATGTCTTTTACCTTCTCTACAATTTAATTCCATCTGGTTATATCTACAACCTTATTCTGTGTCTGAACTCTTCCATTTTCCAATGATAATGAAGGGCTGTATATCAGATCCTGACCATTGGCCCTCATGGATACCTCTATGTTAGATACTATATCGCTCTGATTACCTCTGACAATAACCATTTCGCCCTGCTCTGCCTGATATAACAATTCTCCTCGTTGAGGCATACCATCTGCTGTTTGTTCTCCCCAGATTACCTCATATACAGAAATAGTATACTTGGAGCTGGCTGGAATCAGAAGGTATACTTCTTCGCCTGGCTGAAGAATTTTTGTACAACGATCCAGTTCTGTTAAAAATGTCTCGTCAGCATACTTTTCGCCAGTCTGTTTAATAAGCTGTGACATGGATAAACCTGACAGGTTACCTGTGCAACCCATAAACAGTACTCCAAGCTCGCCCTTATCTGTACGTAAATCCTGTCTGAATGATTCAAGTGTATCCTTAGCTGTTTCACTAAGTGGAGCCTTATCTACCAAATATGTATTAATCACGCACTGATTCATGCAATAGTTAAATGCAAACTTCTGGATATAATAATCCTGGCATGCATAGATCTGATCATCTTCAATTTCGATTTCAGCATGGAAAATAATATTAGAGATATATCCGTATATTCTGCCATTCTGATATGTAAAGAGAATCAGTAGTTTATTCTCATATTCACCCTCTTCAAGAACTGCCAGACATTCTTCGTATCCATCATTATCAAAATCTCCATAGTAAAGATCCTTAATGACTCTTTCGCCATTGGTCGATCCAAGCAAAGAAGGATCATCATATATTTGGATCAGAGTCTTCTCTCCATTGGATAATATTGAGCTGTTATTCCAGTACTCCATAGGATAAACAGCAAAGAAGCTGTCCTTCAGACTTGTAATTGCGTCTATTCTTTTAACAAAATTATCATGGCTGATTTCGCTGTCAGTTACTATTCTGCTCTCATAGCCAAGTAATCCATATGTATATAGAAGTGAGCATGATCCTATTGGTATAGCTCCTTCCACAACTGAGCTCACCGAAACATATTCTGCATCAGCATCCACTTGAAGTCTCTCATTAAGATCATCCTCGAGAAGAGCATCCTCATCTTCTATTAGTTCCCCATCCTTAAGTGTGTATCTTACTGCATATCCATAACCCATATGAGCAATATACTGGATTATTCCATTATCATCAGGATATGTGTAAAACTGAGTATGTCCGCTTCCAAGCTCAGACAGCGCTTTTACCTGTCCGTCAATATAACAGTATACCGAAGTAACATAGTCCGCCTCACAGGTTCCTGTTGTAATCAGTAGCTCTGGAATTCCATCCTTATCCACATCATATATTCCGTAACTTTGCAGATAATAATCGCTGTATCCAGGATTATTCTCATCAATAAATGTGTCATCCAGAAGTTGTCTGTAAGCTTTCTGCCAGTCTTCACTAGCCAGATAATCAAATACCTCTTCTGTCAGTTTTGTTTCACCAGGAAAGACAGCTGACAGACTCTCCGTAGCTGTTTCCTTATCAGAAGTCTGACTATCATCCTCCTCGAACTGCTCATCTGCTTCCACTTTGGTCTGTTCCACTTCAGACATTGAATTCCCAGAATCCGTTACTGTTGCTGTCTGATTTGAAGCTTCAGTCGTAGCATCTGGCTTTCCACAGGCTGACAGAACTGTCATAACCAGCAGTACTGCAATAATAAATGAAATTGTATTTTTCTTTTTCATAAAACATCTCCCCATATATCCATTATCTATTTATTGTAACGAAGCTATTGCGCTGATACACATGTCTCGATTTTCTTTAAGTCGCAGATACTGCGAATTCTGTCCGAGACTATTCTCCACAATATTCATTCCTTTTTGAAAAAGGTCTCTGGCCTGTTCATATTCTTTCTTATTAAATAGGCATAAACCCAAAGCAGATACGGCTGCACAATAATGAGCGTCATAGAGATTTCTTTCCTCAAATCTTCTGATAGCTTCCTTAGCATACTCTTCCGATTTGCTGTAGTCACCTGTTTTATTGCCAAGCAGAAATGCTGTATTGGCAAGATTGGCATAAGTCACTGCAGTCTCAAAGCCCGCTTCATTGAAGCTTACTATATCCAATGCCTTCAGCTGATAATCCATCGCCTCTTTAATATCACCATGCTCCTGATAAAAAAGGCTCATATTGTTATAGAAGCCTGCCAGCAGCATATCATGACTATCCAAAGTCTCATCATATATAGACTGAACAACAGCATAATACTTCTTTGAGTTTTCCAGATCAGCTATGGATCTGTAGCCATTGGCCACATTGAGTGCTGTGGTTGCATAGGCTACCTTTCCATCTTGGCTGCTCATAAGTCCCATCTTATCCGCAACAGCAATTGATGCCGTCATTATCTCTACAAGTTTATCCTTTTCAGATGTCTGCCTATAATAGCCAATCAGTTCGTTTAGCATCTGAAGCTCAAAAGCCATATTATTCTCTACTCTCGCCTTATTAAGTGCCCTGAGCATAAAACCTTCTGCTTCTTTAGCCTTATTCTCGTCAAAAAGCCTCTCTATTTCATCTATGTAATCCTGGTAGCTCATTGGTGCGGTCTTTTTTAAGCCCTCAGCCAGAGTAGTATAGTGACCGATGAGATCCAATGCCTTACTTCCATCGTAATAGTTGGATTCTTCTTTTGTTAATGGAAATGGTAAAGGTATCCCTTTCTCATTGACTGTCTGAACATCCACTGCAACTTTCTCAAAAGCCCCCTTAAACACTACTGACAATGCGTCCGCAAAGCTGTCATAGTTTTCCATAGTGGTTGGCGCCAGATTGTATGCCTGATTATATGCCTTTTCATTGGCAATGGCATTGTGAATTGCAAGTGCCACATCCTCCACGTAGGTCATCTGGAACTCACCATTAGCATCCTGAGGATGAATAATCTGTCCAGCCTGTGATATCCATGTGAAATATATAGATTCTCTTGGAGCATAATTATCAGGACCATAGATAAATGCCGGCCTTATAGAAGTCCAAGCATTGGCATACTTATTGGCGCATAACAGTAATTCCTGTTCGAGATCAACCTTACCCATAATATACGCACCGGCTTCCCCACCAAAATCCCTTATCTCCAAAGGAGCAGTCTCATCAAGCATTCTTCCCAGTCCGCGCTGATATATATCGCAGGTGCTGATAAATATATACTGTTTAAACTGTCCAGAAAGCGCCTTGTATA
Organism: Lachnospiraceae bacterium UBA1712; assembly: GCA_002317175.1. Taxonomy (GTDB): domain Bacteria; phylum Bacillota; class Clostridia; order Lachnospirales; family Lachnospiraceae; genus Colinaster. Next base: position 36,510 of record DCJA01000031.1, on the reverse strand, counting down.
CTGACTCTATATCTCCCTTTGAGTAAGCGCAAAAATCAACTACTGCGTCAAAACTTCTGCCCGCCAAAGGCAATAAGGAATCATGGACAGTTCTGTCTCCTATAACCTCTTCTACACCTGAAAGATTAAGTGGTCTATTACCGCGATTAAAAACTGTCAGTTCATGCAGGTCCTTCGCTTTATTAACAAATGCTTTTCCAAGGAAATAACTTCCGCCAATAACTAGAATCTTCATATTATCACCTCAATCATATGGACTAATATTATCATCTTATGACCTAAAAGAACACATTTTACAGCTTAAAAGAAGAACTTTACTTGTCTAGATTGCAAAATCATGGTAAAGTGTAGAAGTTTTATATAACCATATTAAAATTACTATAGTTAAAAATGAGGGACATTATGAAAAAGAAATTTATCACACTTTTATGCGCACTTTCTGTTGCGACCATATTAGTCGCATGTGGAACAGATGCAGATGTTACTGGTGAAATCAAAAGCACTGTTGAAGAAGCACAGACAGGCGAAGATCTTGAAGAGGTTACTGAAGCAACTGAAGAAGTAACACCGGAAGTAATTGAGGAAGCTGAAACAACTGATGAAACAGAAGCTACTGAGGTTTCGGATGATACCACCGAAGCATCAGATGATGAAAGCGGTGATAATGCAATAAGCATGGGTGTAAGCAAAGATAATCAGTATGAAAATGCATATTTTGCTATCGGGTGCAAACTTGATGAGAACTGGACATTTGAAACTGAAGAGCAAATCTTAGCTCGTAACCAGCTTGCAGCAGACATGGTTGCTGAAAAGTTCGCTTCTGTGTTTGAAAGCGGAGCCGTAATCACTGACATGGTTGCTACACATAGCAATCAGTTGGATACCGTCAATGTAGGTATTGAAAAGCTTACGGGTGGCGCAATGCTTATTGATGAAAAACAGTATATAGAGCTTAGTGATCCTCAGGTAACAGAAATGCTTGAATCTATGGGTCTTGAAAAGGTTACATCTAACCAAACAGAGATTGAGCTCGCCGGCAAGACTCATGGATCTCTTGAAATATCTGCTGAGTATAGCGGTGTTAAGGTTTATGAAAAACTTGTTGTCGTTAAGAATGGAGCTTATGTACTTTGCATTACCACTTGTACATGGCAGGAAAATGAATGCGATGACATTTTAAGCAATTTCTATGCTATAGAAGAATAAGCACATTTCGAAAATAAGTATTAATTATTCTTCATGTATGAATAAATGAATACTTCTGCCACTAGACAAACATATAAAAAGCGGATGACTTATGCCATCCGCTTTTTGCTATTTAGACTATATTAATTAACCAAAGTATCTGTCAAGCATTCCCTTAAGAGCCTTGCCATGTCTAGCCTCATCACGAGCCATCTCATGAACTGTGTCATGGATTGCATCAAGGCCGTTCTTCTTAGCACAAGCAGCAAGATCAAACTTACCCTTTGTAGCTCCAAACTCACAATCAACTCTCCAAGCAAGATTATCCTTTGTTGTTGCCTTCATGTTTGGCTCAAGATCTGATCCTAATAACTCAGCAAACTTTGCAGCATGCTCTGCTTCTTCGTAAGCTGCCTTCTCCCAGTAGAGACCAATTTCTGGATATCCTTCTCTATGAGCGATTCTAGCCATGCAAAGATACATACCTACTTCTGAACACTCACCATTGAAGTTTGCCATTAACTGCTCGAAGATATACTTCTTATCTTCTTCGCTGATATCAGCGTTATTCTTAACTGTCTTTGCATAAATACCATATTCATGCTCTGCAGCAAGCTTAAGCTCACCTTCAACCTTTGTAAATTTCTCACCACTTACGTGACATACTGGACACTCTGCAGGAGCTGCATCTCCTTCATGAATGTAACCACATACTGGACATACCCATTTTGCCATCTTTTTTTCCTCCTGAATTGTTTTTTCATTTTTAGATGTTATTTTCTCAAAGTCTGAAGCTGGATGTTTGCAGATTGGACAAATAAAATCGTCTGGAAGCTCCTCTCCAACATATTCATATCCGCAAATCTTACAACGCCATACTGTCTGGCCATCCGGTGTAGTAGCTACTGCTTCCGGCTTTGGTTTAATATTGTTAAGGTAATACTCATAGGTAACTGAGCTATCCTCACTCAATACTTCCATATCTGTAATCTCACCAACAAACATTGTATGAGATCCAAGATCTTCTGTCTTATCTACTTTAACAGAAATATAAGCATTGCTACCTTCTGTTACATAGTAGATATCATTTGCTCCACGCTTAGCTGCTTCAAATCCCTCGAATTTGTCCACATCTCTTCCTGACTGGAAACCAAATCTCTTGAACAAATCAAAGCTTGCATTCTGGCTAAGTATAGATACTGTAAATGCTCCTGTCTTCATAATCATGTCATGTGTATAATTGGCTTTATTTACACATACACTTAACTGATTCGGAGTTGAAGCTGCCTGAATTGCTGTGTTGATAATGCAGGCGTTGTCCTTTGCCCCATCCCTGGCACTAAGTACAAACAATCCATAGCTAAGTTTATACATCGCTTTCTTATCCATTATGTGCCTCCTTATTACAGCTCTTACAGATTCCTGTAAACATTATGTCATAAGCTAATAAAGTAATACCATGGTCGTCACTAACAAAATGTCTTATATCTGGTACATGCTCTGTGTCAACATCAAATACCTTGTGGCATTTAACACATCTCACATGAAAATGCTCTGTAGTATTATGGTCAAATGCGGATGGACCGCCTGGAATATCAATCTGTCTGATCTCACCATCTTTAGCTAAAATACCAAGATTTCTATATACAGTTCCTTTGCTGATAGAAGGATGCTCTTTGATGATATATTCATATATTTCATCTGCTGTCGCATGATTACATAAGCTTCTGACAGCATTAAGCACCATATCTCTCTGGATTGTATTACGTCTTTCCATGTTTCTCCTTATTAAGATTAATTCCTAATAAGGATTATATACCAATAAGAGTATATTATCAATATATATTTTATTGTATCTCAACATTTTTAAACTCACGATAATTTTATAACAGTTCAACTACAAATACTAGCAATTCAACATATGCATACATACTTTTTTATTGATATAGAAGAAATAGATATTTCCCCCAATAGATGTGATAACAAATGCAAAACAATATAGCAGATATAATGACTGTAAAGTATGAAAATATGCAAATACTGTATAGATCCATAGAATTCTAAATACTATTGAACCCATCAGTATAATGATAGTTGGAACCAATGTTTTACCCAGTCCACGACAGGCAGCTGTGGCATTGTCCATAGGAGCTGAAAGACAGTAAGTAAGTGATAAAATCCCCAGTCGAATAGCACCATACTTAACCACTTCTGCGTCGTTGGTAAAAATATATAAAAGATTGGATCTGAAGAAATATATTAATACTCCCGCTATTGCTGCAAAGGCAAAGGCGTAAAAGGTTGTTATAAAATAGGTCTTTAGAATACGTTCCTTCTTCTTTGCTCCGTAATTTTGTGCGATAAAACTGGTACAGGCAGCATAAAATGCAGTCATCATGGTATATACTACTGAATCAAAGTTCATAGCTGCCGAATTACCTTCCACTACCACATGATCAAAACTGTTGACTGCTGACTGTACAAAAAGATTGGCTGTAGAGAACAGAGAATACTGCAAGGCAGCTGGAATGCCTATATTTAGAATCTTACAGGCAATATTCCTGTCAAAGTATTTCCAATGAAAATCCAGACGATAGTTTCTGTCGGCAGTTACTACTTCCAGCATTATCATAGCTGCAGAGAGGTAATGTGATATTATGCTGGCAATGGCTACACCATTAGAATTCATACCCATTATCTTAATGAAGAAAAGATTGAGAAGCACATTTATCGCACCAGCGATACACAGAATTCTTAGCGGTTTTTTAGTTTCTCCATCTGCAGTAAGTACAGCATTACCAAAGTTAAAAACAGCCAGGGCTGGTGCACCCAGCATATATATTTTAAAGTAGACAACTGCTTCAGCCATCAGTTCCTGCTTGGTTCCCAAAAGAGCTATTACCTGCTCAGCCATAGCCAGACTAAGAATCATTGTCAGCACTCCTGAGGCCAGACAGAGAATAATGCCTGTTGTGTTGGCTCTCTTTAGCTTGTCCTTTTCATTGCCTCCTATATAAAAGGCAACCTGTGCGTTCACGCCATTTGATACACCAATAAGCCAGCCTGTGGTAAGAGTAATAAGCATAGAAGTAGACCCTATTGCACCAAGTGAAATAGGGCCTGCAAATTTACCTGCTATAGCGATATCCGCAATATTAAAGAACAGCTCCAGCAAATGTGTAAACATAAGCGGTACGCTGTACAACATTATCTTCTTCCAAAGATTTCCAGTTCTTAAATCCATATCATTTATTTATTATCCTTAAGTTCGTCAATTATCTTATTGACATCATCAAGACTGAAATAACTAACCTCACCACTCTGAGCCAGCTCTCTGAATTTTCTATTTACTTCATCAAGAACCTTATATCTCATAAGCTCATCATGAGGTATATTATCAATTTGTTTCTTCTCATCTGTAGTAACAAGCTTTAGATAATACAAAGCTGCTGCTACAACAATAGCAATAAATACATAAATAGCCACCATATAATCCACCCTTCCTTTTGTGCTATATATTATACTCCATATTCTAGCAACTAATAAACCTATAATAAATAATCTCAGTAATAAAATAGCATATGATAATACAGCAAAAAACCTCCATAAACAGACTCTATTCAGTCTGTTTATGAAGGTATGCTTATCTGTATCAATTCTGTATAATACTCGCATTTTCCAGCTTAATCAGAAGCTTTGACAATGGAACAATCAGCATTCCACAAAAGAAATTGCTAATACCATGAACTACATCCCAGGGTAGACCTGCAATAATCCATGCAATCATTCCTTTAAAGCTGAGGCCAAACAAAAGTGCCTGTGCTGGTGCGTACAAGGTTCCAAACAAAAAACCATGACACGCACAAACCACCATATATACCAATGGCTTTATCTTAGGATTCATCTGTTTTGGAAGTAGCATTGTTAGCCCCCAGAGAACAGTCCATATGTAAAGATAAGGTATCCACCAGGTCGCAAACCCAGCAAATATTCCATTAAGCAAAATGTATGTATATATTGGGTACAATGCTTTCTTTCTATACACCAGAGTAAATGTCATAGTAAACATTCCCAGAAGATGAACATTTGGAAGAAATTCCATAATCACCTTAGAGGTGTACATGATTGAACCTAACATTGCAAATACAACAACTTCTTTTACAGAAAGTTTCATTCTTTCACGTACCTAAATGTATTATTTCTCAACCTTGAATGAATATGTGCTTCCAGCAACTACATCTGTTGAATCAACACCTGTCATAGCGTACTCACCATCAATGTAGAATGCCCAATAAGTCTGATCTACATCATAATCAGCTGTAATACCATTAACAGTTTTAACATAAAGACCATATTCACTATCTTCACCTGCGATAAGATCAACATCAAGCAAAGCTTCGCCAACTGCCTTCTTGTCTGTGTTTACTGTGAAAAGAGTTGTATTACCATCCATATCTACAACCTCGAATGTAAACTGTGTAGCACCTTCTCCAACTTCTGTTGCTACTAATGTTACATCTTCTGCTTCTGTTGTCTCTTCAGCTGCTGCCTCTGCTGCTTCATCAGCAATTGCCTCTTCGTCTACAACTTCTTCAACTATTTCTTCTGATGTGCCATCTGATGCTGGGTCAAATGGAACCTCCTCTTCAACAACCGCTTCTTCAAGAATAGGCTCCTCTGTCTTACCACATGCTACAAGAGCGAATGACATAGCAACAACAAGCATCATGCTTAAGATTGTAGTTAACTGTTTTTTAAGTGTGTTTTTCATAATAAATCTCCTCTTTAATTATGTATTCATAATTATTGCTGCTCATTTTGAGCAACAAAGCGCATAATAACATAAAAAACTATATAATTCAACTCTTCCTATAGTTGAGCCCTAATCCATTTTGCCAATTCTTCCATTCCTTCGCCTGTCTTCGCACTAACAGGAATAATGCTTGCTTTGGGATTAAGTCTGAGAATATTGCTCTTTGCCTTGTCCATATCAAAATCAAAAAATTCCATTGTATCTATCTTGGAAATGATTACCAGATCACATACGCTGAACATTAGCGGATATTTGAGCGGCTTGTCATCTCCTTCCGGCACTGAGAGAATCATCATATTCCTGTGGGCTCCCGTATCAAACTCTGCAGGACACACCAGGTTTCCTATATTTTCAAGAAAGACTATATCAAGGTCATCTACTCCGAACTCCTCGATAGCTTTGCTGGTCATCTCCGCGTCAATATGACAAAGTCCTCCGTTGTGTATCTGGAGAGCACGAACTCCGGTAAGGTCTGCCACTTTCTGGGCATCGAGACTAGTTTCTATGTCCACATCCATTACACCAATCCTATATTCGTCCTTAAGTATATTGATTAGCTTAGACAGCGCCGTTGTCTTACCTGAGCCTGGAGAGGACATGACATTGAGCATATAGACTCCTTTATCCTTCAGTTCATGACGCAATTCTTCTGCTGCTACATTATTGCTATTAAACACATTTTCGTGTACTTCTATAATTTTGACTTTTTTCATATATTTCTTCTTTTATCCATTTGCTTCCAAGCTTTTACCCTATTAATCCGCCAAAAGTTTTATCTGTGCTGGGCGCTTATCAGCTTCTCTCTGATATACTCCAGCCAGGGCTCAAAACCAGTATTATTCTTGGCTGATATACAGTAGATCTTTGCCTTTGGATTGAGCTTAAGAATACGTTCTCTGGCAAGCTCGATATCGAAGTCAAATACTTCGCAGGCATCAATTTTGTTGATCAATACTACATCGCTAACCTGATATACCAGTGGATATTTGGCTGGTTTGTCATCACCTTCCGGTAGTGAAAGAATGGTAATGTTAATGGCCGCTCCGGTATCAAATTCTGCCGGACACACAAGATTACCTACATTCTCAATAAACACCAGATCCAGGTCATCAATTCCCATAGCATCCAGGCCCTGTCTGGTCATGGCTGCATCCATATGGCACATACCACCAGTATGAAGCTGTATAGCTTTTGCTCCACCCGCCGCTATAGTTTCCGCATCAACACTGGCATCAATATCACACTCCATAACACCAACTCTAACTGGTTTATCAATTATAATCCCGTTACTACTTTTAGTATCCAATGCACGTAATCCCTCAATAGTTCGCAAAAGGGTTGTAGTCTTGCCTGAGCCTGGAGATGACATGACATTGATCATTAGCTTCCCTGCTTTTGCAAACTCTTCTCTGATACCATCTGCAGATATTTCATTTTCCTTAAATATTCCCTGTTTTAACTCAAGAATAGTCATTATGATTCCTCGTCATCCTCGTCATAGACGCCAATTTCTTTGATATTGAACTCATTACCACGTAAAAGATAAGTGTTCTCACTTTTACAATAAGGGCATATCTTACCATAATCCACCGTACGGTATTCAGCCTGGCAGTCCTCGCAAAATGTGATAGCTTCCAAAGTTTCTATATTGAGTTCTGCGCTCTCAGTTACAGTTTCCTTTTTGCGGGCCCAGTTCCAACAGTCAATAAGCTGGTCATGAATAACACCTGACACCTCTCCAATTTCAAGTGTAACAAAATCAATCTTATCTACTTTATTCTCTTTTGCTACCTTCTTAACGTCTTTAACCACGTAAAAAGTTACACCCAACTCGTGCATATATGGTCCCTCTATTTCTTTATAACTTAAGGTTGCTGGCACCCTAGAGCACCAGCAACTATTACTTTAAAGATATTCTATTAATAAAAGTCATTACCTTTACAGGACATACTTCTACTCAGAGATCAATGCTCAATCTTCTTATGAGTAATGATATTTTTAACACGCTTCATCTGATATGGAAGGATAGCCTTAAACTTATCTTCAGCAACAACCATATTAGAGCACTCTGGATGATCACGCTTAAGAGTAATTGCGTCAAATGCACACTTTGTTGTACAAACACCACATCCAATACACTTGTTAGAATCAACTACGGTAGTTCCACAACCAAGGCATCTTGCTGTTTCTGCTTTTACCTGTTCCTCTGTAAGAGTAAGTGTGTAGTTGTTAAATGACTTCTTCTTAGCCTCATCTATACCTTCAAGTTGCTTTGGTCCACGGTCGTAGCTCTCAACAAAGATATCATCCTTATCAAGCTCCTTGAATTCCCATCTGTTACGTCCAGTAATCATATGTCCGTTATGTACATAACGATGTAATGATTCTGCTGCAATCTTGCCCTGTGCAATTGCATCAATAGCAAACTTAGGTCCAGTATATACATCGCCACCAACAAAGATATCTGGCTGGCCTGTCTGGAAGGTAAGCTTGTCTGCAACAATTGCAGGTCCCTTGAATTCTACATTTTCATTTGCAACAAGGTCGCCCCATACTGAAGCCTGACCTACTGCAAATATTACACGGTCACACTCAATTGTAATAGTGTCATTATCATCATAGGTTGGTGCAAATCTGCCCTCTGCATTCTTAACAGAAAGACATTTCTTGAAGATGATTCCTGTAACCTTTCCATCCTTTGTAATGACTTCCTTTGGACCCCAGCCACACTGAATCTTAACACCATCTTCTCCAGCTTCTCTTATTTCATCTACAGAAGCAGGCATTTCTTTTTCAGATTCAAGACAAAGCTGATGAACCTCTGCTGCACCATTTCTTGCAGATACTCTTGCGGCATCGATAGCAACATTTCCACCGCCGACAACTACTACGCGGCCTGTGTATTCCTTATTGCCACAGTTTGCATCATGAAGATATTCAATTGCTGTTGTAGTGCCCTGAGCATCATCACCAGGCACTCCTGGACGTCTTCCTGCAGCACAACCAATTGCAATGTAAAATGCTTTATATCCCTGCTCTCGAAGCTGTTGGATTGTAATATCCTTTCCAACCTCAACTCCAGTTTTAATCTCAACGCCCATCTGCTTCATGACATCTATCTCAGCAGCTAGAACATTTTTCTCTAACTTATAGGATGGAATACCGTAACGAAGCATACCACCTGGCTCGTTGTACTTTTCAAATACTGTTGGCTTGTAGCCTTTCTCTGCAAGATAGAAAGCCGCTGTAAGTCCAGCAGGACCAGCACCGATAATAGCGATTTTCTCCTCAAAATGATCCATATGGATACTTGCAGGAATTACTACTGGCGGAATATATCTTGTCTCCGCATTCAAATCCTGCTCCGCAATAAATCTCTTTATTGCATCAATAGATACTGATTCATCAATCTTGCATCTTGTACATGCATCCTCACAGCGTCTGTTACATACAGCACCACAGACTGCTGGGAATGGATTCTGTCTCTTAATAAGCGCCAGTGCTTCCTGATATTTGCCCTGAGAAGCCTTTTTGATATAACCCTGAACTGCAATATGTGCAGGGCAGGCTGTCTTACATGGAGAAGTTCCTGTCTCATGTACATTTATTCTATTATTGTCTCTGTATTCATAATCGTATTTGTCTTCGCCCCACTTTACTGCATCTGGAAGCTCCTGCTTAGGATACTTAACCTTGCTGCCATCAGCCTTTGGAAGCTTCTGGCCAAGTCTTGTTGCACCGGCAGGACAATATTCTACGCAACGTCCGCAGGCCACACATTTTGACTCATCAACATGTGCCACATATGCTGAACGTGACATATTTGGAGTATTAAATAACTGAGAAGTTCTCAGCGCATTACATATTTCAACATTACAGTTACAGATACCAAAAATCTTGTTTTCGCCATCGATATTTGTTATCTGATGAACAAAGCCGTTGTCCTCTGCTCGCTGTAAAATGGCAAGTGCCTCTTCCTTAGTAATGTCATGGCCTTTACCTGTCTCGCGGCAGTAATCAGCAAAATCACCTACACCAATACACCAGCCAAAATCATCATCTGCACAACCGTCACCGATTGCCTTTCTTGATGCACGGCAGGAACAGCGTCCTACACCAATCTTGCCCTCGTATTTTGATAACCAGTAAGAAAGCTTCTCAATGTCAATGGCTTCATTTTCCATAGAAATGGCTTTCTCTACAGGAATAACATGCATACCTACGCCAGCTCCACCCGGAGGTACCATCTGAGTAATACCCTTAAGTGGAATGTATGTCATACGCTCAAAGAATGCAGCCACATCTGGGTGATCTTTGAGTCTTGGATTGCTTCTGTCAGGCAATTCCTCCATGTTGAATAGTTCTGCCGAACCTGGTACAAACATAGGAAGTATATATCTTCTCTCTGACTGAGGAGCTGTACGTCCATTGTGATCATAATGATAACCATAGTCATATTCAAGAAGACCAACATAACTCATTTCATCCAAAAGCTTCTGGAATTTTTCTTCGCCGTCCTTTGGAATCGAATTCATCGTGCATAACTGACTAAAAGTATATGGCACTCTCTTGTCCATAGTCAGTGCTACGTCTGCCATTTCTTCTGTAAGTATCTCTGCAAGACCCCAGTACTCTGGATCTTCAACTTTAACGCCACCGAAAATGTGTCCAGCAACGTCAGTAATCTTTCTTCCTAACTTTATAATTTTCTCACTTGGCGGATTATCATGCTTGTGATTCGCCTCCCAAGCTTCATACTGCTCCATACCCATATATCAATACCTCTTATTCTGCTTCGTCCTGGTCTTCCTTTATCACTGGTCCATTGTTATTACCATTGTTACTATTATTGCTTCCATAAGCTCTGCTACCCTTTGGTGAAAGCATCATTCCAAGTACAAGCCCCAAACAAAACAGAACGATTGCTATAAGCAGTCCCTCACTCTGTGACAAGATTCCAAGCTTATATTTCTCCTTTAATTCTGTAATTGCATCCATGCTATAGCTCCTTTCTTTATAAAACCAACCAATACACATTAATCATTCTTACTTATTAAACTAGTTAAACTTTATTATAACATAATTCCAAATTCCTCAGGTCGAAATCTTGGACATACATTCTCTTTTGTACAGATTACAGAAGCAGAAAGTCTGGTTCCGATTTCACAGGATTCTCTCAGTGACTTACCATATGTAATACCTGCTGTTATACCAGAGAAGAAAGCGTCTCCCGCTCCAGTGGTATCAATAACATCCACCTTATGTGCTGGACAGATACCTGCCTCACCCTCTTCGGAATAATATACGGCTCCTTTCTCTCCCATGGTTACAATCATCTTCTTGATACCTGCTCTCTTAGATAAGGTTGGAAGCTGCTCAAGCATCTGCTCTGGAGTAAGCGTATCCATATCCTGAATAAAGAGCATACCAGATTCCTGCTGGTTGCAAACAAAGCAATCCAGTTTCTGGAAGAAATCTCTTCTCTCCAACGCAATAGACATATTGGAGATAACTGCAAATACCTGCTTATTATATTTCTGGGCAAGTCTGAACACTTCCTTTACTACATCCTTCTCAAGGTCAAGTTCGAGCGCGACACTGTCTGCATTGGAGATAATCTCATCCCCATGCTCAAGCAAAATATCATAGATTGGCTGCAAATCAGGTCTCTTGGAAATGGAACCTGCCAGATTACCAGTGTGATCAAAGAGCGCAAGCCATACACCCATGCCGTCCTTGGTCTGCTTAACATATGTGGTATCAACCTTGTGACGATTGAGTTTGTTGATTACATCAAGACCTGCTCCATTATCATCAACAAGACTTACAAATGAAGGTCTGAGTTCAATATTGGCAATATTCTCAACTACATTTCTGGCAACACCTCCATGAACCTGCTCAATGCTGCCTGCATTTCTTCCATCTGGTATATACTGCCCCATTGGGTAACCCTTAATATCTACAAATGTTGATCCTATTACTACTATTCCCATTTACTATTCTCCTAATCCTATATGTACTTACAGTGTTCAAACCACGTATTCATTAGCCAAAAACGCTCTTCACATATGCCAGTTTATCTTCTATCAAATTCAAATCTTCCACCTTACCCATCTCAATTGACACAAAGCCCTGATAGTTTTCATCCAAAAGTATCTGTTTAATCTGTGTATGTATATCGCGTTTCTCGATAGGCTTAAGTCCTGGTTCGCTGATATGAACATGGCTAATTAGCTTCACATTGTCCCTTAGCTTTGCTACTTCTTCCTCATTATGAATCATGGTTCCCATATCAAGATTAAGCTTAAAGCCTTCTGAATCAACCTGCCCAATCAGTTCCAGAGCTGAAAAAGTATCATTGATATAGTTGGTATTATAGATTGTCGGATTTGCTTCCATTCCAATAGCTGTAGCATTAGCTAATGCGTAGTCACCCAACTCTTTAAAAAATGCCACAGCAATCTTCTCATTCGCGCCTTCTGGCATAAACCTGTTACGCGGACATCCAAATACCAAATTTTTGCAGCCTATGGCAGCAGCAAAATCAATTGCCTTCTTGGTATAGTCCAACAAAACCTGACGTTCTTCATCTGTACCAAATATTTTCTCCTGAATTCCATACCAGATAGACTGCATAGATGGAATGTCAAAATCATATTCTGATTTTAAATTACTACTCCAGGCAGCTGCTTCTTCATTGCAATCATAAGGCTTATCGGGAAATATTCTTGTTGGAGCTATTTCCAAACCAGAATAGCCATACTGTTTCATCATTTTATAGACGGTACTGTCATTTTCAGAAGTCCATCCTATATTTGAAATAGATAATCTCATATCCGATTCCTCTCTGCGAATCATGTATTATACATTTTGCCAAGTTTTTAGGCGAAACTCAGTACTTTTATTATACCTATTTTTCCACTTCTAATCGAGTAAATTGTGCAAAAGTCTGCATAAAAAAAGAGACACCTCCCAAGGTGTCTCTCTGCCAAATCTAACTGTTCTATTCTGTGAACTCGTATCTTGTGTACTCAGCTCCATCTGACAACAATAACAATTATTCATATTACTAGTACTGGTTATACAATTTCCAGCTGTAGCACTTTTGCAATTCGACTCATTCTATCATCCATCAGGTGATAGACAATATGCAATGGCCATTGAAGATTTTCAATATAATCCCTGTCTTTCTTATCCAATGCTTCCAGACTTTTTACAAACTCTTCCTTGTTTCTGTATATACACCTGCCAAAATCACACACAGCATATGACCTAGCTGTAAGTTCTACTCTTTCCTCAACTCTGCGGAAACTGGTTCTACCCATAGCATCTGTCTCCTTGATATATATTGCCTTGATATCGGAAGCAGTCTGAGGATTCTCAAGTAGTATTATTTTCTGTTTTAGCAGATGCTGCCATACAATTTCCTTTATTTTTCCAATTGGAATTGGATAATCAAGACGCTCTTTAATATCCGGAATACTATACCCCAGATCAGTCAGATGTCTGATTGCATCCCCACTTGCAAAATCCTGTGTAAAACTGGACAGAGCTTTATTAAAATAATCATTTTTTTCCATATTATTCTTCCAGTTCTTCTATTGCGTCGTAATAGTTATCCATCCAGTCAGACATATGATTGAGGCGCTCCTCATCGGCTTCAATCGCTTCAATATCTTCCGGCCATTCATCGCCTTCATCAATCTCATGAATGGTCAGCCAATTCTCTGCGCACTCAAACTGACATTCCCTACCATCATCACATTCAATTGTCACAAGCACCATCAGTGGCTGTCCAGGAAGTCTTTCCTCGCAGCCAAAGTCTGCTTCATCTATCCTTGATACTGTCCACATGTTTTATCCAATCCATTATTCCAATATCTGCAACATTTTTCAGGGTTCTCTGCTGCCTTTGTTCCTACTTCTAACATTGTATCTTCGCTCCGTACTTACTGACTATGCGACATCTATAATTACTCATTTTACCACATATATAGCTAAAGGGCGCATCTCCTATACTGGAAATACGCCCTTTTATTCTGCACTATTCATTTGTCTTCCTTTCCGATTCTATATTATCCATATCCAACTTCCGACCAGCTCTGTTTCCTAACCGGGAGTCGTAGCATTTTCAAATATTGAATCTGCTTATTTATAATATATATATCGGATTAATTAGGAAAAAATTAACTGCTTAATACAATTTTGCTCCGGCTGGAATTACGTCATCCAACATAACCAGATTAAGTCTCTCCTCACCATTCTCATAATGAATAGCAGACAAAAGCATTCCGCAGGAATCAATCCCCATCATAGGTCTTGGTGGGAGATTTGTTATGGCCAAAAGTGTCTTTCCAACAAGTTCCTCTGGCTCATAATAAGCGTGAATTCCTGACAGAATGGTTCTATCAGTACCTGTGCCATCATCCAAGATAAAATGCAATAGTTTCTTACTCTTTGCAACGGCCTCGCAACTCTTAACCTTTACAACTCTGAAATCTGACCTGGAAAATGTATCAAAATCTACATGTTCCTCAAACAGTGGCTCGATTCCCTTACCATTCTCGCCCTCAATAAGTTTCATTCCCTCTTCTTCCTGTGGATATTCCGCTTCCATCTGGGCATTAATAGAATCCTCAGAAGCTTTCATTGCCTCAAGAGTTTTATTCAGCAACTCATCAAGTTCCCATCCTAACTGTTCCGCTCCTCTGGCAATAACTTCACGGGAACATCCCGCTGCAAAACCTGTTGCCTTGTATTTTTTCTTAAGAGACTTAAGCTCCATATCTTTAGTACTTTTTGAAGGTCTCATAAGCGATGCTGACCAGATGAGACCTGTAAGCTCATCAGCAGCAAACAGCACCTTTTCCATCTGATGAATAGGTTCAACATCGATTGTAGTTCCATTGCCCACAGTTATTCCGTAGCCATGTGAGCATACTGCATGAATGATATCTTCACCCACTCCAGCTTCCTTTAATAGTTCGGGTGCCTTCAGACAATGTTCCTCTGGATAGTTCTCAAAATCAATATCATGTAGCAGACCAACAATCCCCCAGTATTCAGCATCCTCGCTGTAACCCAACTCATTGGCATACCATTTCATAACTGCTTCAACCGTCAACGCATGCTGCACATGAAATGGATCCTTATTGTACTTCTTCAATAACTCGTATGCTTTATCTCTAGCTATGTATTCCATCTTATTTCTCCTAATTATTTGATATGCTTATTCTTTATATTATAATCATTATATAACACAACTCAATGGAGGCCATATGTTTAAATTCTTGCAACCATCAACAAAATCTGAACTTCAGGAAATAGTTCAGAGTCTGGAAAGTAATCGCTCCAACAACTATAAGGACAATGCTCAGGCCGATTATAAGAAGCTTGTTGCTCGCTACGATGAACTAAAGTCAGCAGGCAAACTCAATGATAAACAGCTCGAGTACTATTCAAGATTGATCAGTGAGTATAAGGAACGCCTCAAAGGCTACACTCACAAGGATCAGACTCCATATTGGAACTGATTGCTTACAATTCTATCACCACATCCTTATGCTCTGTTAGTAGAATCTCCACGTCAGGATTGGACTTGCGAAGCTTCTCAAATGTATCGTACTGACTCAGCCATTCCATGCCATTGGTGATAACTGCTATCTGTGGGTGATATATTGCCAGCGTCTCATCACAGGAGGTGTTTACTGTACCATGATGAGGTACTTTGTACAGATATATCTGTCTGTTAATCTGCTTCGCAATCTGCAGATTAACATAGTTGGCCATGGGCTGTTTTGATTCAAAATCCAGCACATCACCACCCAAAAGTACAGTCTTTCCATTCACCTCAAAGAATGCAGCAAGACTGTTCTGGTTTTCGCTAAACACATTTTGATGATAGCTCTCGATATGACTGTCATCTTCCCATATTTTCTCCATCCAGTTCTCAGTTGAATAAAGCCTGATATCAATGTCCTGAAAATGTATTTCTTTCAAACCTTCAGACATCTCCAGCTGACTGTGCTCTATGATACTTTCCTTCATGGATTGCCATTTATCACGTTCAGCTTGTCTATAATCGTCATCTGCCAAAGAACCCCAGGCAGTGTGATGGTCATGACCCCCATATTCCTTGAAATAAACTTTTTTTACATCATAGTTCTTAATAAGATTAACAATATTGCCATAGTGGTCTCTATGAAAATGTGTCAGCAATATGAA
>DCJA01000031.1:0-20126 GCA_002317175.1 Lachnospiraceae bacterium UBA1712 | reverse complement strand
TATCCCCCTAATCTAGCGGTTAGCAATATACTGGTCCACACCATTGGCAATACCAGTCACAATCTTATTCTGATAATCATCTGAGGCCATACGCAGGTCCTCATCTGGATTGGTCATGTAACCCATCTCCACAATGGTAACTGGCACCTGACACCAGTTAATTCCACTCATAGTATCGGTCTCCCATACTCGCTCTCGTTTGCATCCTGTTGCTGCAACCATCTGATCCAGCACATATTTGGACAAGGCCTTGCTCTGCGAATACAGAGAAGCATTATAAGGGTTAGATGCAGTCTGACAGATAGTCATGGCACCATTAACCGATGTATTGTCTGAACCATTAGCATGTATTCTGATAAATGCATCAGCCTTATTATCATTTGCCACAGCTGCTCGCTCAGAATTGCTGATGTTAACGTCATGTGACGTACGTGTCATAATAACAGTATATCCTCTATTAGTAAGCTCAGTCTGAAGTTTCTGAGAAACCGACAGAGTAAGTTCATACTCCGCAAGACCACTGGTTTTTCCACTAGTTCCACCAGTTACTTTGGCCTTGGTCTGAGAAGCTCCCGGACCTATTGGTTCCTTTTCAGAATTGCCTTTACGCTGATGACCAGCATCTATTACAATCAGACGTCCTGTGGACTGTACTAAACCCACCTGATCTGCACCAATCTGATTTGAAGCATCCTGGTCTATCTGTCTTTCCGCTCCTGTAGCATTTTGGCTGCCATCAGTTTCACCGCTATCTACGCTGCCATCAGCTTCACCGCTATCTACGTTGCCATCGGCAAGTCCACTGTCTTCGTTATCTGACTTCACCTTAAGATACATACTCGCCATATAATATTCTGCGCCATCCACGATGACCTTACTCCATTCGCCATCATTAGATATGCGCTTAACAACAGTATTGGTATTAAGCAAAGTGTACACATCTGCATCCAGTGAGGGGGCTGTCCTCACCTTAACGGTATCTGTAGTAACAACTTCTTCGTCATTTATGACATCATTGTCACTGATGTCAGTAGTCAAACTATTGCCTGAATTGTCAATAACATTTCCAGACTGCTCATTCGCTCCATCATCAGTTACACCAGTAGTAATTGTATCAGCTACTACCTCCCTGTCATCCTGTCTAGTCTTTTGAGAACAACCACATAACAGACTTCCACAAAACAAGCAAGCTGCAAGTGTAAAAATGCACAAGTACTTTGCATGAGCAAGCATCGACACTTTACATCTATTGATATGATTCATGAGATCTTAAACCTCCATTGTTATACTATTAATCTTAGCTCAATTCTTTCACATAGAATCTATTCATAGTGCTGTGTACTACACCGTCTGGTTTGTCGATTATTTTAAAACCACATTTTTCGTACAATCCAATGGCTGCTTTCAGATTGGTATGCGTCTCAAGATACAACGTGCTATATCCTAATATCTGAGCAATATCTATAACCAGTTCAACCAGTTTTTTACCAAGTCCCTGTCCCTTGTATTCATCAATTAAATAGAGTTTCTGAAGTTCAGCCCATCCATCCAAAGCCTCAAATTCAGCAAGACCGATACCGCCTATTATTCTCTCATTTTCATCCAAAAGTATATAGTATTTTCTCTGTTCAGGCTTATCAAGATAGAACTCGCTAAGTCTGTTTAAGTTATCATCAAAATAAACTGTTCCAGGAATATTTAGCTCATGTTTCTCCAGATTGTCACGTATGATATCAGCGAGAGCAAGATTATCCTCCGATCTAATTTCCCTAATATTCATATATTTGCTCCATATATTAATCAATATTTACCAACGCTTTGATTATACCACAAGCTTCTTTAGCACAAAACAATGGGAACACCAGCATGTTTGGTGTTCCCATTGTTTAATTTCTTTTCTTTAGTTGTTTCTTCATTAGTCATCTCATTCTTAGTCGCAAATACGCTAAGAACTACTGCACTCATTAACGATGCTAGTTAACTAATTACCGCTAATTCTATTTCATCTATATCTTTGCTTGCTTCATCCATATGTATTTTTGATATCTTTGTGTGATATTTCTTTCCATCATAATCGATATCAAGCTGAGCCTTTTTATCTTTCATCAGCAGTTCTTGATCATGCTTTGAAATCTTCACTGGAGTTACAGTTTTTTCGGCTTTATCAACAATGTTCGCTGGAATATATCCAGTAAAACGAACCAGCTTTCTTAACACATGTGGATTTCTTTCATATACCTTAAATTCGTTAATCATGACTCTTCCCCCTTAACCTTCAATGGCAACATATTTGTTGCACTCAACCTGTTTCTGGTCTTTTTTAGGAATAGTCAGTTTAAGAATTCCGTGCTGGAAATTAGCCCTGATATCATTTACATCAAGAGCATCTCCTACATAAAAGCTTCTCTGGCAGGAGCCGCTGTATCTTTCTCTTCTGATATAGTTACCTTTTGCTCTCTCCTCTTCATTCTCAGCATCGTCCTTCTCAAGGCCCTTGCTGGCTCCAATTGTAAGGTAACCATTTTCAAGTGCCACACTTACCTCTTCTTTTTTGAAGCCTGGAAGATCAATGGTCATTTCATACTCTGAATCGGATTCTTTAATATCCGTGTTCATAACATTTTTTGCTCTGTGCCCATAAAGTTTCTTTTCCAAGTCTTTGAATTCATGGTCATTAAATCCGAACCATGGATCATGATAAAAGCGATCAAACAAATCAAAGTTTTCATTAAATAAACTAGGTGCCAACATAAGTCATCCTTCCTTTCTACCAATCAAAAATCTTGATCAACCCGTTACTTATTAACTTTGAACCTGGAATGTTTGGAAGCATATAAATGTTTCTTTTCTTTTGTTCTGCCTACGTTATAGTCCTCTGTTTACCGCTTGTCAATAAAGAATACTATTGATATTCTTATTCTTTTGTTAACTAATTATAAATAAAAAATTAAGTTCTCAGAAGCACTGTTCAGATATCGATATCTACTAGGTTATTTGCCACAATAGCGTTGAAGTTCAGACTTCAGATATTCATATCTTAGTCTTTTCTCTTCCTTTGCGAAATGAGTTTCTCTATACTGCTCAGGAGTATTATCGTAGTCAAGCACTTCATCGCCGAACTGCTCACTAGTCAGATCAAATCGACAGTCTCCTATAACATTAAAGCAATGGAAGTTACCTCCTTGTCTAGGGATACCATATACTTCACCACCAAAGATATCCTGTGCAAGAAAAGCAGTAATGGAACATTGCCCAAGTGTCATATTGTCCTTAGTCCAACTGTCACGCATTCTTGGCGCACAGGTATCTGCGCACCATATATGTGACAATGCATCATAAAGATCAATTGGATTATGTATTTTCGGATATTCATCTGTAATAGGTTTAGCATCAGCATTCTGCCAGCCCCAAAACTTATATTCCATAATAATTCTCCCAATAGATATTCTTACGCAATAATCTCTTTAACTTTTTCAGCAATCTCATCGCAATGCGCCATACAAGCTTTCTTTGGACTACCAAAGGCTGAAACCATGCCTGTTATTCCGCCAGATAACTGATCTAGAATCTCGGCTTTAGCCATGTTCTTAAATGTGTTAGCCACACCAGCTATCGCTACGCTTCTCTGCACAATAAAATTATCTTTGCTTGTAATAATCCACACCTGGTTTTCTCTGTCTTCTGGTGGAAAGGCTATTACATAGTTAAGACCATGTTTGATGTACTCTGGCTTGCCAGCAGAAAACTGAATGTCCTTAATCTTTTCATACAGCTCTTCCAGCGACATTTTCTCCTTTGGCTCAATCTTTATCATCTTTACGCCAAGCATTTCTCCTAATCCCATAAATATACTCTCCTTTACTTTATCAGTAGGGAGCTAAAAGCTCCGATTGATTCCGTTATTAACTATTATTCGAACAATGTACTTGTCTCATAACGTGGTACAAGGTCTGAATTTGTATTCATCTTATAAAATGAAGCAAAAGCGCGAGACATAATGTTATCAATGCTATCCTTCTCAGCCTCAAATAAGATAATCAGATATTGAACGGATGAATACCTTGTACAAATATCTACATTACGTATAGTGTTCCTAATAGACATCTCCAGGTAATTCATACCCTGCTCTATTTCATCAATATACATTGTATCTTTGTTTCTTGCATCAAGAGTAACCAGTATTACGCTACAGGTGTGTCCATATCTCTCGCAAACTTTGTGAAGATAGTCATACATCTTTGTGAACTGGCGATACTCCACATTAAGTGCACCATCGTATTGGCCTGCTGCCTCAATACTTTTTGTTATCTGTCCAATATCGACATGATGATCATTGGCATCAGACTCCATATTGTCATGGAATATATAATAACCAGCCTTACCTCTCTGCTTAACATGATATAAAGCTTTGTCAGCATTGCTCAAAACATTGGCATAAATATCAGTCGGTTTTGTAAGACAGATACCTGCAGACAGGGTTGCCACGCTTATAGTCTGGTCGTCTTTTACAGCAAGTCTAAATTCCTCATCAATTTTATTAACCAGTTCAATCGCCGATTTCTCATTGACATCATCAAGGTATAAGAGGAATTCATCTCCTCCGATCCTGCAGGCAACGCCCTTTTCACCATATTTGCCAATTATCTCACCCAACATCTTCAGAGCTTTATCACCGCTCTTATGACCGTATCTGTCATTGATAGTCTTAAGATTATCCATATCACAGAATATAAGTGCACCTGGCTTCTCACTAATAAGATGTGCTATCTTTTCCTCTCCGACACTTCTAAGACTTAGTCCTGTTAATAAATCCGTCGAAGATCCTGAGCTGGACTTCATGGACGTAACCACGGCAGATAGTATCTTTTCCGCATCTTCGTTGTGGAAACCAGCGATATCATCATCTGCCTGTTCCTGATTGTTCGATGCAATTTTATCAATTGCACCAGATTCTAACAATTCCAAAAATGCGTCTGCTATCTCTGGATCAAACTGGATACCTCTATTCTTAGTGATTTCACTAATGATAATGTCACGGCTTAAAGGCTTTCTGTAGATTCGTCTGGAATTCATCGCATCAAAGGAATCAGCAATAGCCACGATTCTTGCACCGATGGATATTTCATCAGCCTTAAGTCCCTCAGGATAGCCCTTACCATCATATCTTTCATGATGATGTCCGGCAATATCAGCTGTATGAGCAATTATTTCAATATTTTTGAGAATATCAGCACCAATAGAGCTATGTGTTTTGATAATACTGTATTCTTCATCTGTAAGCTTTGATGGCTTGTTGAGAATAGTATCCGGGACACCTATCTTTCCAATGTCGTGAAGAGTAGCTGCATACCTGATGCTGTCCACCTCTTCTTCTGGCAATCCCATTTTTTTAGCAATTAGTTCGGCATATTCGCTAACTCTGCTTGAGTGACCTCGAGTATATTCGTCTTTTGCCTCTATAGTATCTGACAGGGTTCTTATAAGAAGCTTAGTCATCTCATCGGCCTGCTTCTTCTGCTGAACCATCAGCTCTTCTCTATGCTGCATTTCCATTTGAAGCTTGGTATTTGTCTCTATTTCCTCATTAAGTGCTATCAGTTCCTCATTGTATTCAGCCAACTTATCCTGCATGTTTTCTGCAATCTTTCTCTGTAACCAGAAGGTCATAAAGATATACATAGCCACAATAATGCTTAGAGCAATATTATAATACTTCATTCTGTCAGGCCTAAATACTGAAATAAGCGTTTGTGGAAATACAACTGTAATAGCCATGGCTATTATATTGATTAATATAGCATACGCTATATAATATTTACTTTTCCTTCCAGTAACCAACGATGTATTGTAGGACACACCCAGAATCATCCAAAGGTATCCTGTAGGGCTCTCTATTCCACCGGATATAAACCATGAAAATGAAAATATAACCGGCCATACTATTGCACCCATACGCCTAAATAGATACGTCTCATAATCCTTTTTGATTGCTGATATAGCACCCAATACAAACCACGAAATCACAGGAACTATACTGTGTATTAATAATAACCAGCCTGTTCCAAATATCAGATTAAACAAAACGGCTAAAATCTGTGCACCTGTCATAATAAGCGCACCAATACCATCATACTTAAATCCAATAGTGGTCTCACCCTCTATGATATCCAAAAAATCACCAAAATCCGGAACTATTACACCATTCCAGTTTTTATTATGCTCTCTAGCCATATGTGATACTTTCCTTTTTATTATCCCAATTTATTAACAAATGTTATAAAGACCTCTTCACTTTCCACATCTGTATAATCAGATTCTATTATATTTTCCCTTTGTCTGCTAGCATTTACGAAATAAAAATCATCGTCTATAATACTCATTTCTCGTCTCATCATCTATCTACTCCATTACTTAAGCAATCTGAAAAATGAGAATCCTTTCCCTGCTATCCACCTTATTAAACAGGCTACTACAATCAACTTCATCAACAAAATCAATTGCATCATCAGTTGTAAGCAGCGACACATATTCATCTGAAGGATAATAGAACATCAAATAGTTTTCTCTCGGGTTACTGTACACGCTTTCTTTTATTCTCGTGAGAACACTACTAAGTATCTCCTTAGAAAATGGATTAAAAAAATAGAATATATCCGCGTCATCAGGAACCACATAATCCACGGCATTAATACATTCCAATGATACATTATAGGGTTTTGAAAAATGCTCAAGATTAGTTAGTGCCTTTCGATAGAGTCGTTCATCATACTCTATTCCAACAGCTTTACATCCTGTTTCGTAAGCCAGGTAAAATGATACACGACCCTTACCGCATCCATAATCAATCACCTTGGATTTCTTACCAATATAGCCCTCTTTAAGCAACTGCTCCAGAACCGAATAATCAGTTGGCTCATATGGGTAATTGTAATTGTTGGCATGACTATCATCCCTGCCTGTTGTCTTTATATTAAGCTGTTGATCAATCTGGATATCCTTCATAACAACGTATTCACCTTAACAATAATGCAAGCAATGACTTACAAGTAATCAACATCTGTTCTGTAGCCATAAACAGTCACAATATTATCTACAATATCACCAGGTACATGAATCTTCTTCAAATTATCCAAAACCATTTCAGTATTCTCTGGTGTCAATCTTATCTGCAAATATTCTATACGCTCCCATTCCCTGGGCTCACATCCAAAATGAGTCCATGTTGCATCCCAGGGATATATATACCCATTTACTTTATCCTTAGTACTCCAGTAAACCAATACGCCACCTTCGCACTCATTCTTATAAAATGCCTTAAAAATCTCATTCCATTTTGTATTGTTCACGATATCTCCCCTTCACTTCCCTTAATTCTACTCCATTGACTCTAAATAATCCATTCCCATGCTGTATATGTAGCCATCGAGAACAGCAAAAATAATCTCTATATCGTAGTCCTCATTGGCCTTTACGAAATCATTACATGACTCAATTGCAATCTCCCATGCTTCTTTCTTGGGATATCCATATATTCCTGCAGAAATGAGCGGGAACACAATGGTATGAATATCATTATCCATAGCAAGCATTAAGCTGCTTTCATATGCAGAATACAACTGCTGCGGTTCATTCTGCTTACCGTCTTTATATATAGGACCAACTGCGTGAATAATATACTTTGCTTTTGAATTGAATCCTGGCGTTATAACTGCTTTACCCGTGTCACAATGGCCATACTTATTGCAGGCAGCTGTCAATTCTCTGCTTCCAGCGGCTTTAAATATTGCGCCGCATACACCGCCTCCTTCCCATAGGTCTGAGTTAGCTGCATTAACAATCGCATCTACCTCAAAATCTGTAATACCTTTTTTTATTATTGAAATCTTACTCAATGTAATATCCTCCAAACAAAAATACACGGTTATTTATAAAACAACCGTGTATCTATCTTGCAATTTTTTACACTCAATATCAACTATAGATGCCATACTTATTTATACTCTTTCCATACTTCCGGGCTGATATCCCCAGGAAGAACTCTTATTTACCCCCTTATATCACCAGCTAATATATTCAAAAACAAAGTCATCATTTAGTCAACGTAACTGTACATTTCTTATTGCTGTATATTAACTTAACCCCAGCTATGTTTTCAATGTATTTTGACAATTTAGAATAACCAAGATCTTTATATCTGAAGTTAGGAAATTCATTTTGAAGCTCATGTCCCAACGCAGCCAGTTCTGTTTTCTGCTTAGCTTTATTTTTTATGAACTCATCTACACTATTTGTAGTGTCTTTCTTTGTATCATGATTCTTTCTAGTAATATAAGCAGTACTTCCGGATGTCTTAACAACAAATTTTGTTTCTTCTTCAATGAATTTTCTAAATAGAGAATAACCATAATTTCTTTCATCAAAATCTGCGTATGTTCTTTGCAGCTGACTCTTTACCGTTCCCATATTTAGTAGCTCTTCACTGTTCTCAGCCTGTTGAAGCATTAAGTTGATTGTCTTTTTAATATCAGAAAGAGGAGTAATAGCACTGTCAACACTTGCATCTCCTTCATCAACTTCCTCTTCAGAAATCTTATCCAAGAATTTGTACTCATTGCAGGCTGTAATGAATGTCTTTGAGGCATTACTAAGTCCCATTCCAATAACTTTTTTACCACCTTCGCGCAATCTGCTTGCAAGTCTGGTGAAGTCACTATCCGATGTTACTATACAAAAAATATCTGCTGAGCCCTGAAATAATATGTCCATGGCATCTATTACAAGCATTATGTCAGAAGCATTTTTTGTAGAAGTGTATCTCGCCTGATGAATAGGAACTATTGCATACTCAAGAGCCTTTTTTGACCACTCATTCATGCTCTTTCTTGAAAAATCTCCATACATTCTTTGTACAGATACATCTCCATATTGCTTTAGCTCTTTTAGAACAACATCTACATACTTTACACTTGTATTTTCCGAATCTATTAATACTGCTATCTTGTCACTCATATTGCTATTCCTTCTATAACATCAATCCTTCATCATTGCCTTTATAGGGTTTATCTTAGCCGCTTCTTTCTTGAGGCTGGTCAGGTTAGCTCTCAGATAGTCTTCAAGCTGCCTTATCTCATCTTCACTGAAGCCACTTTGCTTAGTTATCCTGCATTCAGGTATTACACCCTCCGCATAGCAACTTCCCTCATCAAATCTGACATAGGCCTGCTTATTACCCTCTTTATTTGTAGTTACTCCAGAAATAAGCATATTCATAACTACTCCTTATGCCTCAGCAAATAGTTCCAGCTTGGCAATTAAATCTTCCAATATATATCTTGAATCAACATCAGTATAGAGCTTCACAACAGGATTGTCCTCGCATATAGCAGATGAAGTATCCTCACAGATATGTGGCGCCTTTACATATTTATAATGACCACAATCCGGATTAATTGCAAGTGCTATAGCTGGAGAATCACCCAGTGACCAGCTTTCACCCTTAGTCCAGCCCGCGAATTGCGAGTTATTGTAGGCTACCATCTGTTCAAATAGATGTCGTCCTATATCACCACATGGTCGGATTCTTTTCTGAATCTCAGCTATTCCAATTGTTATTGTAGTATACACTGTAGATGGAACCAGCCAGAGTTCTGTACCACTGGACAGAACCAGATTAGCCGCTGTCAGGTCATTTCCTGCATTAAATTCTCTAAATGGCGCTTTATGAGGTGCTTCTCCATGAGTTCCAATCCAAATAACTGTGACCTTACTTATTATTTCAGGGCATTTTTTAAATGCTACAGCAACATTGCTAATAGCTCCCTGACAAAGGATATAAAGTGGTTTATCGCTCTCCTTAAGCGCTTCTGAGATTATGAATTCCACTCCTTCAGATATTTCTTCTGACTCGTCCATAGCACATGACTGCCCAAGGTAAAATGGAACATTAAGCTTCATGGCATCTAATATAGTCTCTATTTCCCTATAACTTTTTTGGACAGATCCCTCTTCATTAAAATGCTCTGCTACAATTCCCTCCACAATTAATTTGGGGCTAAGTAATGCATGTACTATTGCAAATGGATCATCCGCTTCGCACGCTGCATCAGTATCTACAATTACCCTTATTTTCTTGTAGTCCGGAACATCAAACAACAAACCTTTATTCATATAAATCTCCATTCCTGGCGTAATTCTAAGGACACTTGCAGGTATGCCCCTATTCTATAACCAGTCCCTTGTTCTTGCTATATTTTAGTAGCTGTAGTTTACCTTTGCCATCCAAATAGTCGTATCCATCGCCATTATCTGTATACATTTCAAATGAACAATCCACTTCACCATACACAACTGGCTTAATTGTCGCATTCTCCATATTAGCGCAGTTTTTCAGACCCTCGCACATTGGAATAATGCTTCCTTCCCTGGCAAATACCGGAATACTGTAAATATCCGCATCAACCTCTATATATTTTCCACCTTCGTACTCTTTGTTATCTCTTATATCATACCATTTACATCCCTTAGGAAGGTATACCTTTCTTCTTTTTTGAGTATCAAGACAGCGTGATTTCTCATCATAATACATCTCTTCCAGCACCGGACATACCATGAGCGATGGTCCAAACATGTACTGATCATCTATATTTGCCACATTCTTATCATCCGCAAAATCAAATGCAAGCAGTCTCATCATAGTGTAGTCATCTCTCCACACCTTATAGGCGACAGAATATATATATGGCATAAGCTTATATCTTAGTTCATTGGCTTTAATCAGAGCATCATAAAACATATCTCCCTTTTCACCAAACTGCCAGGGTTCTCTTGGACAGTCCGTTCCATGACTTCTGAAAACGGGGAGAAACGCACCATACTGATACCATCTTACATAGAGTTCTCGGTATCCCAGGTTGTCGAGTCCTTCCGGATAGTGACCTTCCCAGTACCAGGGTGCTCCACGTTTGACGAAAAATGCTCCTATATCGATTGTCCAATAAGGCAATCCCGAAGCGCACATATTTAAGCCTTCAGCGACCTGTCTTCTAAGTGTATCAAAGCTTGCGCCTATATCACCAGACCACAAAACTGTTCCCAGTCTCTGGCTTCCAGGGTATCCACTTCTTGTAAGATTCATAACCCTGTGATTAGCAGTTTTTCTCTGTCCTTCATATATTCCAAGAGCATGATAATATCCATATGCGTTTATTTCATCATATGGCATACTGTCGTATCCAGCCTTAATAAATTCCTTGTATGCCTCTGCTGGGTCTGGCTTAATCTCTCTTATCCATTCTGGAGTAAATGGCTCTGAGGAATCACACCAAAAACCATCTATTCCATGGCAATATAGTCCCTCATATACCTGTTTCCAATATAATTCTCTTCCCGCTTTACTCATGGCATTATATACATTGGTTCCAGGACACAGTAGCTTATTCTCTTTAAATTCTCTATGATTATCACACTGTTCAGTCATATTGGGCCAAATGGAAATCATGAGTCTCAGGTCCATATCATGCAGCTTCTTCATCATAAGATCAGCATCTGGAAATCTCTTTTTATCCAGGGTCTTCTGCCCCCACATATTGTCTTCCCATGTGATCCAGTCAAGGATAAGTGCATCGATTCCTATATCTCGAGATTTAAATCCATCTGCTATCTCCATTAATTCTGCTTCGCTCTCGTATCTTTCCTTGCTCTGAAGATAACCATAAGCCCATCTTGGCAGAAGCATTGCTTTTCCTGTGAGGTATCTGAATAGAGATATACTTTCATCCAAAAACTCGCCAGCAAGAAAATAATATTCCAGCATCTCATCTGCTTCTGTCTGAAAATATGTGCCATGTTCATTGTCACAAAATATGCCTGCACTTCCAGATGGGAAGAACAATCCATATCCCTTGGATGACATCAATACTGGAATAGAGATTTTTCTGTTCGCCTGGTGAAGATATCTGATATGACCTCTGAGGTTGAATACTCCCTCTTCTGATTGTCCAAGTCCATAAAGTGCCTCATCCTCTTCAAAGCTAAGATGTAATCTTGTCCTGTACAGCATACGGCCTTCCTGTTTTCTTGCTGACTCAACAATCTTCTTCACACCATCTGCTGTCTGCACATCAACTGTCTCAATATTCCCATCATCAATGGTAAGGTATTCCTGAACCTTCTCGAATTCTCTGTTCACTGACGGATTTTCTGCAAAAATCACATCTGCCTCATTACTCTCATCAGATGACTGCCTTGTATATCTGATTGAACTGTTTGCCCTGTCAATTATCACATTGATATTGCCACAGCTTACCTGGTAGGCATCATTATCTTCTCTAATATTTGCAGCTTTTTCTTCAATATTATCTAGGATCCACATCTGTTTTTCCCTAAATCTTCTGCTTGGAGAAAAACAGATGTGCGCAAGGTTATCCTTTATAAATGAGACCTTCAGAAGACCTCTTTCACTTTCAAATACATATGCATTGCCATCTCTGTGATACGAGATTATATTGTCCTTTACAGGAATTGGTAAATCCATCATAATAATCACCTATTAATAATAAGGTCCCCATACCTTTCGATACAGGGACCTATAATCATCTAATCTTTCGATTTACTTATATGAGTTCTTTGCGTCAACTTCTACCTGGTACTTCTCACAATCAAATGCGTAAAGTTCTTCATAACCTACACCATTCATTGTCTCAACCATTGCATCCCACATAGCGTCGAATTCTGCATCATCCTTAGCGAAGATCATCTTCCAAGAGTTATCGCAGAGAGCCTTGTTACACTCTGTACGAGCAAGTTCCATATCTGGTGTATCAGATGCAAGTGAAACTGCTACGTTAGGGCTAATAACAAGCTTGTTATTCTTCTTCATGTATTCAGCTGGTTCGTCAGCGCCGAACTGTGACTGCCATTCCTTCTTCATCTCTGTTAAAGTAGATTCTTTCCATGATGACCAGTAATCCTTAGCATATGACTCACCATTTACTGGATTGATTGAAGAAGAACCAACGATCCACTGGTTAATAGCGTTGTTACCATCGCTGTATCCAGCTCCGCCGTACTCTTCTGGTACTGGCAAGTTGTCCATAAGTGCATTTGTGTTGATAGCTGTATATGTGCCATCTGCATTAACTTCATAGTTAAATCCTTCGATACCAGCATGCTGGAATGTACATCCTTCTGGAGAAGCATACCAATCAAGGAATTCTAAGATCTTCTTATACTTAGCTTCGTCTACACCTGAACCAATACCGAATGCACGGCCTGATCCGAAGTAAGCATCAGCTTCTGTATAGTAGTTCTGATCTGCAACTGGAATGTAGATGAAAGCTGTTCCATCATCAAGTCTGTCCTGGCTGTTCCAGAAACCTACCTGCCAGCTATACCACATAAGGTTAACCTGACCAGCACTCATCTTAGCACAAGCTGCGTTCCAATCCTGTGTACCAGAGTCTGGATCAACGATACCAGCTTTGTATGCATGATTTAAGAACTGAAGAATCTTGTAGTAAGACTTATCTTTATCTGTAATCTTAGAGAATGTAGCGCCATCTGAGTTAAGGATAGCAGAACCCTTAATCTTCTCGCCATACCATGTTGTTAACTGAACAACGTTAGCGATACCGATCATGTTATCATTACCATCCCAATCTGGCCAAAGTGACATAGCGTATACTGGGTCACCTGCTTCGTTTGTTGGGTGAGCAGCCTGCATCTGAGCAAGTACATCAATTAAGTCATTAAGATCCTTCATTTCAGGACATCCTAATTCCTTGTAAAGATCCCAACGAAGTAATGGGCTAGAGTAAATAACATCCTGTGAGTAAGATGTTGGTGATGTATTCATCATTTCTGTAGGAATACCATAGATTTCTCCATTGTTTCCTTCAAGACCACTGTTGTAATATGAAATCTGCTCAGTGTATGCAGCGAGATTTGAATAATTTGCAAGATCCCCACTAATATCCTTTACAAGACCATTCTTAACGCAGTCAGCTAAGTGAACACTGTCAAGAAGTACGATATCTCCAAGGTTTCCTGTAGATGTTCTAGTCTGGTAAATAGCTTCTCCTGCTACCTGTGGTGCAATAATGTTAAGTTCGATATCGAAACGATCCTTAACAACCTTTGCGAACCATCCTTCCTGAATTCCCTGATAGTTTGCTGCTTCATCATAGATTTCGATAACCATTGTTCCATCTGATGCAGCTGCTTCTGTTGTCTGTGTTGCTGTATTGCCGCCATCTGTTGTTGCAACGTCTGCTGCTTTGCTTCCACATCCTGCTAATGATGTGAGTAACATAGCTGAAGCAAGCAATACTGAAGTTAATTTTTTAAGCTTCATTTTTTCCCTCCCTATAATAATTAAATAATATATTTACAGTTTCTATAACTGTAATTATCCCTTTACGGCACCAACCATGATACCCTTTACGAAGTATCTCTGGAATATTGGATAAACCAGAAGAATTGGTCCTACTACTACAATTGTTACAGTCATTCTTATGGATGTCGCCGTCGCTGCATGTGCAAGGCTGGCTGCCATAGACGATGAACTTGTGGTGTTATTAACAAGCGCTTTAAGCGAACTTGCCTGATTAATGTACTGATACAAAGTGAACTGAAGTGTATAGAGCTTGTTATCAGATACATAAAGCAATGTATCCTGGAATGAGTTCCACTGTGATACAGCACTGAATATTGCAACTGTTGCAAGGATTGGCTTGATTACAGGAATGATAATTGCTGTAAATGCTCTCAGAGTACCACATCCATCTAGCTCTGCTGCATCAATCAGATCCTTTGGAATTGATTCTACAAAGGTCTTGCAAAGTACAATGTAAAATGGTGCAACTGCTGTTGGAAGAATATACACAAGGAAGTTGTTATATAATCCCAATGACTTAAATGTAAGGAATATTGGAATAATACCTGCATTAAAGTACATTGTTGCAATTACAAATCTGTACCAGAACTTTCTCATCCACATTGTTTCTCTTGTAAACATATATCCGAGGAAAGCTGATATTGAAACTGTCAGGATAGTTCCTAGTATTGTTCTTCCAAGAGAAATCTTGAATGCATTAATCAAATCCGGAATATGAGATACATTTATATAGTTTGTAAAATGTATTTCTTTTGGCCAAAAATTAACTTTTCCTCTGGCACTGAGTTCATTACTACTTATTGTATTAATAAAAATATAGTAGAAAGGATACACACATACAAAAGCGAAGAATGTATACACAATATAAGTGATTGTGCTCATTATCACGTCTATTGGATCCTGCTTACGACGTCTTAGATTCTTTCTATGTTCTTTTTCATATATCCTGAGCTGCTTCTTCTCTGCTCTCTTCTCTGCAAATGTCTGCTTAGCCATTAGATGAATCCCTCCCCTCTGGTTAACTTGGAGATTGTATTCATAATGCAAAGGAGCACTACGCTGACAAGACTCTTCAGAATACCGATCGCTACTGAAAGTGAGTAACCACCACTCTTCATTGCCAGGTTATATACGTACAGGTCAAGTACCTGAATAGTATCTGTATTAAATGAGTTCTCAAATACGAAGAACTGTTCCATTCCATTTGAAAGGAAGTTAGCCATGTTCAGGAACTGAAGAACGAAGAATGTTGGAAGAATAGTTGGTATTGTAATATGTAAAATAGTCTTCCATCTGTTTGCTCCATCAACCTTAGCTGCGTCGATAAGTTCTTCATCAATACCAGTAATTGCTGCAATATACATGATCGCTGCCCATCCGGCATTCTTCCATGTATTCCAGAGCCACATCTTAAACCAGATATGATCTGATGACTGAAGAAACATCACTGGTGTATCTGTCAATCCAAGATTCTGAAGAACTGTGTTTACAACACCTGTACTGTTAAATACACAGTAGGCAATTGAGTAAACCAGTACCCAGCTGATGAAGTTTGGAATTGTAGTTACAGTCTGAACAAACTTCTGGTATGGTTTGCATTTAATTTCATTAAGGAAAATAGCAAACATCATTGGGAACCATGAGAATATCATATTCAATCCACTGATACCGAATGTGTTCAGAAGAACCTGTAGAATCTGTTTTCTTCTTATTGGATTGGATACCATATACGAGAACCACTTTGTTCCAACAAAACTATCAGATGATAATGGATATGGTGGCTTATAATCATAAAATGCATATCGCCAACCATAAAGCGGATAATAGCAGAACAATGCAACCATAATAATGAATGGTAGCACGTATAAGAATTCTCTTAATC
Organism: Lachnospiraceae bacterium UBA1712; assembly: GCA_002317175.1. Taxonomy (GTDB): domain Bacteria; phylum Bacillota; class Clostridia; order Lachnospirales; family Lachnospiraceae; genus Colinaster. The sequence continues at coordinate 3,852 of DCJA01000031.1, read as the reverse complement.
CTCTCTTTTTCTTTCTGTTCATCTTTTTCATCGTTATATACTCCAACCTTATAGTAAAAATAGAAGTAAAACCTTTTACCAATATACTAATTATAGATTTCAATTTTTACAGTGTCAATGAAATAAAAACGTTTTTCCGATGTCAAAATCACCAATTGTGCCCGTGCAAATGTGGTGATTATATACAATAACCACTTTTTTAAGACTAATAAAACGTTTTAGTAAATATCTCTTTGGTAAAGAAAAAGGCCCGGATTTTACTAAATCCGAACCTTTTTTACTCAAATTCATTATTCACTACTTATATCTGATCTATTATGGCTATTATGCCATTCGCTTGTTATATAGAATTCCTTATTACTAATTCACCAGGAATCTTTGCAATATAGTTATTATGATATTCTGCAGTATCCTTGCTTTCATCTAGAATATCCAACATAATCTCTGCGGCTTTCTGCGCAAGATTCTCAAGCTTCAGATCGTATGTCGAAAGCCTTGGATACAAATAATCTGATATTTCGCGATTATCATATCCGAATACAGTTATATCCTTTCCCGGAGCTAATCCATGCTCGTTCAGATAATCATATACTCCTGCTGCCATAAGATCATTCATACAAAGGATGCTGTTGATTCCCTTCTCCATCAGTACTTTGGCTCCAGCATAACCGCTCTCTCTAGCCCAGTCACCTTCAATAACAATATCAGGATTATATGGGATACCCGCTTCAAACATAGCCTTCTGTATACCAGTCAGACGCTTGCTCGAATGCATGTTATCAAGCTTTCCAGTTATAATACCAAACTCTTTATGTCCCTTAGAGATTACAAACTGCGCCGCGCTATAACCACCAGTCTCATCATCAAGTACTACCGAAGGATATTCGGCTTTGTCAGATAATCCATACAGTACAACTCCTGGAAAATCAATATTATCAGGAATACACTGTATCTTTCTACAGTGACCAGCGATGTATATAAAGCCGTCTACCTTAACAGACATGATTTGCTGGAAAAGAGGTTTGCTTGATTCAGCAATCTTGATATTATCGTCATACCACTGGTTGGTCCATTTATCATACATTCGCATATTCAAAAGCATTGTACGATAATTTGCACCCTCCAATGTAGCCATAATAGTCTCAACCATGCTAACTGTGGCAAACTCTTTGATATCTTCTGTAATAATTCCTATTATTCTTTTTTGAGTTTTTCTAATCCCCTGTGCAAAATAGTTTGGCTGATAGCCCAACTCTTCTACAACCTTCAGTATCTGCTGCTTTTTCTCTTCACCGACCTTAGGCTTATCATTGAGTACATTGGAAACAGTACTCACTGTTACACCACATATCTCAGCAATTTCCTTTAATGTTGCTGCCATATAATTCTCATCCTTGAATCAATATATGTATTAATCAAAACTAGTAAAACGTTTTTCTTAATGTAATATTCTAATATCCAAATGAACAAAAATCAATTGTTTTTTTGCTTTTTTGTTTATAATAATACTCTTTTGGTAAAAATTTTACAAAATCATCAGACAAACCGTCTCGACCCTCTGTTCGTTGATTAACCAATTATATCATTACAGTACAAGTCATAACATATCCTATTTATGTACTGGTTTTCTGTGCTTTCTTCACTATTTCTTTAATATCATCAGTTCCCTCTATTTTAGTTATTCCAAAGCACTTCTTTCCGGCATCCTTTAAGGAAGCACCAATATGATATCCTTCCACACCATCAATAATTAGAAAACGGTCATGAAATACCGTTGTCTTTTTTACCGTTAATGAAGGATACTGTGCATTAAAGTTAACAATATCTTGCGTAGTTATTCTTGCACCGGGAAGTGTATATGCTAAAACCGCCACACTATCTTTTTTCTTAGCCAGGATATTTAAAGTAGCTACATCAATATACCCATCAATCAGTACAATATCTGTTTTAGCATATCCTATTATTTCCGTAAGAAGACTAAAAGCATCAAATATCTGACCATCAAAGAAAATCTTTTGGTTACTTTCTTCATGGTCAGCCATGTACTCAAAGATTTTGCCAAATTTTTCATCTGCGTCCTTCTGATATTCCAATTGCTTTAATTCAATAGCATTAATCTTCTCAAACATAAGAGCGTTATTAGCAATAAAATGACGCATCTCCTTGAAAGCACGCATAATAAAAATGCTTTGCTTGGTAGCCAATTCGCCTTTAAGGACTGTAGCTAACATGTATATGCCCTGTTCTGTAAATGCATATGGTAACTTTCTACGACCACCTTCTTGTCCGGAAAAAAATGTATTATCTCGTGAAGTCACAATTTGTGACTTCACCAATTCAACCTCATCTCTTGTTAATTGAAACATAAAATCTTCAGGAAAACGTTCAAGATTTCTTTTTACCTGCTGATTCATAGCTTTAACCTCATAGCCATAAATATCCGCTAGATCACTGTCTATCATAACCTGTTCTCCTCGAAGAATATATACATGATCTTTAATCGATTCTACTGATTGTAATTCCGTAGTATCTCCCATAAACCCCTCCGTCTATCTTGTGACCACAAATTTCGTCGAATTATTTATGTTCATATTATCACTTTGAATCATTCCCTTCAGTTTCTCTAAGCTTGTCATAATAAGCCTTATATCTATAAATGCTACGCTCACTGATATTGTTACGCTTAGCAATCTCTACCATTGTCATGCCACCTTCATAGCAAACAACAAAATCATTATAGATAGCCATCCACTTTGCATTATGTTTTTGGCGACCGCTGGTTTTTCTATTTTTATAATATTCAACTTCTTCTTTAAGCTTTGCATTTTCATTTTCAAGTTCTGCAATTCTATCTAAAGCTTCCTCTAATGTCATAGCCTTTTTCACAAAAACCCACCTTTCTCAAAATGTCATTTTCATTTTGTCATTATTATATAGTTCAACCATTGTGATTGTCAATTTGATTTTGTCATGTTTGTTTGTCTGAAAGAATTGCATTTCCCAACTAAACCAAATAAAAAGAGAACACTGTATATTCAGTGTTCTCTCAAGTTCAAATATTTATTTCCATGTTCTATATTCGCCCAAAAAAGATTCAACAACACTAAACCCTTTCGGCCATAACTGAGTCCATACAATGGTAATGTTTTACACCACCACTGTTATCCTCAAAAATGCTTTCTTTGATCATATGTATCTTCCAATTGCCAAAATATGTAAACAATGCACCTGTTTTCCACATTTTTTCTTCCTTATCCCAATCGGGTGGCAATTCCAGAAAAGTTTTATCAACAAAGACGTTGAAATACACTATTCCGCCTATGTTAGTAATCTTTGAGATTTTCTCAAAAAAAGGAGCAATATTCTCTTCAAAAAGGTATTGTATGGTACCGGTTGAATATACTATGTCAAACTTCTCATCTGTTTCAAAATCATTTATATCCGCAACAAATGCATTTACATTAACACCTACATTTTCTGCCAGTTTCTTTGTTTTTCGAATTCCTGACTCTGTCAAATCAAACGCAGTTACCCTGCAGCCTTTCCCCGCCATATAAACAGCATCTTTTCCTTCGCCACACCCAATATCAAGAACTGAAACCTCAGAAGGGTCTCTATTCACAGCACTAAGCAAATCATCCAGGAATGAAGCAGGTTCAGTACCCCAATAATATTCATCTCCTTCATAGCATTTTTCATACTGTGTTCTAAAATACTCGCTCATCTGCACCCCTCTAACTTGAAGAATAACGTCTCTTACCTATTCTTTATCTGATCATATTCCTCAATATCTACACCAACATTTATATGATGTTTTGCATTTCGGTTAACCAAGAGACACACCGTCTCCAC
>DCJA01000030.1 GCA_002317175.1 Lachnospiraceae bacterium UBA1712 | reverse complement strand
CAAGGTCCTAAACTTTAAAACCTTTTTTTTTAAGAATTTTCAGGGTTGCATTGCTGTTTATTTGTCAAAGTTCTGTATTACTTTCGCCATCACATCTGTGCGACAGCTTTGTTAGAATATCACTTTGAATTAACTCTGTCAACACCTTTTTTGAAATATTTTAAAAAAGTTTTTTAAGAGCAATTTATGTGATTTATTTACGCCTGACTTTGCCTGACGCGAGTTATATAGTAACACCTCATATATAAAAAAAACACTTGCAAAAGTAACAAACCTTACCTTTGCAAGTGCATATAGTATTGTTCAATTTTATAGCATAACTACAGACCAATAATTCCGTTCCCATTTGGACCCTTAACAACTATATTGGCTCCAGTCAGATCACTGGACTCATTAAGTTCAAATAGAAGTACAACTTTTTCACTTTTACCCGCTGTTACAGTATCTTTATATACTGAAAAATCATCCAGTAAAAGTGTCTGGCAGTTATTAGCTACACTTCCATCAGCAAGTTCCAAAGAGTATCTTGTTGAATTATGAAACATATCTACAGCTATATCCTCTGAAGAAATATTAGTCATATCAAAGCTTGCAATCACAAGCTGCATTCCATTTCCGGCATCGATTGAAAATGCATTATTACCATCCTCAGGATAAGACTTTGTAATCTTATACCCCTGATAGTTCATTGCTATTCCATCCAGGCTTACAAAAGCTGCAATATCACCGTTAGCAACTATGGTCGGACCTGTCATAACTGTCTCTTCAGAATCTGATGTCTTGTTATCCGATTCTTTCTTCTCTTCTTTTTTTGCATTTGCACTCTTTGCCACATACTCATCAGCAAGCTGTTTCTGTTTTTCAAGTCTGGCACGTTCCTGCTCTTCTTTTTGTTCTGCTGCAGCCAAAGCTTCCTCAGACAAAAGAGCATTATCATATGAATTATCATACTTTAACAAAAGACCTGCAGCATATTCAGCTACCAGTTTTTCCTGCTGTTCTGTCATCTCTGGCAGTTCAGGAATTGGTCCACATCCTGCCAGCATAGCCATAGCAATTATAGTGCAAACACTTAATACTATATTTTTTCTCATATTTTTTCCAGTCTAGGCAAGCTCCATCTCAAACCAGAAGCTTACACCATTATCTTCATTAACCACACCATATTTTTGGTTAATAGCATCCTGAATAGCCTTAACGATTGATAAGCCTATTCCACTTCCACCATAATCTCTGGTTCTCGCCTTGTCAACCTTATAAAACTTCTCAAAGACATGTTCAATACTTTCTTCAGGTATTTTCTCTCCAGTATTGAATACATTAATCTTAAGAGTTTTATCATTTTTCTCCAGAGAAATGATTATCTGATTGTCTCCATCACAGTGATTTATTGCATTGGAAATATAATTTGTCAGTACTTCTTCTGCTTTAAACTCATCACCCCATACATATATCGGATTATTTTCTGAAAAAATAATATCAAATTCTTTTTGCTTTGCCAGTAGTTCTGTTGACTGAATACGATTTCTGATAAGAGTCACTATATCAAATCTATCCATATTTATATTCTCACTACCAAATTCAAGTTCATTGAGAGTAAGAAGTTTTTTTACCATGGTATTCATCTTATCTGCTTCATCACAAATAACACTGCAGTAATAGTCTCTGGATTCCTTATCCTCACTTATTCCTTCCACAAGTCCCTCGGCATAACCCTGGATAAGTGCTATAGGAGTTTTAAGTTCATGAGACACATTGGACACGAATTCGCTTCGCATCTCTTCCAGCTTTTCTTTTTTTTCTATATCTTTCTGCAGTTCAACATTCGCCACCTTAAGCTCTGAAATTGTGTTTTCAAGAGTCTGGGACATACGGTTAATGTTAGAACCTAAAAGGCCTATTTCATTCTTCTCTTTACCATTGTATCTGACATCAAAGTCCAGTTCACCCATCTTCTCAGAAATGTGCGCCAGTTCCAGTATAGGCTTTGCCACTCTACGTGAAACAAAAAACACGACAATAACACCAATCAGAATTACTACCGCACCAGTTCCTGCCAGGAACAAATTGGTAATTCTTGCAGCTTCCTCAATAGACTGAATAGGGCTTCTTACCAGGAAAATGTTATCATTGCTTAAAAATCCCCACATCTCTATATATTCTACATTGCTACGTCTGTCTGTGGATATTAAAAGCTGATATGCATCTGTTTTCTCTATTATCTTATCACCAGGCATGTTTCTGTCACTGGTAAAGATTTTATCCCATATTGCCATACGCATGGCTTCCGCCCCATCACCAGCAGAGTTTACGGTACGCGAATCCACATCTACTACTATTACACTAATATTGTATTTTAATGCTACAGCATCCAGTTCCATTTCAAGCGTATCACTATCAAGCTGTGATTCATCCGCAGCCTGGGCAATTCGCTTATAAGCGTTTTTGATTACAGTCTCCTTATTTTTCAGATAGAACTTCTCTAAAAACACTGTATTTATTAGTATAAAGCCAATTATGGCCAATATCATAAGTGATGCAAATACAAATGCAAACTGCATACTTAATGAAGTTTTAGCCTTATTTTCTTTCTTTTTCATATTAATTACCATTCCGTCCCCGGTAGCAATAAAAGGTCACTTGCATTACTGTCATTTATAAGAGATTTATTACATTATATATTGTTTTTGCAATTTATTTCATTTTACACAAAAAATTCATAATTATGCAAAAAAGACCTTCCATTGGAAAGTCTTTAATAATTGTATCTAAGATATGCTCTTATTTTCTATCACCAGTGTACTTTATATACGCATCTTTATATCCTGCATTCTGTACATTTGGCAAATCATTCTGCGCCTGTAACTCACTGTCATATATTCCAGCAGTTACAACATACCATTTATCCTGATTAAGATCAGTCCAAGCGGAGCTAATAATAACACTTCCATCAAAGCCTTTTTCATCAAGATCCTGGGCAACCTTTACTGCCTCGTCCTCTTCCTTTACGGCGCAACACCATATTCCATAAAATGGTTCCTCCGCCCGGTTAATTACACCTGCAGCTCCATAATCTTCAAACCTCGAAAAAGTCATTTCAGTTAATGTATATCCATAAGCCGAATTATCATTCCTTTCGAAATGGAAGGTTACTTCATAATTATAACTGTACTCATCAAAAAATCCCCAATAGCCACAATACAGCTGTTGTTCAAGAGAATACCCATCATCATCTTCAAATATGGCATCACCGAAAATATAGAATATGCCTTCATCCTCGTAATCATTGAAATATCTGACAGGACGAATTGTACCCTTGTCATCACACTGGGCCACATTAATATCATCCGCAAGGGGAAGTAATGACATATCTACTTCCATGCCAAATAAATCTCCGGCATTTTTCTGAACTATATCATTGTCCAAAACTACCACAGTTTCTTCTGGACTTACTCCGTCTTCTGGATAAGATGCCAGCACAGCAGCCCTTACACGCTCGGCAGCATTTGTTGTAAAGTCCACTGTTCCATCCATTTCATTATCAGCATACATGTATAAATATTCATACTCCCAAAAACTAAGAGCATCAATAATTTCTCTGCACCTGGTCTCTGCATCGCTTTTATCTTCTTTTTCTGTAATACTAGCAGTTGCTTTGGTATTAGCTTCCTCTGTCTTACTTTCCTCGGCTTTGACTTCTTCTGTATTTGAAGTTGCAAAAGACTCTTGCGTTTGGGTTTCAAGTAAACTTTCAGGCTGTATAGTTGGAGCATCTGGTGTCTTTGATCCACAGCCATATAATCCGAGCATAACAGCCATAACAAGTATTAAGCCAATTCGTTTTAACATAGATGTTTATACCTCAAATTTGTATCCCATCCCCCAAATGGTCTTAATGAGATCGCCCTTTTCTCCCATCTTACTTCTAAGCTTCTTCACATGGGTATCGATTGTTCTCGCATCACCGAAATAATCATAATTCCATACATGATTAAGAATCATCTCTCTTGACAATGCAATTCCCTGATTCTCCATAAAATACGACAGAAGTTCAAATTCCTTGAAGCTCAGATCAGCATTGTTGCCATCTATGGTAACTGTATGGGCAGTCTTATCTATTATTATTCCTCCTGCCTCAAGCGTGTCTTCTTCCACATTTCCAAGTCTCCTTAGGATTGCTTCAACTCGAGCCACTAAAATTTTGGGGCTAAATGGTTTTGTAATATACTCATCTATTCCCAGTTCAAAGCCCTTCAGTTCATCCTTTTCCTCACTCTTGGCAGTGAGCATAACAATTGGCACCTTTGAATAATCACGAATAATCTTGCAGGCTTCCCAACCATCCATCTTTGGCATCATTACATCCAGAATAATCAGTTCAATGTCTCTATGCTGCATAAATACTTCGACAGCCTCTTCGCCATTGCCTGCCTCCAGCACACGAAACCCCTTAATGGAAAGAAAATCCTTTACCAGTTTTCGCATTCTTTCTTCATCATCTACAACAAGTATCTTAGTCATTTCCATAGGCCATATTCAACTCCCTTTCTTTGGCGCTGATAACCCTCTCCCTCTCATCTAACTCCTGTTTCCAGGATGAATACTCATTTTCTATTGTACGTCTGTAATTAAGCACTGTTGGTCTGCTTCCTGACATACTGATTGCAAACATTATTATTACCAGAATTACAAGTAATATATTGATCCAGGTAAGAACTGCGTTCTTTTTCTCCCAGGGTTCTTTGTTCTTTTTAACTTTTATAACTCTGGGGGCCTTTTCTTCATCTTTCTTGTTATTAAAAATCTGAAAAAGAGGTATGCCTGAAATGTTATCTTTTGATATACCTCCTGCTGTCATTCTCTTCTGCAGTTCATGCAGATATGAATAACCAACTGGGGTCCTGAACATCCTCTTCTCTATTGCTGCCTTATATATAGCAAGCACTGTTTCAGGACTTTTATTTTCTATTTTCTTCTCTATATAACGGGCGGCATTAAGCTCTTCTCTTGCCATCTCGGCATCCTCAAGAGAGCCAAACATAAAGCCATTCACCTTATATAGTTCTTCTTTTTCTTTATCCATATCTATCTTATATATTAATCCTTAACTGCTGCCCTGTAACCACGTCTCGAACTATCTACTGTACGTGTCTCTTTCAGATTCTGTCTCTGCTTATCATTGACATATCTTGAGATTACATTGGATTCTTCTTTAAACTTACATCCATAGATAATTCTTCTATATTCAGTGTTAGGTTCAGTTCTGACAACAGACGCAATCAACTTGAAGCTTCTGCCCTGCTTACTATCTGTAAAGCTCACTGTAATAGGTGTTCCCATAGGCACATCTGTTGCATCATCACATACAAAGGCAATACCAGTAGCACTTATATCCTTAACTGTTACAGTATGCTCACGAGCATCCTCACCAAGCTTTACACTACCAGTGGATCCAACCCATACACGGTGTGCTCCTCGTCTGTTTGTTACTCTGCCTTCATCACGTCTGCAGGTCACTTCCTGAAACATACTTCCATCGGATACCTTGTAACTATGTATCTTTACCCCTGCAAATACATAAACACGATTATCCTCTTTGCTGGCAACATACATGGACAAAATTATACCTGGATTATCAAAACCTACCAGTTTTCCATCCTGCATTATTGGCTCAATCTTAACATTAAGACCTTCTACAGAAATAACATTGGAGGAAAAGTCCATGGAACGAACTCCTCTCGCTGCAGTTATCTGTATTGCCATTCCTTCATGTAATTCAGATATGTTCATTGATACCCCTCAAAAATAGTATTGGGACATAAAGTCCCGGGACCCAAGCGCAGTCCACCGGACTGCAGTTCTATGTCCGAAATCGGATTTCGGACACTAATTTCACATTATTGTTTATTTAAAAACTGGGCAGGTACGACCTGCCCAGTTTTTAAATGGACCAGACGGGAGTCGAACCCGTGTCCGAAATCCCATCCCCCGTACTTCTACAAGCTTAGTAGTTCATTTGACATTCCCTCCATGTGGCGGCGAACGACAGCCTCCACACTTTAGTAGCTTCATAATACGCCCATCTACTCAAAGCTTTGTAAATGTCGTTTCTCACATAGTCGATGCCCTTATCTAATGTGTGAGTGCACTAGGAAGGACAACTGCCTTAATTAGGCAGCGAATGCTAAATTATCGTTAGCGTTTAAATTTAATTTTGCAATTAACGTATTGCAACGGCTTGCTTCTCCGGCTTCAAAAACCCCGTCGAAACCTTTACTGGCCCTTATTACATATAAAATATATCATTTTCACAGAAAAAAGTCATTATTGCTAAGCTTAAATACATAGAAATTTCATATTTAGAAATCACTTAAAAAATCTGTAATTACCTGATAATGCCATCATAGCAAAAAGCTGCAGACAATTATCATAATATCTTCTTACACCTTTTCTAAGTGGTGTATCCCAGAACAATTTCACCGCGTCTATTGCATCCTGGCTCATGGCTCCTTTTTTTGAAGCAAGAGCACTCATAGCGTTGGTTGCTATAAGTCCATATGGATGCAGCACATTCTGATCCAGTTTTCTTCCGTCTATTTCATATATAGAAAAAGTAGGCTCATCATCCACCATCACACATTTGTCGGCGTAAAATGTTCTAAGTTTTTGTGCTATATCGACTTCCCACTCATCTGCTTCAAACCACGAATAGTCAAGACCTATATTGGCAATAGTTCTGTAAGCATCTGAATAGAACCAGTCATGGCGACCTCCAAAATACTTCTCAATATCAGGTCTGTCGATTGGTCTTCCGTCATACTCTGCATACTCAGCATTCATACCGGTAACAGGATGACATGCCTTCTTCAGGTACTCTCTGGATTCCTTCGCTGTCAGCTTCCACAAATCCTTATCCCTGGCATCTGCAAGCTCTGCAAACATCTCATAAAAATGAGGAAGATGATAGGATGGATCTGACCAGTCACATTCACAAATAAACTTTATATAATGATTGTCTGGATCCCACATAGGCTTGGGTCCATGAACTGCAAGTTCAAGTATGTCCTTAGCCTGCTTAGAGTATTCGAATATTCCCTCTCCATCGCCCCATCTTCTAGAAGCAAACAAAAGTGCCATTGCAAAGAATTCTTCTCCGTCTGGCGCAGGACCACCGGCTCTCTTTGAACCATCAAGATTGTTGGACCAGCAAAAATAACCTGCGTTTGGTCCTTCTTCAAGATACATATAGTTTCTTGTCCATTTCCAAATGCGATCAAACTCCTCTTTCTTATTAAGCTGGACACACATCATCATGCCATAGCTCTGGCCTTCTGTACGAACATCATTATTACCAGTATCAGTCATATATCCCATGTCGTCGCCGACTGGATAGTATACTCGCTCTCCTTCCCCGCCGTAAAACATGGTCTGGAACATTTTTTCTAATCTTTCACTGATTTCTTTTTCATCATATCCTAATTCAGCAAATACATTTCTGAATCTGCCTGTTTCGTATGCGCCCATTTTATCTCCTCTCAACTGTTTTGGATTATCCAACATACTAGCCCAGATTTCTCACCTTAAAGTCACGCTCAGCTTCACGCTTGGCATCCTTCTTGGCAATATCATTTCTCTTGTCGTAGAGTTTTTTACCTCTTGCCAGTCCTATCTCTATTTTGGCTTTACCATTAGAGAAATATACCTGTAATGGCATAAGAGTATAGCCCTTCTCTTTTATCTGTCCAAATAGCTTATCTATCTGACCCTTATGAAGAAGAAGCTTCTTAGGTCTTAATGGATCCTTGTTAAAGATATTGCCCTTTTCATAGGGAGATATATGACATCCATATACCCAGACCTCACCATCTTCAATTCTTATATAGGCTTCCTTAATACTGCACTTTCCCATTCGAAGTGACTTAACCTCTGTTCCATGCAGCACCAGTCCTGCCTCATATTTTTCTTCTATAAAATAATCATGGTAGGCCTTCTTATTGTTGGCCACCAGTTTCATGGTTTCTTTTGCCATTAGTTTCTCCTCAGCTGCAGATTAATTCTCATCCTCATAGATAGTAAAATCTATGGTTCTGGTTATTTCATCTACAGAATCTACCATAACCTTCACGCTCTGTCCCAGTGTATATACCAGACCTCGCTTTGTTCCACGCATTTCATACTTAGCTTCATCATATACAAAGAAATCGCCTGGAAGTTTGGACACATGCACAAGGCCTTCAACTGTGTTAGGCAACTCTACATAGATGCCCCATTCTGTTACTCCTGAAACTACACCCTCAAAAACCTGTCCCAGTCTGTCAGCCATATACTGGCATTTTTTAAGTTTAACAGTCTCTCTCTCGGCTTCCTCTGCCCTTCTCTCCATCTTAGAACACTGACTTGCAACATCATCAAGTATAAGTGAATAATGTTCTTTTTTATCCTTTTTCATACGTCCACGGATATGATCCTTTATAATCCTGTGAATCTGAAGATCAGGATATCTTCTGATAGGAGAAGTAAAATGACAGTAATACTTTGCAGCAAGTCCAAAATGACCACTGCAGTCTGTTGTATACTTGGCCTGCTTCATACTTCTTAGGGCTAGTCTTGATACCAGAGCTTCTTCATCTGTATCCTGAATAGCCACCAGCAGCTTCTGTATTTCCTTAGGATGCACCTCATCCTTGCTTATCTTTAATTTGAGGTTGAAATTCCTGATAAAGGTTGCAAGCTTCTCGATCTTCTCTGGATCCGGATTATCATGAGTTCTGTATACAAATGGACTTTCAAGCCAGTAATAATGCTGCGCTACTGTCTCATTGGCCAGAAGCATAAAGGATTCTATAAGCTTGGTTGCGTCATTACGCTCATAAGGCTTAAGCTCCACTGGTCTGCCCTGCTCATCAAGAATAATCTTTGTCTCTGGGAAATCAAAATCAATGGATCCTCTCTTCTTTCTGCATTCCCTAAGTATAAGACTCAGCTTAGCCATAGCATCAAACATATCTACAAAATCTTTATACTCTTCTCTAAGCAGCTCATCCTTATCAGAGATTATTTTATTGACTGTTGTATAGTCCATACGTCTGTTAACATTAATAACTGATTCGACTATCCTATAATCAAGCATCTTTCCCTGCTGAGAAACAGTCATGATGCAGCTAAGTGTAAGTCTGTCCTCGCCTGCATTAAGAGAACAGATTCCATTGGAAAGTCTGTGTGGAAGCATAGGTATGACACGATCAACCAGATATACACTGGTGCCTCTTGTAAGCGCTTCTCTGTCCAGAGCAGACTTCTCCTGAACATAATTGCTTACATCAGCAATATGAACTCCAAGAACGTAGTTCTCACCTTCCATGCTAAGGCTGACTGCATCGTCCAGATCCTTGGCATCCTCGCCGTCAATAGTAACCATCTTCCAGCTTCTGAGGTCTTCTCTGCCAGCTATATCTGCTTCGATTATGGAATCACCAACTCTTGAGACCTGATTCATAACCTTCTGCGGAAACTCCACTGGAAGTCCAAAGCCTTTAACAATCGACATTATATCCACGCCTGGATCGTTAATATGTCCGATAATCTCTACAATCTTACCCTCTGGCTTCTTATTATCTGTTCCATATGTAGTTATGTCAACCACAACCTTGTGGCCATCCATAGCTCCGTTGCAATATTCCTTTGGTATAAAGATATCGTCAGCCAGCTTCTGATTGTCTGGAATTACAAATCCAAAATTCTTACTCTTTTGAAACGTTCCTACAATCTGAGTTGTTACTCTTTCAAGCACATTGACAATCTCTGCTTCTGCTCTTCTTCCATTTCCAACTCGTCCAGGAAGTATTCTGGCCTGAACAATATCCAGATGAAAAGCTCCATGAACCATACTCTCTGGAACATACAGATCATCTTCTCGTCCTTCAACTTCAATAAATCCAAAGCCCTTCTGATTACTAATAAATGTACCTGTAATCAGGCCCTCAGTTTTTACATGCTTTGGATCAAGTATCTGATATTTACCGCGCTTACTTATCTCTATTTTCTGTTCCAGTAAAAGTTCCTGTAGTATCTGGCTGAGCACTGTTCTGTCCTGTGCTTCCACCTGCAGCATTACAGCCAGTTCCTTTTCCTTCATAGGGACATAGAACTCATTAGACATGAGCTCCAGAATCATCTTTTTTCTTTCTTTATAACTTTTTGCCATGTTTTATCTCCGCTTTATCACTGCGTAAACCATAATTCATTTGAAGGCTGCCTACTATCTGGCGACCTACAAGTGGCCTTATATCCATAATAACATTTTTTCAGATACAAATGGGTAAAAAATAAGCCCTTGCTTTGTGTGCAAGGGCTTCAAATCACATTAATAATCAACCAAATCTGCTGATGTTAAGAATAATTGCGATTACTAAGAAAAGAATTGTTAAAATACGTGTTACCTTAACAAGTGCTCCTTCCATTGAACGGCCTTTATTCTTGCCCCAGTAGCTCTCTGCTGCTCCACCAATGGAACCAAGTCCTGCTGACTTGCCTTCCTGTAAAAGAACGATTGCAGATACAACCACACAAATTATAATAAATACTACAGTTAATATAGTTCTTAAAACTGCCATGTTAATTCCTCCGAACAACGGTTTTACCATACCGTTGAATAATTATTAGATCAACATACGCCTATTCGCGCAGAAACAAGTGTATCATACAATTCTTCTCATTTCAACATTTATTTTCCATACATCAAAAAACTGCTGCCCACAATGGACAGCAGTTCATAAATCGATTAGTTATTATTTCTTGATAAGAAGTGAGTTACCAGTCATTTCAGCTGGCTTCTCCATTCCCATACACTCAATAAGTGTAGGAATAATATCAGCAAGACATCCATCTTCCTTAAGAGTGTAAGCCTGATCATAGTTAACAAGGATAAATGGAACTGGATTTGTTGTATGAGCTGTGAATGGTTCACCTGTCTCATAATCCACGAGCTGCTCAGCATTACCATGGTCAGCACAGATAAACATTACTCCATCAACTTCCTTGATAAGTGCTTCGATTTCTCCAAGACACTTGTCAATTACTTCAATAGCTTCCACTGCTGAATCAATAACGCCTGTATGTCCAACCATATCTGGATTAGCAAAGTTACATACGATTACATCGTACAATGCTGAACCATCTTCATTTTTTGCTGTAATAGCTTCGCTTAATTTATCAGCTACTGTGTATGCACTCATACGAGGCTTCTTGTCATATGTTGGAACATACTTTGGTGAGTTAACAAGAATCCTCTCCTCACCTTCGTTAGGAGTTTCAATACCGCCGTTGAAGAAGAATGTTACATGCGCATACTTCTCTGTCTCAGCAATACGTGCCTGCTTCATACCATTTGCAGCAAGCCACTCACCAAATGTATTGGTAATCTCAACCTTATGGAAAGCAACTGACTTGTTAGGTATAGTTGGATCATAATCTGTGAAACATACATACTTAACATCAAGTCTCTTTCTGTCAAAGCCCTTGAAATCATCGTCACAGAAGGCTCTTGTAATTTCTCTTGCTCTGTCAGGACGGAAGTTAAAGAAAATGATTGAATCTCCATCCTTAACTGTTGCAACAGGAGCACCATTTTTCTCTACTACAAAAGGTACTACGAACTCATCTGTTACGCCATTATCATATGAAGCCTGGATACCAGCTGTTGCAGAAGCAGCCTTACCACCTTCACCAAGAGTAAGTGCATTGTAAGCAACCTGTACTCTGTCATAATTGTTATCTCTGTCCATTGCGTAGTAACGGCCATGTACTGAAGCAACCTCACCAACACCGATTTCAGCCATCTTAGCTTCAAGATCAGCTACAAAATCCTTACCACTTGCTGGTGGTGTATCTCTACCATCAAGGAAGCAGTGAACATATACCTTATCAAGGCCATTTCTCTTAGCAAGCTCGAGTAAGCCGTAGATATGTGAGTTGTGGCTATGAACACCACCATCTGATACAAGACCATAGCAGTGAAGTGCACTGTTATTCTTCTTGCAGTTCTCTACTGCTTCAAGAAGACCTGGATTCTCGTAAAATGTTCCGTCCATAATCTCCTTTGTAATTCTTGTAAGCTCCTGGTATACGATTCTACCAGCACCCATATTAAGGTGACCTACTTCTGAATTACCCATCTGTCCTTCAGGAAGACCTACTGCCATACCTGATGCATTACCCTTAACATATGGATACTCTTTCATAAGTCTGTCCATTACAGGTGTCTTTGCAATTGCAACTGCGTTACCTTCTGTTTTGTCATTTAATCCATAACCATCAAGGATTAAAAGAACCGCTGGTTTCTTACTCATTATATATCCTCCATCTGTCACAAAATATGACACAAAATAATATTCACAGTTCGAAATTATATCACTTGTAATAGTATTAGCGCAAGCATACAATATATGTATTGAGGGATTAAATCATATGAAAAACAGTTTCAAAAAGTACTTATTTACTATATATCTGTTACTGCTTATCTCATTTGCCTGCGGATGTTCTGCTGACAATGTTGTTGACAGCATAAGCGATAGTCTGGGACTGTCCATGCATTCCAATAGCAGTAATGAATCCGATAGCAAAGCCACAATAGAATACAAAGGTCAGGAGGATATCAACAGTAGTTCCACTAGTACCTATGATGTCTCCAATGAACTGATTTCAGATGTCGATAATTCAAACACTATCAGTAGTAACGATGATTTGTCAGACGTCAATGACAGCCAGTCTTCTACTGATGTACTTCCAAAAGATGATATTAGTAACAAGATCTATTACAGAGAGGCTAAGGACAGTAATCAGATAAGCATAAGCTTTGCCGGTGATTTTTGTCTTACAGAAGGCTGTTCTGTACTAAACTATATGAAGAATCATGACTATGATCCTGCCAACAGTTTTGACGACAAACTCTATTGCAGAATGACTGCTTCAGATATTTTTTTAATCAATAATGAATTTCCTTATTCCCGCGGTGGCTCTCCCCTTGAAGGTAAAAAATATACCTTTAGGGCAAACCCTGATGATGCTGTTCTACTAAAGGGAATGGGTACTGATAT
>DCJA01000016.1:14370-14668 GCA_002317175.1 Lachnospiraceae bacterium UBA1712 | reverse complement strand
GATGTAGTTCTTCTTCAGAATACACGTTTCCGTATGAAGGAAGAGACAAAGGTTAAGGAAGCTGGCGAAGCATTCGCTCAGGAACTTTCTGAACTTGCTGATGATTTTGTATGTGACGCTTTTGGTTCAGCTCACAGAGCACATGCTTCTGTATCAGTTGTAACAAAGTTCATCAAGGCTAAGGGCGGTACAAACGCAGTTGGTTACTTAATGCAGAAGGAAATCGACTTCCTTGGTAACGCAGTTGAGAATCCAGTTAGACCTTTCGTAGCTATTCTTGGTGGTGCTAAGGTTGCTG
>DCJA01000016.1:13495-14231 GCA_002317175.1 Lachnospiraceae bacterium UBA1712 | reverse complement strand
GATTACTGTAAGGAAATGATGGCTAAGGCTGAAAAGCTTGGCAAGAAGCTCCTTCTTCCAATCGATACAGCTGTAGCTGATGGTTTCCCTAACCCAATCGATGCTGAAATCGCAGTAGAGTACGTTGACTCAACAAAGATTCCTGCTGACAAGGAAGGTCTTGATATCGGACCTAAGACACAGGCATTATTCGCTGAAGCAGCTAAGAGTGCTAAGACAGTAGTTTGGAATGGTCCTATGGGTGTATTCGAGAACCCAACACTTGCAAAGGGTACTATCGCAGTAGCAGAAGCTCTTGCAGCAGCTGATGGAACAACAATCATCGGTGGTGGTGACTCAGCAGCAGCTTGTAACCAGCTTGGTTTCGCTGATAAGATGAGCCACATCTCAACAGGTGGTGGTGCTTCACTTGAATTCCTTGAGGGTAAGGAACTTCCAGGTGTTTACGCTGCTGATGACAAATAATTCTTCGAATTATTTGTTGAAGTAATTAAATTATTAAATATTAACTCATAAAAACTATTTCATAGGGCTATCCGCAGGCTCGTTACTTGGCGAGGTTTTGTCGAGCCTAGTAACGTGAGCACGAGGACATGAGCGAAAGCGTCCCTAAGAAATAGTTTTTTGAGAGACTTTAGGAGATTAATAAAATGGCAAGAAGAAGAATTATTGCTGGTAACTGGAAGATGAACATGACTCCAAGCCAGGCAAAAGACCTTTGTGCAACACTTAAGGA
>DCJA01000016.1:13305-13453 GCA_002317175.1 Lachnospiraceae bacterium UBA1712 | reverse complement strand
GACGTAGTATACTGCGTACCAGCAATCGATATCACAACAGTAGTAGAAGCAGTAGCTGGAACAAACGTTAAGGTTGGCGCTGAGAACTTCTACATTGAAGATAAGGGTGCTTACACAGGCGAAATTTCAGCTCCAATGCTTAAGGAAG
>DCJA01000016.1:9371-13264 GCA_002317175.1 Lachnospiraceae bacterium UBA1712 | reverse complement strand
GAGTACGTTATCATGGGTCACTCAGAGAGAAGAGATATCTTCGGTGAGAACGATATCCTTATCAATGCTAAGGTTAAGAAGGCATTTGCTGCTGGACTTAAGCCAATCCTTTGCTGTGGTGAGTCACTTGCAGTTCGTAAGGCTGGCACATATGCTGACTGGGTAAAGAGACAGATTACATGGGATCTTTACGGTGTTACAGCTGATCAGGTTAAGGAACTTGTTATCGCTTACGAGCCAATCTGGGCTATCGGTACAGGCGAGACAGCTACAGCTGATCAGGCACAGGAAGTATGTAAGATGATTCGTGAGACAATCGCAGAGCTCTATGATGCTCCAACAGCAGAAGCAGTACGTATCCAGTACGGTGGTTCTATGAACGCATCAAATGCAGCTGAACTCCTTTCAAAGGATGACATCGATGGTGGTCTTATCGGTGGTGCAGCTCTTAAGCCAGACTTCGGTCAGATCGTTAACGCGTAACATGTACGTGTACGTGTAGTGGGGACGGTCCTAATGCCACGGTCATGTGTACTTTGGCTTGGGAACGGGGTACCTGGTTTAATTAATCTATCATATTAAAAAATTAAAGGGTTTTCTTAGTAGATTTTGCTAAGAGAGCCCTTTTTTATTTAAAAAATGACAATACAGCAACGCTGCACTAAAATTAAGTGAAGCATTGCTGTAGGAGGACAATATGATGAGTAATATTACGATTGAAATAACTAACAATGAGACTGAGGCACAGCGACTTGGAAGGATGATTAAGTATTTGAGATTATCAACAGGAATGAAGAGAGAGGATTTTGCAAATTACTTTCATATTCCAATCGGTACAGTGAGAGACTGGGAGCAGGGAAAACGTAAGATGCCTGAGTATGTTTATGAATTGATTGAGTATAAGGCTACAAAAGAATTAATAACAGATGAATGCTAGTAAAACCGAGGGGGACCACTCGGTTTCAATAATAAGAGACGAACAGGGTAGAAATATAGTTGTAATTAATGACATCAGATTTAAGGGAAGACAAGGGATTAAATGGGATGAAGTAGAAAAATATCTGGTCCAATATGTTGGTGAATCCTATGAGATTTTGGAAACATCAGATGTCGTTTATGTGGGGAGTGATTTTCCATCAGAGTTTAAGGGTTCTGAGGATACAAGAAGATTAAAAGGTACTCAGGCAAAAGCAAAAGCAAATTCAACACTCGAATTACCATATTTGCTTATATATGCAACAAATAAAAGATGGCAGGAGAATCTTAAAGTTAAGCATAATATTGATGCAGAGTATGGTTGGTATAGATTTACGTCACGATTTGCACTTCCCGTATATTCTGAAAACTTGTATTGGGGACGGACCTAATGCCACGGTCATGTGTACTTTGGCTCCATGAATGATGATATTAATTAATAATACTATATTTGAAATAAACAATAATGAGACAGAGGCACAACGGCTGGGAAGAATGATTAAATATTTGAGATTATCTACAGGAATGAAAAGGGAAGATTTTGCTAATTATTTTCATATTCCTCTTGGTACTGTGCGTGATTGGGAGCAGGAAAAACGTAATATGCCAGAGTATGTCTATGAATTGATTGAGTATAAGGCTACTAAGGAATTATTAATGGAGAAGGAGGAGAATGAAGATGGAAAAAATAAATGAGATTATATTGTTTGAAACAGAGGATAGAGAAATTACACTATCTGTACCAGTTGAACAGGAAACAGTATGGCTTACTCAGGCACAGATGACTGAGTTATTTGATACTAGCAAGCAAAATATAAGTTTGCATATAAATAATTGTTTTAAGGAGGGAGAATTGATTAAGGATTCAGTTGTCAAGGATTTCTTGACAACTGCTGCGGATGGTAAAAAATATAATACAAAATACTATAATCTTGATGTCATAATTTCCGTAGGATATAGAGTTAAATCTAGGCGAGGAGTAGAGTTTCGTAAGTGGGCGAATTCTGTATTGAAGAAATACATAATCGATGGTTATGCTCTAAACGAAAAGCGTCTGTATGCGCTAGAGAAAACGGTTGATATTCAGACAAGAATGATAGCAAATGCATTAGAGATGTAACATTTTATTTGAAATCTGGTTATATAAAAAATATCAAAACTGAGCATATGAATAATACCAATATTGCATTAATGTATACATATGATTTTCGAAGAAAGTTTATACAAGCATATTTAGTTTAGAACAAGTTTGTATATAGTGGAGGATTTGAAAATGAATGTAATTACAAAAGAAAGATCATATGTTGATGTAAAGAAACTTACGATTAATGCATTGTGTATTGCACTAACATTTGTTGCAACTGCTTTTATTAATCTTAGACTTCCGATTACAGCCAATGGAGGACTGGTTCATCTTGGAAATGTTGCTCTTTTTGTTTCAGCTGTAATTTTTGGAAAGAAAACGGGAGCAATAGCTGGTGGAATAGGAATGGCATTATTTGATGTTATGGGAGGCTGGTTGTTGTGGGCTCCATTTACTCTTGTTGTAGTAGGACTTATGGGATTCGTTGTAGGTCTTGTAACGGAGAAACATAAGAAAGTATCAAATATTCTTTTGGCATTTGCACTTGCACTAGTTATAAAAATTATTGGATATTATTTTGCTGAGGGTATTATCTATGGGAACTGGATTGCGCCAGTAACATCTATTCCAGGAAATATTGTTCAGATTGTGGTAGGAGCAGTAATCGCTCTTCCAATTATTAAGATATTATTGAAAGCAGGTATTTTTAATGAAGTATAAAATAATGACTCCTGGTCCTACAATGGTAAGAGAGAATGTAAGACTGGCCAGAAGTTTGGAATGTACAAATCCAGATCTTGATGAAGAGTTTGTAGATTTTTACAAAGAGACATGCAGGCTATTAAGTGATTGTCTTCACACGCCAAATGAGACTTATATACTCGGAGGTGAAGGGATACTGGGGCTTGAGGCTGCCTGTGCATCATTGACAGAGCATGGGGATAAGGTTCTTGTTCTTGATAATGGTATATATGGCAATGGATTTGCTGATTTTGTTTCAATGTACGGAGGTGTTCCAACTCTTTATACAGCGCCATACGATGAAGCAATTGATCTGGTGAAACTTCGTGAATATCTGGTAGATAATCATGACTTTAAGTATGCTACTATAGTTCATTGTGATACTCCAAGTGGCATGCTTAATCCAGCAGAGGATATTAGTATTTTATTGCATGAATATAATATTATGACGGTTGTAGATTCTGTATCAGCAATGTTTGGAGAACCACTTGATGTTTCAAGAGGAAAGTTTGATATTGTGTGTGGTGGATCTCAGAAAGCTCTTTCTGCGCCTCCTGGATTAACATTTGTAAATGTAAGTCCACAGGCAATGAAGACAATGGAAGAAAGAAATACTCCGATTGCATCATTTTATGCAAATATATTAGTGTTCAAGAATTATTATGAAGAGAAATGGTTCCCATATACTATGCCAATAAGTGACATATATGGACTAAGGGCTGCAATTGATAATTTTGTAAATGACACAGATTGTTACGAACGCCATGCAAAGGTTGCAAAATATACAAGAAATCGACTGATTGAGAGTGGACTGAAACTGTATGGAAAAAATGGTTATTCTAATACGGTTACAGCAGTGTGCGTTCCTGATGGTTTTGGAGCAAATGAGATTCTACGTACACTTAGAGAAAAGTACGGAATTATGATTGCAGGAAGCTTCGGAGTATTTGAGAATAAGCTTCTTAGAATTGGTCATATGGGAGAAGGCGCTAATATGGATGATGTCACAAGGACTGTTGATGCGCTTCTTGAAATAATAGGACAAACAAATTAATAACATTCCATAAAGAAAATGCTTATTAGGAAAATGCTT
>DCJA01000016.1:6414-9316 GCA_002317175.1 Lachnospiraceae bacterium UBA1712 | reverse complement strand
TTAGGAAAATGCTTATTAGGAAAATACTTATTAAGGAAATACTACTAACGACATACTATTAATGAAAAACAATTATTGAGATGCTACAAAGCCTCTTTACTGGGAATCGGTAAGGGGGCTTTTATAAGACGATTATAATTTATGGTGAGAACAAAAATGTCTTCATTTTAGTGTTTTATTTGTCTTAAATACAATATACTGATAGAATAAAAATAATTTGTAAACGTTATCCAATGGGAAAACTATGTAAAGGAAAATGAACATGGGAAGAAAAGAGAAGAAAGAAAAGAAAAAGAAGAGTTTATTTAAGAAACTATTGATTATTGTAGTTGTATTATTGGCATTAATGTTTGTATTTGCAATGTTTAGTGATGACGAAGACAGTTCTCAGTATGCCGATACTAATTCTACTTCAAGCGAATCAGCCATTAGTAATGCGGCCGGTTCATTTGCACAGGCAGACTCAGTAACAGGGGCAGAATATGTTGTTCAGGATCCAGTTGGTGAATACAGAAAGTTTAGTTCATCAAAAGCTGCAGATTCATATTCAGAGGAGATAAAGGATCTGACCAATGGAAAGCATTTTATCAACCAGGCTTTTGATTTTACAGAGTATGCCACAACTATCAATGATAAGCACAGTGGTAACTGGGGAATATATGTATATATGTGTGGTAGTAATCTAGAAAGTGAAGGTGCTGCTGCAACAGATGATATCAATGAGATGCTTAATGCCAGTCTACCAGCTGATAGCAATATTGTAATCCAGGCTGGCGGAGCAACTCAGTGGAACATGGAGGGAATTGATCCTAATTACCTTCAGAGACTGGTATATGACGGTAATAGTTTTGGTGTGGTAGATAGTCAGAAACAGGCCAATATGGGAGCTCAGAAGACACTGGAGGATTTCCTGACATTTTGTAGAACTAACTACCCAGCAGACAATGAGATGGTCATATTTTGGAATCATGGTGGGGCCAGCATAGGTGGAGCCTGCTATGACGAACTGTATGATGATGATCATCTGACTCTCAATGAAATTGATGGCGCATTTACTAATGTGTATGGAAAAGAAAGAATAGAAGTTGTAGGCTTTGACTGCTGCCTTATGGCAACAGTTGACACTGCGGAGCTTCTTCGTAATCATGCCAAGATGCTGGTGGCTTCAGAGGAACTTGAACCGGGCAATGGCTGGTATTATTCAGACTGGTTAATTGACCTGGCCATAGACCCAACCATATCCAATGCAAAGCTTGGAAAGTCTATTTGTGATTCATTTATTAAGGGCTGCGAGATGTATGGAACTGACAGCGAAGCTACACTTTCAGCTATTGATCTGACACAGATTAATCTTGTAACAGGTGCAGTGAATGCAATGGGTGCAGAACTGCTTTCCAGCGCAACTGATAATCCAGATATCATAGCTGATTTTGGTAGAGCTGCCAGAGCATCAGAAAACTATGGTGGTAACAACGATTCATCAGGATATTTTGATATGGTGGATCTGGGAGACCTGCTTGATCATAGTAAGTCGGTATTCCCTACAAGCATTGATTATGCAAGATATGCGCTTAATAGAGCAGTAGTATATAATGTACATGGTTACTATAGATCTGAATCTACGGGCCTTTCTGTATTTTATCCATACGATAAGACAGAGGCAAATCAGCAGAGATTTGAGGCTGTAACTGCTTCAGATATATATGCAAGTGCTGTCCGTTATGCATTTACAGGTAAACTCAGCCAGGAGTCTGTAGACCTTATAGAAATGTACAGGGAAAAGGTGGCAAGTATATATTCAGATGATGCAACTGCTACGGCTGATGAATCAGCACAGGATTCTGAGGATGAAGATTATGATGCAGTATATGATAACTATTATGAAAATGACAATTCATATACTACCATGTCAAGAGGAATTGCTTCAAAGAGTGTGTCAGCGGATAAACTTAACTCCAATGGAAAACTGGAGTTTACCAACAATGGAGAGGATTTGATACTCACTATTGATGATGAGGGTTATCTTACTACTTCGGTTGGAAAGGGAATTGATGCAGTTGAGTCTGTAATATGTGAGCTTCTTCAGTACGATGAGGCAGCTGACAGATACATATCTTATGGATGGGACAATGATGTCCAGATAGATTGGGAAACTGGAGAGATTAAGGATAATTTTAGAGGCGTATGGGCTTGTATTGACGGCCATAAGCTGTTTTTAGATATTGTATATCAGGGTGACGACTATAATCTCTATACTGTACCAGTTAGGGTCAATGGAAAAGAGATGGATATGACTATATCCTACGATTACAACAAGGAAGAGTACGGAATAATTGGTCTTTCTGATTCTATTGCTGAAGGCGGTCAGTACGCTTCAAAGCAGTCTGTTATGCCAAAGACTGGTGACAAGATAGTACTTATTGGTGAATACTACGACTTCGATGAGGAAGACTGGTTTACAACAGAGTACGATGAATTTGTATATGATGAAAAGATGAAGATTGGAGAAGAAGACCTTGGTGATGGTCTTTATGCAATCATGTTTATTACTATAGATATGGCTGGTAATGAGGTTTACTCTGAATATGGTTATATTGAGTATGAAAACGGAGATATCTATCCATATACAGATGCTGATATGGAAGATTAATGAGAGGTAATTGATGAGAAAGATATTGATCACCAATGACGATGGAATAGATTCAGACGGGATAATACGTCTGGCACAGGTTGCAAAAGAATTTGGAGAGGTATGGGTACTGGCACCGGAAAGTCAGAGGAGTGCCATGTCGCACAGTATTACTTTACGACACCCTATTGAAGCCTGGGAAGTAGATTTCCCAGTGGAGGGTGTAAAGGCTTATGCCTGCAATGGTACACCAGCAGACTGTATAAGAATTGG
>DCJA01000016.1:3789-6234 GCA_002317175.1 Lachnospiraceae bacterium UBA1712 | reverse complement strand
TATATAAGAGATATTATGGCAAAGCTTATTGATATGCCACTGGGACAAGGCGAAATATGGAATGTTAACTTCCCAGGTTGTGAGCTGGAGGAATGCAAAGGAGTACTGTGGGACAGAACTGTATCCATGGATGTGTTCTACAATGACAGCTACAATGAAACCAAGCTGGCTGATGGTCGAGTATCTTATATGGTTGAAGGCAAAAGAAACTGGGAGGCTACTGAGGGAACGGATCTTAGGGCTATTCTGGACAATTATGTATCAGTTGGAAAGGCCAGAAATATAAGTTAATATCAGCCAATATTTATTCTTACTTTCAATGGAGTTGATATGTCTACGAAGGAACAGGTGCTTGCTTTACTAAAGTCAAGCGGTAACAATTATTTGTCTGGTCAGGAAATAGCAGACAAAATATATGTGAGCAGAGCAGCAGTATGGAAGGCTATTAAAACCCTTGAAAAAGAGGGCTATGTTATAGATGCAATAACCAATAGAGGCTACAGAATCAAAACCGAATCCCAATCAATATCTGCCAGCTCCATTACGCGCTATTTGAATATGGATATAGTTGGGAATATGGATGTACTCTATCTGGCTAATGTGGATTCGACCAATGAATGGGCCAAGAGATACAGCAGTGATAACTATGGCAGAGTGTCAGTTATGATTGCGGACAGTCAGACTAAGGGAAAGGGCAGAAAAGGCAGGGATTTCTATTCTCCCGCAGGGACTGGTATTTATATGAGTCTGTTGTTATATCCAGAAAGTATGCCTCAGCAGAGTGCTATATATACCTGTATGATGGCAGATTGTGTATGTGAAGCTATTAAAGAAATAACAGGAATTGATACTCAGATTAAATGGGTAAATGACATATATTATCAGGATAAGAAAATAGCAGGAATACTAACTGAAGGCATCACTTCAATGGAGGACGGGAAGCTTCAGTATCTGATCATTGGCGTTGGGATTAATATATATAAGCCTTATGATGGTTTCCCGGAGGATATTAATAAGAGCGCAGGGTTCCTTTTGGATACAATAGCAAAAGAGGATGTAAGAAGCAGAATCTGTGCTGCAGTTATAAACAGATTTATGAGTTGCTATTCCGATCCGATGGACAGATCATTTATCGAAGGCTACAGAGCAAAATCCATGCTCATTGGCAAATATGTAAAGATGCTTACACCTGGGCATGATAAAAAAATGTCCAAGGGCTATGCTTTAGTGCTGGGAGTTGATGACGACTGTCATCTGTGCATACGCTATGAAGACGGCACAGAAGATACACTAAGCTGTGGCGAGGTAAGTGTGGTCAAATACTAACACTTCATTTTCTGAGCAAATACGTTTTGTAATTATTAGCAAATACGTTTTGTAATTATTAGCAAATACGTTTTGTTATTATTAGTAAGTACGTTTTGTTTTTATTAGTAAATACGTTTCGTAATTATTTGTAAATACGTTTCGTAATTATTTACAAATATAATTTACTAATATTTTTTAGAAATTGATAAATTGTATATTTACATGTTTGGCAGATATTATAAAATAGTAGCGTGAGTGTAATCGCACTCGCAGGACTAAATATGAATTATACAGGAGAATGAATATGGGCGGCTTTTTTGCAGTAGCATCTAAAGAAGATTGTGTATTTGATTTATTTTTTGGTACTGACTATCATTCACACCTTGGAACAAGAAGAGGTGGTATGGCAGTTTATGACAGTAAGAAAGGTTTTGACCGCTCTATTCACAATATAGAGAATTCTCCTTTTAGAACAAAGTTTGAGAAGGATGTCAATGAGATGCAGGGCAATCTTGGTATCGGATGTATATCTGACTATGAGCCACAGCCACTCATTGTTCGTTCTCATCATGGTACATTTGCCGTTACTACAGTTGGTAAGATTAACAACACGGAGAAGATTGTTGAAGAAATCTTTAGTAAGGGCAATACTCATTTTTTGGAAATGAGTGGTGGAGATATCAATGCAACAGAGCTTGTTGCTGCTATTATTAACCAACAGGCCAATATTGTTGATGGTATTAAGTATGCACAGGAGCTGATTGATGGCTCTATGTCTATAATGATTCTTACATCAAAGGGAATCTATGTTGCCAGAGATAAGATGGGGCGTACTCCTATTGCCATTGGTAAAAAAGACGATGCATTCTGTGCAGCATTTGAAAGTTTTGCATATCTTAATCTTGGATATACGGATTATAAGGAACTTGGAGCAGGAGAAATATGTGTTATTACTCCAGAGTCAGTTGTAACTCTTGCTGATCCTAATAATGCCAATATGAAGATATGTGCTTTCCTTTGGGTATATTATGGATATCCATCAAGCTCGTATGAAGGAATCAGTGTTGAGCGTATGCGTTACAATTGTGGTTCACTTCTTGCTAAGAGAGATAATGTTGAGGCAGATATCGTAGCTGG
>DCJA01000016.1:0-3708 GCA_002317175.1 Lachnospiraceae bacterium UBA1712 | reverse complement strand
ATTAAGTACACACCAACCTGGCCAAGAAGCTTTATGCCTACTATGCAGAGTAAGAGAAATCTTATTGCCAAGATGAAGCTTATCCCGGTACATGATCTTATCAAGGATAAGAGTATGGTACTTATTGACGATAGTATAGTAAGAGGTACTCAGCTTCGTGAGACCACAGAGTTCTTATATCAGAGTGGAGCCAAGGAGGTTCATATCAGACCAGCCTGTCCACCATTATTATTTGGCTGTAAATATTTGAATTTCTCAAGATCTAATTCTGATATGGATCTGATAGCAAGACGTGTAATTGCTGCCAAGGAAGGTGATGATGTAGATCATTCACTTCTTCTGGATTATGCTAATCCAAACAGTGAGAGATATGAATTCATGCTGGATGAGATTAGAAAACAGCTTAACTTTACAACACTTCGTTATCACAGACTGGATGACCTTATCGAATCAATTGGACTTGATCCAGATAGTGTTTGTACATTCTGTTGGAGCGGAAGAGAATAGAAGCTTTTTACCACCGGTTTACAGCCGGTGGTTTTAATATAATCTGTTTTTACACCCAGATTCGTAGGGTAGAAGAAAACTGCATTAAGTGAAGCCTGGATTGCGATGCATGGGATGGAGGATAAAATGCAAAAGAATAATTTGTCGATGATGAAAAAGGAAGTAGGCAGCCTTATAGACTTTCTAAGAGGAGCACTCTATCCTGATATATTTGATCCTAATTCTCTTGGAAAAGGACATGAAAAGGTAGATAGAGATACAGCAGAAGTTTTGCTAAGAAAAATGATTATTCCTGTGATTGAGGATGAAGAAAAGAGCAGGGAAATAGCAAAAGAGGTGATTGCTTCAATACCAGATATCAGAGAACTTCTGGATACTGATATTCGCGCAGCATATGAGGGAGATCCTGCAGCAACCTCGCAGGAGGAGATAATGCTTGCCTATCCTGCTTTTGAGGCAATTAGTATCTTCAGACTTGCGCACAAATTATATGAATTAAAGGTGCCAATCCTGCCACGTATGATGACTGAGTATGCGCATAAAAATACAGGAATAGATATTCATCCGGGTGCAACTATAGGAAAATATTTCTTTATTGACCATGGAACAGGAGTTGTAATAGGTGAGACTACTACAATAGGTGAACATGTAAAGCTTTATCAGGGAGTAACTTTGGGAGCGAAGAGCTTTGACATCAATCCAGATGGAACTCTTGTAAAGGGCATCAAAAGACATCCTGATATTGGAAATAATGTAGTTATTTATGCGGGAGCAACTGTATTGGGCGGTGACACAAAGATTGGTGATAACTGTGTTATTGGTGGTAACGTATGGCTTACTCACAGTGTAGATGCAGGTCTTAAGGTGCTTTCTGCTCAGCCAAGAAATGATATTTTTTCAATTGATGAATAGAGGTTTACATAATATATGATAACGCTTTTGTCTAAATTATATATTAAATCTGACAATTATAAAGATGTTGCTGTCAGAGAAAAGTATGGTGTGCTCTGTAGTGTAGTTGGTATCTTTTTTAATATTCTTTTGTTTATTGGGAAGTTCAGTATTGGTAGCATTTCAGGAGCTATCTCTATTACTGCAGATGCTTTTAATAATCTTTCTGATGCAGGAAGCTCAATTATTACTCTTATTGGTTTTAAACTGGCAGGACAGAAGCCGGATCCTGATCATCCCTTTGGACATGGAAGGTTGGAGTATATATCAGGTATCTTTGTATCTGTGCTTATTCTGTTGATGTCCTATGAACTTATTAAGAGTTCTATATCAAAGATTATTCATCCTCAGATGCCAGAGTTTAGTGTATATGTTGTTGTTGTTCTTATAGCATCAATTCTTGTTAAGATGTATATGGCATTCTATAACAACTCAGTGGGAAAGAAGATAGATAGCGCAGCTATGGGAGCGACTGCCAAAGACAGTTTGTCTGATACAATAGCTACATCTGTGGTTCTGATATCTGCAATAGTAGCGCATTTGTGGGGTCTTCCTGTTGATGGTTACTGCGGCCTTTTGGTAGGGCTTATGATTCTTTGGGCAGGAATTAGTGCCATGCGTGATACAGTGAATCCTCTTTTGGGACAGCCACCAGCACCTGAACTGGTAAAAGAGATTGAAAATATTGTAATGTGCGATGATCGAATACTGGGTATTCATGATCTGGTTGTACATGACTATGGTCCAGGCAGACTAATGGTTAGTATTCATGCGGAAGTTCCATACAAGGAGGATATTCTTGAACTGCATGACCTAATAGATCAGATTGAGTTTAACCTTCGTGGTATGTTATCCTGTGAGCCTGTAATTCATATGGATCCTATCGTTGATGATGATCAGGTGATAAATGAAGCTAAGGAAGAAGTCGAGAGGATTATAAAGAATCTTGATGATGATATAATGTTCCATGATTTCAGAATGGTAAAGGGGACTACTCATTCCAATCTGATCTTTGACGTTGTTGTTCCTTTTGGATATAAGCTTTCTGACGATGAATTAAGAAATGCCATTTCTGCTGAAGTAAGTAAGTTTAACAATACATATTTTTGTGTAATTCAAGTAGATAAATCATATGTGAAGTAATATTGATTTTGCTATTATTAATTGATTGATCTATCATTTAGTACCCATATATTTGCAAATAAAAGCACAGTCTTTTAAGTATTTCACTTAAGAGGCCGTGCTTTTTATCTTAATATCAGGCTGTCACCATTTTCTTTTAGCCAGCGTCGATGTTCTTTGTAGTCAGGATCAATGGAAGCAACCTTGGCCCAGAATTCTTTCGAATGATTCATATAAGTAAGGTGGCACAGTTCATGGATTACTACATAATCGAGAACTCTTGGTGGTGCCAGCATCAGTCTCCAGGAGAAACTAAGTGTTTTATTGGATGAACAGCTTCCCCAGCGAGTCTTCTGATCGCCTATACGAATCGAGCTATAGAAGCCACCGGTTTGAGGAAGATAGTATTCGACTCTTTCATAGATATACTGCTTGGCGGCCTGCCTGTATTTTTTCTCAAGATAGGCAAGCTGAGGGTTGGATTTTTCTTCGGATATTGCATGAGTGCGGTTAACCTTATCCTTTTGCCTTAAGTAAGCCTGATATATCCATTCTTTTCTTTCCTCAATATAGGGAAGAGCTTTTTTGTGTGAAAGATTCATGGGAAGCTTGACGATTATCTCTCCACCGGCCTTCACTTCAAAACCAATCGATTTTCTTTTTGAATGAATCACATCATATTCTAGTTCAATTATCTGATTATTATTTTTGATTCTTAGAGTTTCCATTGGACGATTTGTTGCTTGAATCAGATTCATCCTCCTTTTGACGTATTGGAGAGGTATTCTGACCATTTTGGGTATTCATGTTCTGAGGTGTATATGTAACATAGCCATTATCATCAATAAGAGCATGATAGGAGATGCCCTGTTCATATTTAAGTATTCTGCTCCAGTCCAAGTCAGGGGCTTCAACAGTTCTTCCACCAGACTGTATACATGGAACAAACTGCAAAGATGCAATATCAACAGAGTCAGCACAGCTACTGTCCAAAGTCACAGTGAGAAGAGCGGTATCCTGAGTATTGCTGTTGAAGAGATAATTACCAAGGCTGTAGCATACAGGCACTCCGTCAATGTAGTCGATTCCCTGCAGACAGTGACTGTGGGCGCCTACTATCAGATCAGC
>DCJA01000004.1 GCA_002317175.1 Lachnospiraceae bacterium UBA1712 | reverse complement strand
AATCCACTTACAGCATGAAGAATTGTAGTCTTGCCAGCTCCATTAGCTCCGATAAGCGAGATAACTTCTCCCTCATTTACCTCAAAGCTAATGCCCTTTATAGCTTTAATTACTCCATAATTAACTTCCAGGTCTTTAACCTCTAACATTGCCATAATCTATTCTCCCAAATATGCCTTAATAACCTCAGGGTTATTGAGTACTTCACTTGTTTCTCCCTGTGCAAGAACCTGACCAAAATTCAGTACAGTTAATTTCTCGCAAATTCCAGATACGAGTTTCATATCATGTTCAATGAGAAGTATTGTCATATCAAACTTATCTCTAATCAACTGAATTGTATCCATAAGTTCTTTTGTTTCATTTGGATTCATACCTGCTGCAGGCTCATCCAGAAGCAGTAACTTAGGATTAGTAGCAAGTGCTCTGGCTATTTCCAGTTTACGCTGCTTACCATAAGGAAGATTGCTTGCAAGCAGATTCGCTTCCTTATCAAGATCAAATACTGCCAGAAGCTCCATTGCCTTCTCATTCATCAGCTTCTCAGTCTTACGATATTTGGGAAGTCTGAATATACCAGTAATCGTTGAATACTGATAGCCATTATGAAGGCCAACCTTAACATTATCAAGTACACTCAGTTCCTTGAATAGTCGTATATTCTGGAATGTACGCGCTATTCCTTCCTGGTTGATCTGAGTTGTCTTCATACCAGTTATATTTTTATCATCTAATTTGATAGTACCATCAGTTGGCTTATATACACCTGTGAGCATATTGAAAACTGTGGTTTTTCCTGCACCATTTGGACCAATGAGGCCATATAGTTCGCCCTTCTTAATATGAAGTTCGAAGGAATCTACAGCTCTAAGTCCACCAAATGAAATACCGAGGTTAGTTACATCCAGCATTGCCATGTTACTCCACCTCCTTAGCCTGCTTCTTTGAAGCAATCATTCTCTTAATTGAATGTTTTTCTTTCCACTCTACTGCCTTTGGACTAGCATTAAACAGCATCATTGCAATAAGTACAATAGCGTAAATCAGCATACGGTAATCGCTGAAGCCTCTTAAGAGTTCAGGAAGTACTGTAAGAACCGTAGCTGCAATGATAGATCCTCTGATATTACCAATTCCACCAAGTACTACGTATACCAGAATCATAATAGACATATTATATCCAAAGTTCTTAGGCATAGCGTTCAGTGTTGATAAGTTGTGAGCATATAATGCCCCCGCAACACCAGCAAGGCTGGCTGAAATAGCAAATGCCATAAGCTTATATTTACTTATATTAATACCAACGGATTCAGCTGCAATTCTGTTATCTCTGATCGCCATAACTGCTCGACCGCTTCGTGAATTCATAAAGTTAAGAACAATAAACAATGTAACCAGAAGAAGGATAATACCTATTGTAAAGGTTGAATCATTAGGAGTACCTGTAATACCCTGTGCTCCGTTGATGATAACCTTTCCATCTTCAGCCAGACCCAGAGAAATAGAATCCTTTGTTGAAATGTGAAGGCCGTTGCCATCCTTACCTACATACAGAATATTAATAACGTTCTTAATAATCTCACCAAATGCAAGAGTTACAATTGCAAGGTAGTCACCCTTGAGTCGAAGTACTGGAATACCAATAATAATTCCAAAAAATGCTGCTACAATTGCACTAATAATTATAGCTATTACGAATCTTAACAACGAGCTACTGATAACGTCCTTCATACACATCGAGAAGAAAGCAGATGAGAAGGCTCCTACACACATAAAGCCAGCGTGTCCAAGGCTAAGTTCTCCAAGAATACCGACAGTTAGATTAAGACTAACCGCCATAATTGTATATACGCAAAGAGGAACAAGCAGTCCTTTAAACAGACTCGAAAGATTTCCAGTTCCCTGTAGAATCTGCATGATAATATAAAATGCAACTACCATTCCATATGTTATAAGGTAATCTTTGTTTATGTTTAGCTTCTTCATACAGATCACCTACACTTTCTCACTAATCTTCTTACCAAGCAGACCAGTTGGCTTAACAAGAAGTACAATAATTAATACTGCAAAAACGATTGCATCTGACAACTGAGAAGAGATATATGCCTTACTCAGAATCTCAATAATTCCAAGAAGTACACCTCCAATTAATGCTCCTGGAATTGATCCGATACCACCAAATACCGCCGCTACAAAAGCTTTAATACCTGGCATCGATCCAGTATATGGGTTCAGGGAAGGATACACCGAGCAAAGCAGAACTCCTGCAATAGCTGCAAGTCCAGATCCAATTGCAAATGTAAGACTAATAGTAGCATTAACATTTACACCCATAAGTTCAGCCGCACCTCTGTCTTCAGATACAGCCAGCATAGCCTGACCTGCCTTTGTCTTCTTAATAAACAAAGTAAGTACAATCATAATAATGATACAGGCAATAATTGTTACGATTGTCTCTCCTGTAATGGTCAACTGACCGTCAGCAAACTGAATAGCTGGAATCTTAACTACAGAAGTGAACAGCTTTGTATCACTTCCAAACACCAGAAGCGCAAGATTCTGTAAGAAGTAACTTACACCAATGGCTGTAATAAGTACTGCCAAAGAAGAAGCTCCTCTTAAAGGCTTATAAGCAATTTTTTCAATTGTTATACCGAGTACTGTACATACAATAATTGACACCAGCACTGCCAGCGCTGGACTGAGGCCCATACGGCTCGACATGGTAAACACAACAAATCCACCCACCATAATTACATCTCCGTGGGCGAAATTAAGCATTTTAGCAATACCATATACCATTGTATAGCCCAAAGCTATTATGGCATATACACTACCAAGGCTTATTCCATTAATTAAATAATTCAAAAAACTCATTCTACCCTCCAAGTGTGCACCTCTGCGCACTATGCATTTTATTATAGGCATTCAAGACAAATATTGCAACGCAATAAA
This sequence comes from Lachnospiraceae bacterium UBA1712, assembly GCA_002317175.1. Taxonomy (GTDB): domain Bacteria; phylum Bacillota; class Clostridia; order Lachnospirales; family Lachnospiraceae; genus Colinaster. The sequence goes on along the minus strand of DCJA01000004.1, from coordinate 14,327 downwards.
GCATTGGCATACGCCCTTTTGTATATGTAATAAAAATTATTCCACATACAAAAAGGCACGACTATATACTATAGTCGCGCCTTTGCAAACTAATTTTCATTTTGCTGTGCAAAACAGGCTTCGCCTCGAGAACATCGCCCTAAAGCCGGCAACATTCGTTTTACTGTGCAAAACAGGCTTCGCCTCGAGAAATGTCACCCTAATGCCGGTGACATTTGTTTTGCTACATCGCTACGTAAGCGCCATCCTTGATTACAACAGCCTTAGGAGTCTTATCAACTTCACCTTCTGCTGACCAAGCCATGCCATTACCTGTCAAACCGTCTACAGAAATCTGAGTCATAGCTGCCTTCATAGCATCACAGATTGCTGAAGCGTCCATATCTGCTGTAACGCCAGCCTTTTCCATAGCTGCTTTGATTGTATAAATTGCATCATATGCATCTGCTGCAAACTGGTTAGGTGTTTCGCCATACTGCTCTTTGTACTTTGTAACGAAGCTTACTGTTGCATCATCTGTAGCATCTGCTGCAAATGGTGTAAGAAGCATTACGTTCTCAGCGAGCTTTGTATCAAAGTTCTCAACACCAAGAATACCATCGAGACCATCGCATCCGAAGAATGCTGGAGCATATCCCATTGTATCTGCCTGTGAGAGAATTAATGTAGCTTCCTGATAATAGATTGGTAAGAATACAAGATCAGCGCCTGCATCCTTAGCCTTCTGAAGCTGTGTTGTAAAGTCTGTCTTGTTATCAGCTGTAAATGCTTCTGCTGAAACAATTTCAAATGGCTGATTTGCTGCTTCTGCAACAAACTTCTCATAAATACCTGATGAATAAACATCTGAGCTGTCATAGATTACAGCAACCTTTGTTGAAAGGTTATTCTGTCCAATATACTGAGCTGAAGCTGTACCCTGCTGTGGATCTGAGAAACAGATACGGAAAGCATTGTCATACTGTGTACATGGAACAGATGAACCAGATGGTGTAATCTGGAATACGTTGTCTGCCTTTGTCTTCTCTGAAACAGCTACACAAGGAGCTGATGTTACAGTACCCATAAGTACCTGCATCTTCCAGTCCTTAAGAGTGTTGTAAGCATTGATAGCCTTCTCAGCATCATGCTCATCATCCTCAAACTTATACTCGATCTGAACTCCGTTGATACCGCCTGCAGCGTTAATCTCGTCAACAGCGATCTGACCACCATTCTTTACTGCGTTACCATAAACTGCTGCACCACCTGTGATAGGTCCGATTCCACCAATCTTAAATGTGGCAGCTGATGCTGTTGCTTCTGTAGCACTTGCATCTGTTGAGTCTGTAGCTGTTGCATCGCCACATCCGCAAAGAAGAGTAGCACCAAGAACTACAGCAAGTAATAAACTTGTAAGTTTCTTCATAATATCCTCCTTCTCCTAATACAATTAGGTATTTGCACTCACTATGAGTGAACAAATTTATTTTATTAAAATACAACTTTCTAGCACTTTAGTCAACTCATATACTGTAATTATTACATAAAAAAAGATATGCTTTTTTGTACAAAAAGCATATCCTACTTTATTTTGCCGCTTAAAATGTAAAATGTCATATAAGGAACTACTAGCATAAGCGCATAGGAATACCTCAGATCAGCCGCCAACGGGGTAGCAACAAACAGTGTAAGTGTTAGCATTGTAACCGGTAAAAAGGCTATCATTTTTTCATATGTCTTCATAACAATACACAGCGCACACTCTATAAGAAGTATCCAGAAAAAGCCTCCCATACAATAGAAGAAACCATATACAGGAATCATGGTATATAGCTTATATAGAAGTTCATGAATCTTTATCTGAACTGGTCCTCTTATCAGTGGCTGGGATTCCAATCCCTGATTATTAGCTGTTATACCGTAAAATACTGTCTGCTGCGGTTGCATTGGCGCCCAGTATCCCATAGTAATATCCAGAAAAGCCTGTAGATATTCTTTGGGATATTTTAAACCAATTTCAGCCCAGAGTCTGATAAACTCTCCTTTATGGTTATCAAAGTATTCCTGATTACCATCCAGCACCCAGGCGGTCATAGTATCTGCTCCCTGCGTAGAATAACCTGCCTTTATATAATTCAAGTCATTGATATTCCTTAACCAGTTTTCCTGTTCCTGTGTAATCGGTTTTTCTTCAACAACTATCCTGCCAACCTGCTGAAGGGGAATATGCAGATTAAAAACATACTCTCCTGCAGAGACACCACACAACTTCATCACCGGCCCACGGCAAAGAGCCGCTACAGCAAATACTGCCAATATATAAATAATACATTTTTTAATATCTCTTCTTTTTACTATTAACAGTGCTACTGCTGTTCCAATGTAGGCATAGTATCCATTATGTCTCAGCAGGCACATTGCCAGTGCACTTATCACAAATATGCAGATATCTCTGACTGTATTTTTTTCCATCAGACGAATAATAGTCACAGTCAGCACCAGCACAGCCATCGAAAAGATAATATCCTTCCACATTGTAACTGAATATACAAGATTGTAAGGAAATAATATGAAGCAGCATAGGAGCGTTATCCTAACAGACTTCGAGAATCCCATTTCATAGAAGCATTCAATAGCATAAGCAATCGAAAAGCTTACCAGTATCATCTGAAATACACTATAAAATGCTATTGCAGAATAAACATTACCAGTAATAGCATAACCAGTTTTATACAAAAGGCCAATAAGAAGGGTATGAATCCAGGGATGATGGTCCACAAATGCTTCCGTTTTATTAATCTGTCCAAACTGACTCAGACTATCCGGAGTCATAATTGCGGGATAATTAAGTGCCAGAAAAGGCAAACAGAACAGGAATACTATTCCTGCATTAATTAATAGAACTTTCCAGGAGAAAGGATTAGTTTTTAAGTTTTTTTTTGCGTCTGCAAATGCAACTGCCTTACTCATCGCTATTGTAAGCAGTTCATAAAACATAAAGAAGAGACCCGTAATAGAGAAAACAACATATACTGCCACAAACATCCTGTTTTCAAGTCCACCAGTAAGATCTGCAAAAAGCGCATACAATACAGCAAATAATACACCAAGAATAGCTGAAGATACATTTATTGCCTTAGTTATCTCTCCGGCAATCTTTGTCTTATTTGAAAGAAGAAGATAACACACAAAAAAAATGCACAATAACAGAATATTGGTAGACTCAAGCCTACCAATATTCATCCATGCATAAGTTACAAAAAAACTCTTTATTAAATTAATAATAATTATCTTCTTGTCATTCATCTACTGTGTTAAATGTCGTCTATAATTCTTCAATATACTTTTTGATTGCATCATGCCAGTCACAGAAGGTATAACCACCAACTGCCTTAAGCATACGATTCTCGAGAATAGAATGTGCAGGTCTGTTTGCAGGTGCACCATACTCTTCTGTTGATATTCCAATAACTTTTGTGCTCTTGCCTGCAAGTCTGAATATCTCTTCAGCAAACTCTGCCCAGTTGCAGCTTCCTTCGCAGGTAGCATGGTATATACCATAATTCTTTGTGAATAAAATACTATCAATCGCTTTAACCAGTTCTTCAGTACTAGTAGGTGTTCCAAACTGATCATTAACCACTCTTACTTCATCATGATCCTCAGCAAGTCTGAGCATAGTCTTTACAAAGTTCTTTCCGTCTCCATAGAGCCAGGCAGTTCTAAAGATGAAAAATCTGTCCGCAAACATACATACCATCTTTTCAGCCTCCGCCTTAGTCTCTCCGTATACACTCTTTGGGCATACTGGGTCTGACTCATAATATGGAGTCTGCTTTGTTCCATCAAACACATAATCAGTTGAGATATGTACAAACTTTGCATTATATGTCTTTGAAGCAATCGCAAGATTTCTTGGGCCTAATACATTTACCTTAAATGCAATGTCTTCATTAGTTTCACAGGCATCAACAGCAGTATAAGCAGCACAGTTAATAATAGCATAGGGTCTTACACTGTCCACAAGTCCCATTACTTCCTTGATGCTTGTGATATCAAGTTCATCAACATCTGTATTAACTAATTCAAAACCATTTTTCTTGCTGTAAAAATTGTTAATCTCTCTTCCAAGCTGTCCGTTGCAGCCAGTAACAAGTATCTTTTTCATCAGAATCTCCTAGTTCAAATTAAGTCTGTTAAGAGCAGAGAATATAGCTCTGACAGATGCTCTTGTGATATTTGAGCTTACACCTACTCCGTATGTAACGTTGCCGGTATTCGAATCCAACAGGTGGATATATGCCGCAGCCTGTGAATTGGAACCTGACTGAAGAGCATGCTCTGAATAATCAAGAATCTTAATATCGATTCCCAGGCTGTCCTGAAGAGCTCTCTTTACAGCATCAATAGGACCGTTACCAATGCCTTCAACCGACATCTCCTGCCCATCCTTTGTAAATCCAAGGGCAACCTTTGTATCGAAATTGCTCTCTGTCTCACCAGAAAGGTCATCTACCTTAAGCTTTCTAAAATGAAGTGGTTCTTTCTTCTCAAGATACTCTGCTCTGAAAGCTTCCATAATCTCATCTGGAGAAATCTCTCCCTTAGTCTCAGTAATAGCCTGGATAACATTGGCAAACTCTTTGTGCATAGCCTTTGGAAGCTTGAAGCCAAAGTAGTTGTCCATAATAAATGCTACGCCGCCCTTACCTGACTGGCTGTTGATACGTACGATTGGCTCGTACTCTCTTCCAATATCCATTGGATCAATTGGAAGATATGGAACCTGCCAGATCTCGCTGTTTCGCTCCTTCATGGCATGCACGCCCTTATTTATCGCATCCTGATGTGAACCAGAGAATGCAGTAAACACTAACTTTCCTGCATAAGGATGTCTTGGATGAATCGGAATCTTGCAGCATCTCTCATATATTTCAATAATGTCATTTACTCTTTCAATGTTAAGTTCAGGATCAATTCCCTGCGAGAACATATTGTAAGCAATATTAAGGATATCAACGTTACCTGTTCTCTCACCATTTCCAAACAGAGTTCCTTCAACTCTGTCAGCACCAGCAAGCATAGAAAGCTCAGCACTAGCAACACCACAGCCTCTGTCGTTGTGGGGATGTACGCTTACGATAACATTCTCTCTCTGATCAAGATGCTTAATCATCCACTCAATCTGATCTGCATATACATTAGGAGTTGTCATTTCAACTGTTGAAGGAAGATTAATAATAATCTTATTTTCCGGAGTTGGTCCCCACTCATTGATTACTGCATTACATATCTCAGCAGCAAAATCCATCTCTGTTCCTGTAAAGCTTTCTGGTGAGTACTCAAGGAAAATATTTCCTTCATGGTTCTTAGCACGTTCCTTAACCATTCTCGTTCCGGCAAGGGCAATATCAATAATCTCTGCTTTATCTTTGTTGAAAACAACATCTCTCTGAAGAGTAGAAGTTGAATTATAGATATGAACAATTGTATTCTTGATTCCCTGGATTGACTCAAAAGTCTTATCAATGAGCTCCTCACGGCATTGTGTAAGAACCTGAACCTTACAGTCATCTGGAATCATCTTCCTGTCAACAAGCTGACGAAGGAAATCATATTCAATCTGGCTGGCTGAAGGAAAACCTATTTCTATTTCTCTAAAACCAAGCTTTAGCAGAAACTGAAAGAATTCGATTTTCTCATCAACCTGCATAGGATCAATAAGAGCCTGATTACCATCACGTAGATCTACGCTACACCAGATTGGTGCTTTCTGTATCTCCTTGTTTGGCCATTCTCTCTCCGGATAATCAATAACCGGATTTCTTCTGTAACGCTTGTAATTCAACATTTTTATAAACCTCCTAAAAAACGCGCCGCAAATTAATACGGCGCGTCCAAATATATCTTATTCTCCGAGTCCACTTTCGATGGCTGCTACCAAGGACTTTAACGCCTCAGCTTCATCATCTCCATCGCAGTTAATCTCTATTTCGTCTCCACACTTTACACATGCTCCTAAGACACTCAGAACACTCTTGGCATTCGCTGTACTTTCACGAAAAGTGAATGTTATTAACGATTTGAACTGCATCGCTTCTTTACATAGGATACCTGCAGGTCTTAGGTGTAACCCTGTGGGGTTCTTTATAACTACCTTCTGGGAAACCATACCTTTATTACCTCCAATACACAAATTACTAACTTATGTACATAATAACATTTTTCCACTATGCAAACAAGATTTATATGGTAAAAAATCACAAAAATAAGGACTAAACCATTATTTTCTCTATCAACTCTGCAAGCTTTTTAGCTTCCTCGTCGATAACGTTTTTATCCTTTCCTTCAATCATTACTCTGACTTTTGGCTCAGTTCCGCTTGGTCTGATAAGAACCCTTCCTTCACCTGCAAACTTTGCCTCAAGTTTTGCAATGGCATCTGCTATCTCAGGATAGTCCATATATTTATCCTTGATTGGATTTGGCACCATGGCATTAACCAGCGCCTGTGGCAAAACATTCATGATAGAAGCCAGTTCACTAAGTGATTTACCTGTATCTACCACAACCTGAAGAAGATGCAATGCACTAAGCAGACCATCACCAGTTGTATTCTCATCAAGAAGTATTACATGTCCAGACTGTTCTCCTCCAAGACTTGCACCTATTTCCTTCATGCGTTCAAGAACATATCTGTCACCAACCTTGGTAGTCTCAATATTAATATTATTTTCCTTAGCCATAATAGTAAGGCCAAGATTACTCATAACCGTCACTACGATTGTGTCAAGCTTCAATTTGCCCTGATTCTTCATATGGTTACCAACAATAGCCATAATCTGGTCACCATCCACCATATTGCCAAGTTCATCAACCGCAAGCAGTCTGTCAGCATCTCCATCAAACGCAAGTCCAAGGGCAGCCTTTTCCGACAGAACTCTATCTCTGAGTTCTTCCATATGTGTTGATCCACACTTATCATTAATATTTGTTCCATCAGGATTGTTGTGAATCGCAACCAAATCTGCTCCCAGTCTGGTGAGGGCCTGTACAGAAGTATAATATGATGCACCTTCTGCACAATCTATTACTATCTTTCTGCCTGTCAGATCGACTGGCACTGACTTGATGGAATGCTCAATATATTCCTCTGAAGCATTATTAACATATTCTATTTTTCCAATAGCTGTTCCAGTTGGAAATGAAACCCCCTCAAAATTACTACTAATAAGAGCTTCTATCTCATCTTCCATGGAATCCGGTAATTTGTATCCATCTTTATCAAAGAATTTGATGCCATTGAATTCTACAGAATTGTGAGAAGCAGATATCACTACTCCTGCATCCACCTTATGCTTTCTTGTAAGATATGCCACCGCAGGAGTTGGCATTACACCAACGTACACTGCATTAGCACCTACGCTACAGATACCTGCCATAAGTGCATTTGCCAACATATCTCCTGATATTCTTGTATCACATCCAACCATAATAGTCGGCTTGTGATCATTTTCCTTAGTAAGAACATATGCGCCTGCCTGACCAAGCTGCATAGCGAGCAATGGAGTTAATTCGTCATTAGCTACTCCTCTTACTCCGTCTGTTCCAAATAATCTTGCCACTTACTCTTCCTCCCCATTGTCTTCATTAGTCTCTTCCTCGACAATCTTAGCAATATTAATAGTTATAACAGCCTTGCTTTCAGCATCTGCTTCTGCAAATACCAGGCCATCTGGAAGAGCCTTCTTAAGATCAATTACTTCTTCTATACTACGCGATGCATTGCTTATATCAACAACATCGTTCAATTCTATCTTCTGATAATTCTTCAATACACTTGCTTTTCCAGCAACCGAGATATAGCTGATTGTACTTTTTAGATTTCCATCAACATAATATCCCTCTGCAGGTTCTCCAGTATATGAATACTCAATAGGCAAGCCCTTAATCTGCCAGATTACAGCAGTAGTAGATACATCACTAATACTCTTGTCGATTCTGGTATCAGTAATCTCTTCACCATCTGTATCATAAAGGTGTATCGGCAATGAAATATTAACATCCGACGTTGCGCCATTGGCATCAATCTCTACCGAAACCGTACTTACAGTACTAACGACAGATTCTGGTCCAGATAACATTACAGCATTCTGGGCTGTAGTGCTTCCCCCCAGCATATAACCTTCTGCAGGCTCTCCTGTTACCACAACAGAAATCGGAAGCTGTCTACGTTTGATATTCTCAATATTGACACGGACATAATCCTTGTCGCCTTTAAGATTATCCCCTTCAATGCTTGCTTTACTACAGCTCAGTTCAATCGGAATATAATTACCTTCCGTCATCTTCTCAACATTAGCAACAGCAGTAATATTCTTATCAGATATTTCTGCAAGCACCGATCTGGCAGCTCTGACTGTAACTCTTACTGTATCAGTATTGTCCAGTACTTCCACATATTTATTGTTATTAGTTAATATATTTAGATTTTCAATTGTAACTGGCACATTGTAGGTCTGTTTACTAACTGGATCATTGATGTTAGTTGCAACAAGCCAAAGCACCGCCGCAATAAGGACTGCAAGTATCTTGAGCCCTATATTTTCAGTTAGTCTTTTTGCCATCCTTAGAGCCCTTTCCCTTTAGTATCTTTTTCTTCTTATCTTCTGTTGGCTTATTCTGGATAGAAGCTAATCTCTTCTCAACCTCGTCTCCATTAAGTCCTCTTTCAAGATTACCCTTATAAGCTATACTTATCTTTCCATTTTCCTCGGAAACAATGATAACCATCGCATCTGTTTCCTCAGACATACCAACACCTGCTCGATGTCTTGTTCCCAGTTCCTTACTAAGGAGCATGTTATCCGATAATGGAAGATAACAGGTTGCAGAACTGATACGGTCCCCATTAATGATTACCGCTCCATCATGAAGAGGAGTGTTATGTTCGAAAATATTGATAAGCAACTGATTAGAAACCAGAGCATCAACATCAATTCCCGTCTTTTCAAATTCGGCAAGGTTATCCTTCTGCTTAACTACTATAAGCGCACCAGTCCTTACTTTTCCCATCTCTACTGCCGCTCTGGCAATCTCTCTGATAGTATTATCCGAAAACAGTCCTTCTTCATCCGATTCTCTGAAAAAATCTTCAAAAAATTTCTTCTTGCCCAGATCCTCAAGAGCTTTTCTAAGTTCAGGCTGTAATACAACAATAATAGCTATTACACCAAGAGAAAGAACACTCTTGACTATCCAAAGAATAGTCTGCATATTGCAAATAACCGCAATACCAATAAACACCAAAATAACGACCACTCCCTTAAGGAGTGCCCATGCTCTGGTGTTCCTGATCCAAACCATGATTTGATATACAAGGAAAGCAATAATTAAGATTTCTAAAATATCCGTCTTCTGGATACTAGGGATATGCAGACTACTTAAATACCTGTCTACAAAATAAGATAACTGTTCCATACCATTTCAACCAATCTATATACTAAGTGGTACGTCTTACTCCATTCGCAGTTCTTACAGTTCTCTGTCCACTGCTCTTTACACTTTCTGATGTAGGCCTTTTTCTCTTTTCTGAGCCAAACTTTGGTACAGCCTTAACATAGTAATAGTATTCCTCATCCTCGAACTGAAGATTCTCAGTTTTTTTATAGTCAAGTCCATGAGCAAAAAACTCTATAACAAGACATAGAAGTGCGGCAAATATTGAACCAAACATTACTCCAATGACCGAATAATCAAGTCTGAATGATACCAGACATACCAGCATAAGGATAATATTAGTTACTGCTCCAGCAAGAGCTGCCACCTTCCAACTGTGTGGAAACGATAATTTCCTTACAATATAAACCAGCACCAGTACTACTGAGAAGCAAATAACCATACAAATCATGGACTTATTACCAATCATGCTTTCCACAATAGTCTTGAGCTTTGTAACCATATTCTCATTAGTTGCTGCAGCAAGCATTTCCTCATTTTCTCCTGCATAATTAATGAGATAGGAAAGAATAACACCAAAGCCTACTGATACTACAGAAAAAGGAGTTCCCAGAAGTCCAAGTGCCAAAGGCATGATATAAGGTATCTTCAGCATAAAAAATATAGGAGTCAATACTACCACAAGCGCTTCACCAGACGAAAACCTCAAATAGAGGATATACATCAGAAGCAACATAACAGCTGCTACAATCGCTATCTCTATTCCAAGAGCGTAGAAATGAAGCAGTATAAATAATCCTGCAAAAAGAGTAATAAATACCATCGGCATAAATGAACAGAACAGAGCTGCCATAAGTACAATAGCACCACTGTTAATCCTATCCATATATCCCATCTTGGCATTAATCATCCACAGCAATATCAACGCCAGCATAAATTTTAATGCCGGATTAATATACGCTGCATACTTTGAATAAATCTTGGCAAATGAATTTTTTAATCTTACTAAATCGTTCATCAATAATTCCTTTATTCGTAATATTTTCTACTAAGCTTATCCATTACAGATATATATGAATTCACGCTTTTTTTAGCTTTTGAATATTTATATACAGCCCATGCATAGGTAGCAAGCAAATAAAGCCCCATGCAAATCAGATATATCTTGCCAATATGTTTTGCATACTCAATAAGATCTATATCATATACTTCACTTAAGAAGGTCTCAAAATTACAAAACGCTAATAACCCAACTACTACCAAAAAAGCAATGGTTCCACATACAAAAGACAAAATCAGTTGCAGAGATATATAATCTCCCCTGAAATATCCTACAATTGGCATATACTTCTTGCCCGCACCTTCTTCATAGGATGCAAGCTTTGTCATTACCCTTATCTTAACTCCATCCAACATATACAAAATCCTCTGCAATATCAGCCTAGTTCTCAAGGAATCGCATCTTCGCGCTACTCTTTTTTTCATGTGTAGGAATATCTGGTAGCTGGTTAAGACCAAATGCTCTGTTCAAACCAGCTGTCAGCTTAGTCTTACAGCTTGCACAAAATCTTCCGGATCTAATCATGGTTCCACATCTCTCACAATTAATTCCAACCATTGAATCTGATGAGAACTGAAGCCTCTCCTCTTTTATCCAGTGACGAATCTGCTGTACATCAACTTCACATTCTTCAGCAACCTTGTTCATATCAACACCTGGATTATCATCAACATACTTTCTGACAACCTGAAATTCCTGCTCAATCTTATCCTTGCACACAGGGCAAATATATGGTCCTGCTACGTAATTGAAGAACTTTTTACATTTCTTACATGTCTTAATTTCCATATAGGCCTCACATTCTATATACCCGTTCCAATAGCAACTGTCACGAAGTATACTTTGCTCACTCCTCTTTGCTTCAAAAGAAGAGCAATTGCATCAATTGTTGCTCCAGTAGTGTATATATCATCCACAATACATACTCTTCTAAATTTTACATCATTTCGTGTTAGTTTGAAAGCCTTTTTAAGGTTTTTTTGGCGCTGTTGTGCTCCCAGTTTCTTTAGCGGTACGGTATTAATACATCTAATAACCAGACTGTCATCTACGGCTATTCCAGTTAACTTTGATATAGCTCTTGCAAACTCAAGAGACTGGTTATATCCTCGTTTTCTCTGGCGTTTCATATGAATAGGGACAGGAATAAGGATCTCCACTCCAAGCTGACGAAGAAGTTCTCCGTAAAGTATAACTGCTTTTTCTGCATAAAAGCGGCTGTATTCAGGTCTGTTAGAATATTTAAACTTATAAATACTATTGTTTATATACTGATATTCGAAGACAGCAAAGCCCCGGTCAAAGTTCTTGATGGTCCTGCTACAGTCATAGCAGTAAAGCTGTCCCTCTTCTCTAACCAGTTTCCCACATTTCAGGCAGCTTGGTCCGTCTATCAGCTTGACCTTTGTCTCACAGCAACGACATATATTCCTATTCTTTTCAATTGTCCTGTCGCATATCGCACACCTTCTCGGAAATACAATTGCCAAAATGCTTTCAGCTAAAATTAATAGTTTCCTGCGCATATATCTCCTTTATGCGCATACACAGACCAGTGAATCTCTTCTTTTCACTTTCATTATCAATCATTACTTTAACAGTATCCCTGCTGCCAAGAATCATTACGCACCTCTTAGCTCTTGTAACGCCTGTATATAAGAGATTTCTGTTAAGCAGCAGTCTTGGCCCTCCAAGTAAAGGCATAACAATCGCTGGATACTCACTTCCCTGCGACTTATGTATGGTTATTGCATAGGCAAGCTCAAGCTCATCCAGCCCATCATTGCCATAACGTACTCTGCGCTTTTCATCATACTCTACGCACAGGTAGCCAGCATTTTGATTAATCTCAACGATGGTTCCCACATCACCATTGAACACTCCAACTCCTTTATCAATAAGGATTCCATTTTTTCCAGATACTTCCCATTCCAGCGTATAGTTATTCTTTATTTGCATAACCTTATCGCCTTCTCTAAAAAGAATGTCTCCATATTCTTTTTCTTTTTTATTGTCTGCCGCCGGATTTAAATACATCTGAAGCACCCGGTTTAGCGCTTCCACACCAAGTGGTCCAATATGAGTAGGCGTAAGTACCTGTATCTGCATAGGAGTCGCCTCAACATAGTCTGGAAGCTTCTGCGTAATAAGCTGAATCATATGCTTATATATTACATTATGATCATTTCTCTCCAGAAACAGAAAATCCTTACTGTTTGTATCAAGACTAATCTCTTCTCCCCTGTTAATCCTATGAGCATTCATAACTATATCTGATAACTCTGCCTGCCTGAAAATGTGTTGTAATACAACAGTGGCGAAACTTTCAGATGCTATCAGGTCTGCCAGAACCTGACCCGGTCCCACGCTCGGAAGCTGATTAACATCACCAACCATAATAAGTCTGGATCCAATAGGGATAGCCTTTAGCAGAGCATAAAACAGCTGTATATCTACCATAGACATCTCATCAATAATAAATACGTCAGCTTCCAGAGGGTTATCAGCATTTCTTTCAAAATGCGCCATCCTGCCTTCTTCAGAAGCCGCTCCATTAAGTTCCAGCATCCTATGAATAGTCTTAGCTTCATAGCCTGTAGCTTCTGTCATTCGCTTAGCAGCCCTTCCTGTTGGAGCAGCCAGCATGACATCCAGCCCTTCCTGTTCTATACAGTGAATGATTGTGTTAATTGTTGTAGTCTTACCTGTACCCGGTCCCCCTGTCACAATAAGGACACCGCTTCGCATTGCCAAAAGTACTGCTTTTCTCTGCATCTCATCCAATTCGAGTCCAAGTTCATCCTCCGCTTTATCAAGCATCTGTTCAAAACGGTCTGTTCTTTTGACACTGATTGCATAATCCAGATCCCCAAGCATCTTTGCAACTGCAAGCTCCTGATGATATAGAACTGTGGTATAGCAGTTTGTAGCTTCAGTTTCAAGTTTGCTGACAATCCGCTTCTCCATAACAAGATTTGGGATGCATTCCTCCACAGCTTCTACACTTACCTCTAACAAGGATGCTGCACGGGATACCATCTCATCCTTCGGGAGATAAGTGTGTCCCTCTCCCATGGCCTGGCTAAGGACATAGACTATTCCACTTTTAATTCTGAATTCAGAATCTACATTTATTCCAATCTTTCGGGCAATGTCATCCGCTTTTTTAAAGCCTATGCCTTCTATTTCATCGATCAGTCTATATGGGTTTTCTCTAACCACACTGTATAAGAGGCTTCCAAATTTCTCATATATTTTCAATGAAAGATTCTGACTGATACCATACTCCGCTAGAAAAACCATAGCCTCCTGCTGGTCTTTTTTATCAATAACCTGCTCACAGATAGATTGGGCAATTCTTTCACTTATTCCCTTTACTTCTGTAAGTCTCTCTGGTTCCTCTGTCATTATTCGAAGTGCATCTTCTCCAAACTGACGCGTAATTCTCTTAGCGATTCTTGGTCCAATACCCTTTATTACTCCCGATGCAAGATATCTCTCTATACCAATGACTCCAGTTGGAGGAATCACCTTAATCGAAGACATCTTAAGCTGTGGTCCATATTGAGGATGCACCACATATTCACCGGTAACCTCTACCATTTCTCCCTGGTCTATTCCAGCAGTCGTACCAGTACAGATTACGTCATCATCTTCTGTTGTAAGCTCGAATACAGAATATCCGTTTGTATCATTTTTAAACAAAAAATGATCTATTACTCCCGTTAGTTCTTCCACACGTTCTCCTTACCCTAACAACAACTAAATGCTGCCCCATAGGACAGCATTTAAATTATAAATCATAATTACGTTTCATTGACTCATA
>DCJA01000010.1:4180-8777 GCA_002317175.1 Lachnospiraceae bacterium UBA1712 | reverse complement strand
CTAATCGTAGAACCTTTTCTGTAGATATATCCGATGGTCATTGTCTCATCTGTTTCAAGCTTAATTGCACAATAATCTGAGCCATTAAGATCTTCACAGATAATACCCGAGCATAAGGTATAACCATTGATTCCTGTCATCAGGTTGAGTAAGGTAGCTCGGTCATTGGCCCTGATAAACTGCTTATACTGATAACTACTCATTACTTCCTCTGCGAAATAGAGAGAATTATGTTCTCCCTGAGCAAAGGCAAGGCACGGATACTCATCAAGCTCTTCCATGGTTATTGATTCGCCTGTTTTAAGCCTCTCAATTGCAAGTGGATTTCTCTTACTCATATATACGTATATTTTGCATTCAAAAAGTGGCTTAAAGGCAAGACCATTTTCGCCAAGCACTTTGCTGAGCACAACCCTGTTAAAATCATTAAGATATAGAATACCAATCTCACTTAACTGATTCTTAACATTTTCAATTACTTCATAGGTCTTGGTTTCGTGTATCTCAAATTCGAAATTGTCCATTCCGTACTGCTTAACCAGTTCCACAAATGCATTAACAGCAAATGTGTAATGCTGCATAGAAACACTAAATGATTTCTTTATATTAGTCTTTGAGATAAATCTTGCATCAAGGATCTCATACTGTTCAATAACAGATTTGGCATAACCGATAAACTCTGCACCCTTAGCGGTAAGAGTAATTCCACTTTTTGATCTTAGAAAAATATCAAAGCCAATCTCTTTCTCCAGTGCATGAATGGCACTTGTCAGACTTGGTTGAGAGATATACAGTTTTTTTGCCGCATCGTTGAGTGAATTCTCATTGGATACAACAATTGCGTAGTTTAACTGATTTAGTGTCATCTTGTACTCCCTAATATTATAAAAGATCTGACAGATATACGTTGTCTATATAATCATTGATCACATTGTTCAGACCTGCCCAGAATTTGACTGTCTTACACTGTTCTTTTCTGACACATTCCTGAGCATCTGCTGCCAGACATGACACAGGTGCCAGTTCTTTCTCCATCAGCCTTAATACTTCTCCTACTGGATATTCATTAGGCTCTTTGGTAAGGCGGTATCCACCACCTTTTCCCTGTACACCGGCTACAAGTTTATTCTTTGTCAAAGTAGGAAGAATCTGTTCAAGGTATTTGAGCGAAAGATTCTGACGAGCTGCCACATCCTTCATAGGTACATAGCCTTCGCCCTGATTCTGAGCCAGATCCAGCATTACTCTTAATGCATATCTTCCTCTGGTTGATATCATGCTTTTACTCCTCCTGTTAGTCAAATAGCGATAATGCTAATGCAACTTGCTATTTAGTGAACATGACAATGCTCGCAGTCATGATCCTCTGGGAAATCAGCTGGATCATATTCGATGCCATTCTTATCATAATAATCCTTTACTGCTTTCTTAATAGCCTCTTCAGCAAGTACTGAACAGTGAAGCTTATGTGCTGGAAGTCCATCAAGGGCTTCTGTTACAGCTTTATTGGTGAGCTTAAGTGCCTCTTCAAGTGGCTGTCCTTTAATAAGCTCTGTCGCCATAGAACTTGATGCGATTGCACTTCCACAGCCAAATGTTTCAAACTTTACATCTTCGATAACTTTTGCATCATTTATCTTAAGATATATCTTCATGATATCGCCACAGACTGGGTTACCTACTTCACCTACTCCGTCAGCGTCCTCTATTACTCCAACATTTCTTGGATTTCTAAAATGATCCATTACCTTTTCACTATATAAAGCCATTGTTATTTCCTCCTAAAAGAACTTCTTTGCGTATTTTACAAATTGTTCTTCGCTGTTTCTTTAAATACTACTTTAATATTATTATTATAAATACTACATTAACATCGCCATACTAATATACTATCTGCAAACTTCATTAATCTTTATTCTGCAAATACATGTGGACGTTTTCCATTTACCAGATCTCTCCAGAATGGTGACATATTTCTAAGATAATCCACTACTTCTGAAACCGACTTGATAATATAATCGATTTCTTCCTCTGTTGTATCTTCACCGAGTGAAAGACGAAGCGAGCCATGAGCTACCTCGTGAGGTCTTCCAATTGCAAGCAGTACATGACTTGGGTCAAGTGAACCTGATGTGCAGGCTGAACCTGATGAAGCCGAAATACCCTTATCATCAAGAAGAAGCAGTAATGATTCTCCTTCAATTCCTTCAAAACAGAAGTTTACTGTTCCTGGAACTCTTGCATCTCTGTCGCCATTAAGCTCAGAATATGAAATCTTGTCTAAGCCGGCAATAAGCTTGTCTCTAAGAGGAAGAAGCTTAACTGTGTAATTGTCAAGATTAGCCACTGCTTTTTCAAGAGCAACTGTCATACCCATTATTCCTGGAAGATTTTCTGTACCTGCTCTCTTACCTCTCTCCTGAGCACCACCTTCAATAATATTGCTAAGGAATATATTCTTCTTTGCATACAACACACCCACGCCCTTTGGTCCATGGAACTTGTGTGCTGATAATGACAGCATGTCTATGTTATCCTTCTGAACATCAACTGGAACATGTCCTATTGCCTGTACAGCATCTGTGTGGAAGAATACATTCTTCTCGCGGCAAACCTTACCGATCTCTTCTATAGGCTGAACAGTTCCTATCTCATTGTTGGCATACATAATCGTAACAAGTGCTGTATCCTCTCGAATCGCATCTTCAACCTGCTTTGCTGTAACCACACCATTGCTATGAACATCTAATAAGGTAATCTCAAAGCCTTCTTTTTCAAGTTTGTTAAGTGTATGTAACACAGCATGATGCTCAAACTTTGTTGAAATAATGTGCTTCTTGCCCTTTCTCTCACCAATTTTTGCAGCAGAGATAATCGCCTGATTATCTGCCTCGCTGCCGCCTGAAGTGAAATATATTTCCCTTGGCTCACAATTGAGAACCTTTGCTACTCTTGCTCGCGCATTTTCCAATGACTCTTTAGCTATCTGTCCTATCTCATAAAGGCTTGATGGGTTACCGTATATCTCTTCCATATATGGGATCATGGCATCTATTGCATCTCTACTCATCTTTGTTGTAGCTGCATTATCTGCATATATTTTCATAAAATGAACTCCTTTCAATACCTATCTATCCGCTAGGTATTAGTATAATAGCACTTATCTATCACTATTTCAAGAGCTAATCAAGGGGACGGTTCTTGTGACACAATACATAGGGACGGTCCTTGATACACAAGAACCGTCCCTATGTTATTCATGTAACTCATAATTCTTATCCTCATCTATGATATCAAGCATAATATCTGCAAATACTGGATCAAACTGAGTTCCACGTCCCTTTACAATTTCTTCTCTTACCTTCTCCTGAGAGATATACTTTCTGTAGCTTCTGTTAGAAGTCATAGCATCATATGCATCAGCAACGGCTATTATTCTGGCCATTTCAGGTATATCATTGCCATTTATACCCTCTGGATAACCTTTTCCGTCAAATCTCTCATGATGATTGAGTGCTCCAATTGATATTCCTGGAATAGCATCGATACCCTTCAAAATATTGTAGCCGATTTCGGGATGTTTTTTTATTACATCATATTCTTCATCTGTCAGCTTGCCTGGCTTATTGATGATTGTGTCTGGAACACCGATCTTGCCAATATCATGCAATATTGCAATATAGAACACATTTGCTAAATCCTGTTTGGACATACCGTATCTCTCGGCAATCATCTTGGAATACTTTGCAACTCTTGACGAATGACCATTGGTATATTTATCTTTCGCATCAACGGAATTGACCATTGCACTAATTGTCTGTAAGGTCAGTGTTTCAAGCTTACTTGTTTTATCTGAGATCTCGTCGGCCATATTGCGCTTTAGATAATAAGAACTAGCCAGGGTTTTCTGATACACAAGACCTATCATAGCACCAGCAGAGCCATAGCAAACTGCATTAATAGTATCAGTTAATGCTATACTGCTTTCCTTTACCTGAAACAGCAAAACTATAAAAATAATAGTTACAATAATACGGTAGATGAGCGAACGATGAGCTCTGTCATATGTAACAAGTGGTGCCAGTACAAGAAATACGTTAAATCCTACTGCTGAGCCACTAGGATTACTAAATACCCCAATCTGAATCATAAATACACTTATAATTGTTAAGAAAACATAAGTAACAATAGTATTGGCAAGCAATTTGTTCTTAATTAATGCAAGCACTACAGTCAGTATTGCAAAAGGGAAAATGCAACCGCAATACACTGCTCTGTTTACCTTAAACACATCAACCAATAAGCTTAAGATAAAAAGTACTGTAAACAAAAAGGTTAATACAATATTATATGCAAACAGATTCTTTCTGTTTTGTTCTTTAATGTCTCCAACTACACTATTATATTCAGCCTCATTTTCTAATCCATCATATAAAAGAAGAGATTTAAGTTTGCTATTATTCATCAGATTCCTCCGAGTTATCTATATAATCCTATTATAGTAAATAATTCGACTTTTGTACAAGGGACGGTTCTTGTGTATCAATTACTTTTGTACAGGGGACGGTCCTTGATACACAAGAACCGTCCCCTGTAT
>DCJA01000010.1:0-4118 GCA_002317175.1 Lachnospiraceae bacterium UBA1712 | reverse complement strand
TCCTCCGTCTGACCACGCCTGAACCAGCAGGTCTTTATTCCCACATTATTACCTAATTGAATATCAGATGAAAGAGCATCTCCGATAATCATTATCTCATCAAGAGAGATATCGGGGATTCTTTTTCTTGCTTCAGAAAGCACTGGTTCAAAAAACAGCGGACTTGGTTTTTCATGTCCAACTATTTCAGATATAAACACTGCATCCACCAGTTCATCAATTCCAGTGTTGTGAAGCTTTCTATCCTGCGCTATTTTGGTTCCATTTGTTACAATAAACTGCAATATATTGCGTTCCTTAAATGCCTTGATTGTCTCAATAGAACCCGGAAATACACAGGTAGTGTCACCTAGCCTGATCTGATACTCATCGTTAAATGCTTCCACCACCGATGTATCGATGCCGTACATATTAAAGAACTCATAAAATCTTTGAACAAGAACCTGGGGCTTGGTAATCTCACCACGCTCCAGCGCCTTCCAATACTTATGATTAATCTGGTCATAATTATCTAGCATTTCATCGGTACATTCACCAAGATTAAATTTGCTAAAGCATGCTCTGATGGAATGCTCCTGAGCCTCGCTAAAATCAAAAATGGTTCCATCCACATCCCAAAGCACAAGTTTAATATTGTTGATATTCATATTAGTTAAACCCGCTTCCCGCAAAACTATAACAAAAACCTTTTAACGATGTATTATTATATCAATCGTTAAAAGGTTTGTCCTTACTACATTTGATTATATATTTTACTGTCTAAACTGATTAATCTTATCAGTAAGAGTTTTAGCCAAATTCTCCATTCCCATCGCTTCTTCACTTGTTTCCTGAACAGCGCTTGTGATATTTTTAACTGAATTATCGACAATCTGAGAAGATGCTGAATTCTCCTGTGATACCGCAGACAAGTCTGAAACATCGTCAATGATTTCACTCTTGAGACGACCGATTTCAGCAGTTTCATTGTTAATCCTTAGAGTTTTCTCATTAAGTGATAAACTAAGTTCATCCATCTTGGCAATTTTTACTTTGGTATCATTTACCATATCAACCTGTTTAGAAAGAACACCCTTCAATTCGTCGGACTGTTCAACACAAGCCTCAACCTTCTGAACCATGTCAGAGATAATTGCCTGAATCTCTTTAGCAGAACTGTCAGACTGATCGGATAAGTTTTGAATCTCACTGGCAACAACTGCAAATCCTCTTCCAGCTTCACCCGCTCTTGCTGCTTCGATACTAGCGTTTAACGAAAGCAGGTTAGTCTGAGAAGCTATCTCTGTAATCATCTCTGTTGCTCTCTTAAT
The DNA here is from genome assembly GCA_002317175.1 of Lachnospiraceae bacterium UBA1712. Lineage (GTDB taxonomy): Bacteria > Bacillota > Clostridia > Lachnospirales > Lachnospiraceae > Colinaster. Next base: position 2,808 of record DCJA01000010.1, on the reverse strand, counting down.
TTCAATGGCAGCCTGATTACAAGCATCTATCTTTATTGCAATATCTGAAACTGCGTTCATAGATGTGTTTGAAGCCGTTGTTAAGACATCCATACAGGTAATTACTTCTTTATTGGCAGCATTTGTGTCAGCAGAAACGCAATCCATTTCATTAATCGATTCTGAGATGTTATCAATAGCCTTTCCCATGTTAGCCATTTTCTGATTAACTGCCTGAACAGTATCTGCCATTGACTGCGAAATGTTAGAAAGTTCTGCTGCAGCTACAGATATCTGCCCTGCTCCCACAAAAGACTCACTGGATAGATTCTTTACCTTATCCATTGCTGACTGCAGATTATCAGAGCTTGCTCTAACATCAGTAACTACCTCATTTAATTTTGTCTGCAAAAGAATTATAGCTCTTGATATATCTCCAACCTCGTCTTTTCTGCATGACAGCTTATTAACCTGATCATCTTCCTGCAAATTAAGACTGGCTAATGTATTTAACGATGACACACCAATTTCAAGTGGCTTAATCATCTTATTAAGCATAATAACAACAATAATGATTGTTAAGAAAAGACAAGAAAAAACAATAATAACATTCTTTACAACAAGCGGAACCATAACTTCATTAATCGTACTTCTTGATTCAACTAGATATACCGTATATCCAATATCTTCAAGAGTATAATCAACGAGAAACATTTTATTTCCATCATAGTCGATGAAATACTGCTTTGTATTAACATTCTCGACATACTGACCATCTAAAACCTCATCAATGGTAACAACTTTATTTGCAGTAGTCAGAAACTCTGAGTTTGGATGATAGATTATAGCCCTGTTTTTCGCGGTTATTATAACGTAAGACTCGTTATTTAAATGTTTTTTAATAGTTTCATCAAGACTAGAGAACAATCTTGTATTGCTTACATAGATAACAACTGTTCCAGACTTGCCATCTTTATAGTTGAAACTGCCTGAAATTGAAATGCACAATTCGCCCGAATTATCGTCATAAAAAGGATCACTGATAGCCAAACCGTCGTTATTTGCCCCATTACCTGACTCATCAATAAATGCGTTTACAATAACATCGTCTTTAGCAACAATATCATTCAAATACTCCGATATTTTCGAACTATCCCCATCCGTAACAGTTGAAAGAAAGCTTGAAGCAGCTTCAACATATCCAGATTTCTCTATTATCCATTTATCAATTTCAGTTGAGAGGAATTTGGCATTGCTGGATGCTCTATCATTCAGCAAAGTCTTTGCTTCCTTTCCCACATTAGAAATAATCAACACTGTAGCAGCAGCTAACGAAAGCAAAAAGAGTGCTGCAATAGCAATTGTAATCTTAAGTCTAAGCTTCATCAATTATTACCACGCCCGATGTTTCAATTCAACAAACCGCATCAGTCGTTCTCGGTCTGCCCGAGCCCCCTTCCTCATATATTGTGTATTATCATATATCGGTATATACTTCCACTTTCTCATTATTCTCCAAAACTGTCAATAATGGATAGGTCTTCGACACTTCATAGTGCCAGGCACCATATACTCTACTGTGTACAGTATTCTTTTACCTTCTTTGGAGTATCCAGTCTAAATCTGATAATCGTATTCATAATCATGTATCTTACCACTTCATCAAGTATCTGCTCATCAAACTGTGCCTTCATATCTGCCGGATAAGTATGAACAAGAAAATGAACATTGTACTGCTCGTTGTCCTTTGATATAAATGAGCTCACATACAGTCTATTCATCAATGCTGTGAGCACATCATCATCTTCAATTTTTACATTTATCTTGTAAGAAGGAGCTGTCAGATAATATCCGTCTTCTTTCTTCCTGTATTTGGCATCTGTAATTTCTGCAATGGTAAATTGCCCTTTATGCATGGTTATACTTACCATGAAAGCAGCAACTAAATCCTCTTCAATAATGTATCTGTATATATCTAACGGGGTATATCCCATATATTTCTCCTCTTAGTAAAAATATAGCTCACAGTTCTGCGATTAAACTTATTTCAAGATTTCCCTACTATTTAGAAAATGCGATCTGCGAAAAATTATACATTCCAAGATACCAGATGTTAAAGTCATGTCCTCCGGCCTTCTCCTGCCACATATAATTCTCACCATCAGTCAGTTTATCACAGATCAGAGGCAGATCCTTGGCTGCTGCAGCTGCACTGGCATAGGCTATTGTATCCTCTGTTCCACATATATTGTAGAAATAATCTACTGTATACTCTGAATTCATAATGTTCTCAGATACTATTGATTTGTTATCTGAAGTAGGTGCTGCTGAAAATGCGCCAAAGTAACTGAATATATCCAGACACTCACCAATTCCGATGTTAATAGTCTGCATACCTCCCATAGACAATCCAGCTATAGCTCTGTGAGTTCTTGTTGCTGTCAGATCATAACCATTTTCATCATACTGCGCATATGTAGAATAATGTCCTTCAATATACGGTATCAGATCATTTCTAAGTTCATATCCATATAGATAGAAGAGATCATTTTCCTGCTCATGCTCAAGGGCGTAGGCTTTACCATTAGGTGTTACTACTATAAATGGTTCAACCGTGCCGCTTCCAAATACATGATCAAGAATCCTTTTGAGCTTGGAGGTATTACTGTCAAGACCCCACTCTTTTTCATTACCACCTATTCCATGCATTAAATAGAGAACGTTGTACTGCTTACTATCATCATATCCAGCTGGAAGATAGACATATGCCTTCTTCTCATAATCCTCACCGTCTCCAATATAGTCCTTAGCCATATAAGATATCTTCTC
>DCJA01000039.1 GCA_002317175.1 Lachnospiraceae bacterium UBA1712 | reverse complement strand
TAAGCTTCATCAACGTATGACATTTTTGTGTCCTCCTTTAGTTAAACCAATCGTTTTTGATAAAAAAATAGGCATCTAAATTAGGAATGCATTCACATTCCAATTTAGACGCCTTTGTCTGAAACGTATTATATTATGACCAAGAAATAAAAGCAAGCACTTTTTTAAATTAAAGTGTTAACGTTTTTCTATAATATTTTTGTTATTAACATGAATATAAATAAAATATTAACGTTATATTCTGCTCGCACAAATTGTGACAAAGCTCAATTCATGTTTTCTAATCTTTTGTAAATATAACTGTCTTGCTATCACCATCCAATACCATCTGGGTTGCTGACAACTGCCCATCCTCATACTTGAACCAGCTATACTCGCCTATTCCTTCGATGAAAAGATTCTCATTTGCAACAAACACCCGACCAGAGGCACTTGTATTCTCCTTTACAACACATATACCATTCACGCCACCATAGGCTTCATCTTCATAATAAAACTGTAGTGCTCCATCCTTAATAACGAAACTGTTACTGCCATTTCTCCAGCTGCCTTCAAGTTCAGACATATACTGTTCTGTTACCATATCGTAGTAATAGAACTCAGGCTTATCAGCATATTCATATTCTATGTCACGTTCTCCAAATGAGAACTCAAATACCATATGAATTACCTGGTCTTCATAGTAACACTGCTTAACCGTACCATATTTTTTTCCGTTCTTTGTCACTTCTGAATCGAGAAGGCAGATTATAATCCTCCCTTCATAATCTGCAGTTTCATATGCATCATCAATTTCCGTCTCAAAAACATATTCTCCACAGTCTCTGAACTTCAGTGTAGTTTTATCAATTACAATTCTTTCTCCAAAGCTGTATTCATATTCCCCCTGAATACTTTTCAGTTCTTCCTCAACAGCATAAGGATTTAATGTATTTCCACCATCCATTACGTGAAGTGCATTAGACATACCTGGTCCATCTAAAATATTCACTTCACCGGTCATTTTGATATTGTATATAAGCAGTCCAGCTATAGCTGCAGCAAAAATCAGTATCACAATCCCTATTATCACCATTGCTTTTTTCACACCTTTACTCCCTGTTTTTCATTTTCTTCGCTTACTCATGGCTTTATTACTGATTGAAATCAAATGTTTTTGTACAAAAATAATATGACATAATCTATAACTTCAATATGTCCTGATATTCTTCAATATTTCCTTCTACAAATGAATCGTTATACAATCGGATAGAATTATTATCCTTCATATGCAGGCGAATTCTCTCATCATTCTGCGACGACCTGATAATATCTGAGCTTTTGTAATTTACTGTAACTTTTCCATCTGCTATGACAATATCATCTTGTGATACAGTTATTCTCCTGTTCCATTTTCCACCATGGTCTGACAAAGACTTTCTATAAAATGTCTTTGCCAAAACATAATCTCTTATTACTGCTCTGTATAAACAATACAATGCAACTATCACAAACAGATAATCATGTGATAATGCAGACATCCCCAAACAAACAAGTGTAAATACACTCCAGAAAATCAGAAAAAACAGTTTTTTTCCTTCTTTTCTGCTCTCATAAGTCCATTGTATGTATCTTTTTTCAGTTACCTCATATTCATTTACAAGCATTTCTCTACTCTCCCGGTCATACATTTACTATATAGACTGTTTATTTTCATGTCCCTTTTTCGAAAATTGGAGCTTTTAATGTATATGGATATAATATCATCTATTACGAAAAAGTAGAATCAACATAAGCATTCTTATGTTAAAAATCAAAGTCAAACAAAAACAGAGCCATAAGTTCTATAAATAGAACTAACGGCTCTGCTTATAAAAAACCATGCCAAGTTTTTTAACGGATATAATTATTATTACAAATCAATCACTACATATTGTTCAGCAAATAACATGATTAATTACAGATTTGTATAACCCATAAGTGACTCATCAACTGCTTTAGCTACGCCACGTCCCTCAGCGATTGCCCAGACAACAAGTGACTGACCTCTGTGCATATCACCTGCAACGAAAATGTTGCTCTTGCTTGTCTGATATTTGCCTGCTTCTGTTGCAACGTTAGTTCTGCCATCACGGTCAACACCAAACTGCTCAGTAACATAGCTTTCACTTCCGAGGAAACCTGCTGCGATAAGAACAAGATCCGCTTTAAGTTCTTTCTCTGTACCAGCTACAGGAACCATATTCATACGACCTGTTTCCTTGTCAATCTGACGCTCAAGTTCGACTGTTTTAACAGCCTTAAGCTCACCCTTTTTACCTTTTATATATTCGGTAACCGTTGTCTTAAAGATTCGTGGGTCATGGCCATAAACTGCAATGGCCTCTTCCTGGCCGTAGTCAGTCTTAAGGACTCTTGGCCACTCTGGCCATGGATTGTTCTCTGCTCTGCAGCTTGGTGCAGGAGGCATCATTTCAATCTGGGTAACGCTGGCAGCGCCAAGTCTTACACTTGTTCCAACACAGTCATTACCTGTGTCACCACCACCAATTACTATTACGTTCTTGCCCTTAAGTGAACCAAAGCTAAAATCCTTTGCTTCCATCACCTTTGAACAGTCATAGTTGTTGTCGAGTAATTTCTTGCTTACTTCCTTAAGATAATCAACTGCAAAATAGATACCCTTTGCATCTCTTCCAGGGGCAGCTATATCTCTTGGATTTGAAGCTCCACAGCAAAGAACTACTCTGTCATACTGTTCGCAGATTTCCTTAGCTGTAATATCTTTACCAACATTAACACCACACTTAAACTCTATGCCAGCTTCTTCCATAAGCTTAACTCTTCTGTCGATAGAGCGTTTATCAAGCTTCATGTTAGGAATACCATATCTTAACAGTCCGCCTGGTCTGTCGCTTCTCTCAAATACTGTTACGCTGTGACCTCTTCTGTTAAGAAGCTGAGCTGCAGCAAGTCCTGAAGGACCACTTCCTATAACTGCAATCTTCTTACCAGTTCTTACTTTAGGCGCTTCCTCTGTAACAAGACCATTTTCATAAGCATAATCAATAATTGCTTTTTCATTGTCCTTGGTTGCAACTGGCTTGCTGTCTATTCCACATGTACAAGCTGCTTCACAAAGAGCTGGACAAACTCTTGAAGTGAATTCCGGGAAGCTGTGAGTTTTACTAAGTCTGATATATGCCTGCTCCCAGTTACCAATATGAACGAGTTCATTGGTCTCTGGAACAAGGTTATGAAGTGGACATCCTGATACCATTCCGGCAATCATTGTTCCTGACTGGCAAAATGGAACACCACATGCCATACATCTTGCTCCCTGTATTGTCTGCTCCTCAAGTGGGAGACTTCTATGGAACTCATCAAAGTTCTTAATTCTTTCCAAAGGACCAACACTTATCTGGTCCTTTCTTTCATATTCTAAAAATCCTGTAGGTTTTCCCATGATTTTATCCCTCCTCGTCAATCCGTCGACCAACATCGCAGGCTTTAGTACGATGTCCTCGAGGCGAAGCCTTATCAGCTTAACACCTTCAAAAGATTGACTCCTAACCAAAAATTAAATAACCAATCAATTATTTTGTACATTCATTAAACGCTTCTATCTGTGCTTCCTTTAAGCTCATTCCTCGTTCAATGAAGTCCTCTGTAAGCTGCATTATCTTCTTGTAATCTGAAGGTATTATTTTCTTAAATTTAGGTAAATAATTTTCAAAATCATCAAGGATTGCTTTTGCCTTTGTAGAACCTGTGTACTTAACATGCTTTTCAAGCATATTCTTAAGTTCTACCTTATCAGCCTTATATTCAACCTTCTCCATAAGAACCATTTCTTTGTTAAGGTTCTTATAAAGCTTGTTCTGCTCATCAAGAACATAAGCAATACCACCGCTCATACCAGCTGCAAAGTTCTTACCTGTTGAACCAATGATTACTGCAAGACCACCTGTCATATATTCACAACCGTGCTCTCCAACACCTTCAACAACTGTCTTTGCGCCAGAGTTTCTTACACAGAATCGCTCACCCGCCATACCAGCGATATATGCTTCACCAGAAGTTGCACCATAAAGTGCTACGTTACCAGCGATTATATTGTTCTCTGCATCATAAGCTGCATCCTTAGGAGCTTTAACAATAAGCTTACCACCTGAAAGACCTTTACCGAAGTAATCATTTGTATCACCAGTAAGATCAAGTGTAAGACCTGATGGAATAAATGCACCAAAGCTCTGTCCACCAGCACCGTTACAGTTAATAACGATTGTATCCTCCTTAAGTCCCTCATGATGCTCTCTTGTAATCTCAGCACCGATAAGTGTACCAAATGCTCTGTCCAAGCTGTCTACATTTACAGTATAAGACTGAGCCTTACCTGTCTTAATTGCATTTACAAGTGACTTCTCATTGTCTAAAAGAAGCTGATCCTTCTTCTTAGAAAGTTCAAAGTCAAATGTGTACTCTGGATTATATACACAAGCCTCATGCTTAACTTCACCGATTATTCTGTCGATGTTCACCTGAGATTCTATTCCAGAAAGGTCTGCTTTCTTCTTAATAAGATCTGTTCTTCCGACCAACTCATCTATGCTTCTAACACCAAGCTTAGCCATATATTCACGAAGTTCTTCTGCAATAAACTTCATGAAATTCTCAACATATTCCGGCTTTCCGATAAATCTCTTTCTAAGCTCTGGGTTCTGTGTTGCAACACCCATTGGACAGGTATCAAGATTACATACTCTCATCATTACACATCCAAGTGTTACAAGTGGAGCTGTTGCAAAACCAAATTCCTCTGCACCAAGGATGGCTGCGATGGCAACGTCTCTACCACTCATGAGCTTACCATCTGTTTCGATTACTACTCTGTTTCTTAATCCATTCTGCATCAGTGTCTGATGTGCTTCAGCAAGACCAAGTTCCCATGGAAGACCAGCATTATGAATTGAACTAAGTGGAGCTGCACCTGTACCTCCATCATAACCAGAGATAAGGATTACTCCTGCACCAGCCTTTGCAACACCGGCTGCTATTGTACCGACACCAGCTTCAGAAACAAGCTTGACTGAGATACGAGCCTTGTTGTTAGCATTTTTCAAATCGTAGATAAGCTGTGCCAAATCTTCGATTGAATAAATATCATGATGTGGTGGAGGTGAAATAAGACTTACACCTGGTGTTGAATGTCTTGTCTTGGCAATCCATGGATAAACCTTCTTGCCTGGAAGATGACCACCTTCACCTGGTTTAGCACCCTGTGCCATCTTAATCTGAATTTCTTTTGCACTAACAAGATATCTGCTTGTTACACCAAATCTACCACTGGCAACCTGCTTAATTGCTGAGCTTCTGTCATGATCTGTTCCAGCACTTTCAAGACGCTCATCACTTTCACCACCTTCACCAGAGTTTGACTTACCGTGAAGTCTGTTCATGGCTATTGCAAGTGCTTCATGTGCTTCTTCTGAAATAGAACCATATGACATGGCACCCGTCTTAAATCTCTTAACGATTTCATCAACGCTTTCAACTTCGTCAATGGCAACACCCTCAGCTGGATATTCGAAATCCATCAAACTTCTGATGTAACCTGTTTCTTCCTTATCAACCATAGCAGTATACTGTTTGAACTTGCTATAGTCGCCTTCTCTTGTTGCCATCTGAAGCATATGAATTGTCTGAGGATTGTATCTGTGTGTCTCGCCCTGGGCTCTTGCTTTGTGTCGACCAAGTGAGTCAATGCTCATATCAGTTGTAAGTCCAAGTGGATCAAATGCCTTTGAATGCTGCTTATCTGTACTTGCAGCAATATCTTCAATCTTAATACCACCTACACGAGATACCGTTCCAGTAAAATATTTATCAATAACTGAGCTGTCAATGCCAAGTGCTTCAAAGATTCTGCTACCCTGATATGACTGAATAGTTGATATACCCATTTTTGATGCTGTCTTTACAACACCATGAATAACTGCATAGTCATAATCTGCACATGCAGCATAATAATCCTTCTCAAGTAAGCCCTCTTCAATAAGCTCACTAATTGATGCATGGGCAAGATAAGGGTTGATTGCACAGGCACCAAAACCAAGAAGAGTTGCAAAATGATGTACTTCTCTAGGCTCACCTGACTCAAGGATAAGTGACATAGCCATACATTTCTTTGTTCTTACAAGATGGTTATGTACTGCTGCTACAGCAAGTAATGAAGGAATAGCAACATGGTTCTCATCTACTCCTCTGTCTGAAAGAATAAGAATTGAAGCGCCATCCTTGTAAGCTCTGTCAACCTCTACACAAAGATGCTCAATGGCTCTCTCAAGAGGAGTACTCTTATAGTAAAGAGTTGACACCTTTTCTGCCTTAAGACCTGGCTTGTTAAGATGTGAAATCTTAAGCAAATCAAGATCTGAAAGGATTGGATTCTTTATTTTTAATACATTACAGTTTTCTGGCTTTTCTGATAAAAGATTACCATTTTTACCAACATAGATTGTTGTTGCTGTAACGATTTTCTCTCTGATTGCGTCAATTGGTGGATTTGTAACCTGAGCAAACAGCTGCTTAAAATAATTGAAAAGTGGCTGATACTCTTTTGATAAAACAGCTATTGGAGTATCAATACCCATTGCACCGATCTGTTCAGAACCATTGAGGGCCATATTGCCAATCTGCTCTCTGTAGTCTTCATATGCATAACCAAAAGCCTTCTGAAGTCTGATAAGCTCTTCCTTTTTGTATGAAGGAACTTTCTCATTTGGGATTTTAATATCTCCCAGACTCATAAGGTTTGCATCTAACCACTCACCGTATGGCTCGCGGTTTGCGTATACTGCTTTTAAGTCCTCATCTGCAATAATTGCCCCCTTCTTTGTATCAACAAGTAACATCTTGCCTGGATGAAGTCTTTCCTTCTTCAAAATGTGTTTCTCATCAAGTTCAAGAACACCAACCTCTGATGAAAGAATAAGTCTGCCATCATCCATTACATAATAACGTGAAGGACGAAGACCATTTCTATCAAGGATTGCACCCATTACATCACCATCTGAGAAAAGAATTGATGCAGGGCCATCCCATGGCTCCATCATAGTTGCATAGTACTGATAAAAATCTCTTTCTTCCTGTGAAATTGTATCATTGTGCTCCCATGGTTCAGGAATAAGTACCATGGCTGCAAGAGCTGGATCCATACCACCCATAATCATAAATTCAAGGGCGTTATCAAGCATAGCTGAGTCAGAACCTTCAGCTGAGATAATAGGAAGAACCTTAGTGAGGTCTTCGCTTGTAAAGCATGTTGTCTCGATAGTCTCTTCTCTTGCGAGCATCTTATCAACATTACCCTTAATAGTATTGATTTCGCCGTTATGAACAACAAATCTGTTTGGATGTGCTCTTAACCAGCTTGGGTTTGTATTTGTTGAGAATCTTGAATGTACAAGGGCGATAGCTGACTCATAATCCTTGTCCTGTAAATCAGCAAAGAAGGTTCTAAGCTGGCTAACCAAAAACATACCCTTATATACAATTGTTCTTCCTGAAAGTGAAGGAACATATGTATTCTCATTACTCTGTTCAAATACACGTCTTACAACATATAATTTTCTGTCAAATGCGAGGTCATCAGCAATTGCTGCTGGTCTCTTAATAAATGCCTGATAGATAAATGGACAGCTGTCAAGTGCCTTCTGTCCAAGGACATTTTCAAATGTTTTAACCTTTCTCCAGCCAAGGAATGTAAGTCCTTCCTTTTCAACAATGACTTCAAACATCTTCATTGCCTGGCTTCTCTTTAATTCGTTCTGTGGGAAGAAGAACATACCTACTGCATATTCTCTTTCACCTCCAATATCAATGCCTTCCTCAGCACATACTTTAGCGAAGAACTTGTGAGGAATCTGAGTTAAAATACCAACACCATCACCTGTCTTGCCTTCACCATCTTTACCTGCACGATGTTCAAGCTTTTCTACTATTCTTAAAGCATCGTCAACCACCTGATGACTTTTCTCACCATGTATATTTACTATTGCACCAATACCGCAGTTATCATGCTCAAATGATGCATCATATAAAGTTTTCTGATTTGCTTCTACCTGACTCATAGTCCTTAAGCCTCCTCTTCTTTCCAAATTAAAGCTGCTTCAATCAATCCCTTAAATAAAGGATGTGGAGCATCTGGTCGTGACTTAAATTCAGGATGTGCCTGAGTTGCCACAAAGTAAGGATGATCTTTTATCTCTACCATTTCCACAATATATCCATCTGGTGACAGTCCCGAAAGTGTCATGCCCTTTCCAGTAAGTAAATCGCGGTAATCGTTGTTAACTTCGTATCTGTGTCTGTGTCTTTCTGTAATGTCTGTCTTGCCGTAAAGCTCACGGGCTCTTGTATTGTCCTGTAACTTACATGGATAAGATCCAAGTCTGAGTGTACCACCTCTGTTCTCAACACCCTTCTGATCTGGAAGGAGATCGATTACAGGATTTGGTGTTTCAGGATCGAACTCAAAGCTTGCAGCATCAAGTCCGCATACATTTCTTGCAAACTCAATAATTGCAATCTGCATTCCAAGACAGATACCAAGGTATGGCAATCTGTTAACTCGTGCATATTCTGCAGCTATTACCATTCCCTCTGTACCACGCTTTCCAAAGCCGCCTGGAACAATTATTCCATCAACATCACCGAGGTAATCCTTCACATTTTCCTTAGTAAGATCTTCTGAATCCACCCATTTGATATTTACTTCCGACTTATTAGCAATACCTCCATGCTTAAGTGCTTCTACAACACTTAAGTATGCATCATGAAGCTCTACATACTTTCCTACAAGCGCAATCGATACCTTGTGCTTTGGATTCTGAAAATCCTCCACCATCTGTTTCCACTGTGATAAGTCTGGTTCTGGACAAGGAATCTTGAGGCAGTCACATACCGCATGAGCAAGCTTTTCCTCTTCCATCATAAGTGGAACTTCATACAGCGACTTTGCATCCAGATTCTGAAGTACATGTTCTTTCTTAACATTACAGAATAATGCAATCTTCGCTTTCATATTGTCGTCTACAGGATAATCAGATCTGCATACAAGAATGTCCGGCCAGATTCCCATACTCTGAAGTGCTTTAACACTCATCTGAGTTGGCTTTGTCTTCATTTCCCCTGAAGCCTTGAGATAAGGAATGAGCGTAACCTGAATCATAATCGCATTTTCTCTTCCCACCTCTGCCTGGAACTGTCTGAAGGCCTCTAAAAATGGCTGACTTTCGATATCACCTACAGTTCCACCAATTTCAATAATAGAAATGGTATCTTTATCTCCTGGCTTAGCCTTATGAATTCTGTCCTTAATCTCATTGGTAATATGTGGAATAACCTGTACGGTTCCTCCGCCGTAATCACCATGTCTTTCCTTGTTAAGGACTGACCAGTAAATTTTTCCAGTTGTTACATTAGAATTGAAATCAAGATTTTCATTGATAAATCTTTCGTAATGCCCAAGGTCCAAATCTGTTTCTGTACCATCATCAGTTACAAAAACCTCGCCATGCTGAATTGGATTCATAGTTCCTGGATCCACATTGATATATGGATCAAATTTCTGCATGGTTACGTGATAGCCTCTCGCCTTAAGCAATCGTCCCAGGGAAGCCGCAGTGATTCCCTTTCCAAGTCCGGATACAACACCTCCGGTTACGAAAACATACTTAACCATAATCCTTTCTCCTTAGATAAACCATTAATCTTCTTTTTAGCTTGAATTGTATAAAAAAAGGGTCAATTAGCCTGTTAAACTAATTGACGCCTTTGCCAAACTTATTATTTCTTATTTATTTTGCTTCTTATGTATGCATTTAGTTTTTGGGTGCACAGTTGATTGACTATTGTCCACTTGCACCATAGTTTGAAAGAACTCTGGCTGATGGATCATTTACATTACAACCTTCCCATGTCTTGTTAGGCATCCAGAAATCAACTACCATTTCTGCCTGACCTGGATAAAACTGCTCGAATATCTCTCTGTACATCAATGACTCCTTTGTAAATGGAGTTGCATATGTGTACTTCTTGCAAGCCTCTTCAAACTCTGCATCTGTGTATTTTGTCTCAGCATGTGCCTTTAAGATATCAACCATTGAGTGTCCAACCGCATCTGAGAATGCAGCCTTTTCTCTCATGAGAATTGACTCTGGCAAATAATCTCCTTCAAAAGCATGTCTGAGTAAGTATTTACCTTTGTTATATACATTCATCTTCTTAGCTGGATCAATGCTCATTACGTACTGAACAAAATCAAGATCGCCAAATGGAACTCTTGCTTCTAATGAGTTAACCGAGATACATCTGTCTGCACGAAGAACATCATACATATACAGTTCTCTGATTCGCTTTGCTGACTCATCCTGGAACTCCTTTGCATTAGGAGCGAAGTCTGTGTACTTGTAACCAAACAGCTCATCTGAAATCTCACCAGTAAGAAGTACTCTTACATCTGTCTGCTCGTGAATTGCCTTACAGCATAAATACATACCCATGCTGGCTCTGATTGTTGTAATATCATATGTTCCAAGAAGCTTGATAACGTTAGGAAGTTCTCTGATAACATCCTCATCTGTCATATATACTTCTGTGTGATCTGCTCCAATGTAATCTGCAACCTGCTTTGCATATTTAAGATCGATTGCATCTGTGCTCATACCAATTGCAAATGTCTTTATAGGCTTGTCCATAAGCTTCTGTGCTACTGCACATACAAGCGAGCTGTCAAGACCACCGCTTAAGAGATAACCAACTGGTGCATCTGCATCAAGTCTCTTCTCTATACCAGCTACAAGCTTGTCATGAATGTTCTTGCAAATGGTATCAACATCATCTGTAACTACTTCCTTAACCTCTGTCATATCTCTGTAGCAAACGAATTCGCCATCAGTATAATAGTGACCTGGAGGAAATGGAAAAATCTTATCTACAAGACCAACAAGGTTCTTTGCCTCACTGGCAAATACTATTTCTCCATCCTTTGGATATCCATAGAATAATGGTCTGATTCCAATCGGATCTCTAGCTGCTACTAAGCTTTGCTTCTTTGCATCGTAGATAACGCATGCATACTCAGCATCAAGCATCTTAAACATTTCGATACCATACTGCTCATAAAGTGGAAGAAGTATCTCACAATCGGATTCACTTATAAAGCTGTAACCCTTTGCAATAAGTTCATCCTTAAGCTTTCTAAATCCATATATTTCTCCGTTACATACAACCATATTATTATTGAGACTGAATGGCTGCATACCGTTTGGGTTAAGACCCATGATCGACAGACGTTCAAATCCAAGAACACCACCATCAAATGCTACCATTTTCTGCATATCTGGTCCTCTTGAAATAGTCTCATCGAAAAACGGTTTCAAATCTTCCTTTGTAAGTGTGCTTCCTAAATAACCCATTATTGAACACATATTTTTCTCTCTCCGTTTCTCTTTGTTAATAGTTGCTCCAAATGTCACTTAAATTACCAATCATATTTAGTGCATAAGCATTTTTCATCATATCTTTCAGCACTCTGTGACTTCTAAGCCAAACAAAAAAGCGGCAAAGACATTGGGACTTACCCACGACGTCTTTGCCGCTTCATATGCGTACTATTGTATACATGTATAATTTTTTTGTCAACTACTTTTTGAATTTTGTATTCATATATATTTGAAGCCAGTTATATAAATTTTTTGATGCTTTCCTTCATATTACTTCAATATATTCTATCCATTCCCGGACCTTCAGAAAGCTTCTTTATATACTTCTCTGGTTTCTGAATCATACAGTACATATCATGAAAGGCACCCAAAACCATATATTCTTTATTACAGCTTTCTTCATTCTTTCCAATATCTCTGATAAGGTTGTAGCGACTCATCTGAAATACATAGAGATCAGTCATATAGAAGCCTTTGCAGTCAAATTTATCCTCAAATTCATGGTGATCTATATAGAACATAAATTCCTTCATCAGTCCAGGGATTTCTAACAGTTCTTCCCACAGGGTATCCAGCCATTCCTTATCACGCTCTGCATATTCACCTAGTCCATACAAGGCTTCCAGTGTTTTTATTAATCTTCCATCAAGAATAATTCCACTCATTTTATTTTCCCATATACTAACCTATTATTTCTTTTACCGTACTTAATAGCAATTTAGGATTTATAGGCTTCAGTAAATAGCCTTCCGGATGCAATGATAATATCTGCATCACTCGTCCCTTATCCGACACACCAGTCAGAAAAATTACAGGTATATTGGCAGTAGTGTCACGAGCCTTTAACTGATTATAAATATCCACTCCCGAAAAGATTGGCATTTCATAATCGAGAATAATCAAATCATATGCATCTTTCCTATATTTCTGTATAGCCTTAGATCCAGAATTAGCGCACTCCACATCATAGAACTCTTCCAGCGTAGTTTTTATAGCTCTAAGTATTATTCCACTATCATCAATTGCTAAGATTCTTTTTCTCTGCTCCATCTTACAACCCTCAATGTTGTCTACTATTTAATAAGCTTCTTCCATTTATCAATAATCATTACGGTGTTATCTGAATCCATATCAAGCACATAAGCCTTAAGTCTTTCAAATACTTCTACTGCATCTGCTTCAAAGGAATAAGCATCCAGTTCCTCAATAATCCGGTCAGCCTCATCTATATCCACGTCATCTACAGCAGCGCTTAGTGCATCCAGCTTATCTTTCAATTCTTCTGCAGCTATTGGCTGTTTTTTTATATCAGTATATTTCTTTTTTCCAAACGCTGAATCCAACTGCGATACTAATTGTCTCCACTGTACAGAAAACAATGGCATTAATCTCTCAATTGTATCCAGTTCTTCGTCCCTTGCTGCATATTCAAGATATTTTGCAAGACCTGCCACATGCACCGCTCCAATAGTAGCTGCATGAGTCTTCATCGAATGAGCCTGTATCCTAAATTCTGCATATGACTCTTCTATTTTACCATACACTTCTTCAAGAGTAATCATTTCCATATTTGCCATAACAAGAAAATCACTAATTGCACCCTTCAGTACTTCGGTTTTCTCCATGTTAAATAAGGCAATATCCCAATTCACTCCATCAATATCTGGAAGCTCATCCCTAACATCAGTTATCTCATTTTCATCATTTACTTCACCAGCTTTATCTATATCTTTTTCGTCATTGCCATCGCATACTTTTTTCTTTTCTGGCTCAATATATGACGAAATGATTTTCCTAAGCTTTTTTATATCGATTGGTTTAGAAAGGTACTGATCAAAGCCTTCCGCAAGATAGGCCTCTCTTGCTCCGCTTATAGCATTTGCAGTAACTATAACAACTGGCGTAGCTGCATTCACATAATCCCCTAAGTCTTTCATGCAATGCAGAGTCTGTACTCCATCCATTTCAGGCATCATGTAATCCATAAAAATGATATCATATTTATTGCTCTGCACTAACTCAAGACATGCTTTTCCTGAATCCGCTTCATCAATTGTACATTGCATATCGCTTAGAAGATGTACAAACACCTTCCTGTTTATCATATTATCGTCAACAACCAGCAGCCTTGCACCAGAAATAGTAAAGCTTTCAGCCTCGTCATTTTCAATGTAAAGTCTGTCAATCTTATCCTGAATGTTGCCAACTACTTCATTAGAAATCACTTTTTGTTTTAAAATAAAATGGAAAGTGGAACCTTCATTATAAGTGCTCTCAATCAAAAGCTCACTGTTCATCATTTTAAGCAGGTTAACAACAATGCTTATTCCCAGTCCTGTTCCTTCGATATTCTTATTTTCCATTTCATCGACACGAACATACTCCTTGGAAAGCTTCAATATATCCTCAGATTTAACACCTATACCGGTATCCTTCACCCAAAAATGCAAATCGGCATAGCCATCCTCCAAAGCCTCAAGCTGAATTGAAAATGTAACATTTCCTTCCTGTGTATACTTTACAGCATTTGAAAGAAGATTAATCAGTATCTGTCTGATACGTCTGTCATCTCCAAACATATATCTTGGAAGCCTCTCATCAACTACAAGATTGAACTCAAGCCCTTTATCTGTTGCCAGATTCTTTATGGTTGCTGAAATATCTCCGAGAATAGTTACTATGTCATAATCGTTGTCCAGTAGTTCCATTTTACCAGACTCTATTTTTGAAAAATCCAGAATGTCATTGATAAGAGACAGCAGAATCTTGCAAGCGCTCTGAATATCCTGTGAGTAACCTGCTATTTCCTTATCACCATTCTTCCTTAAGATCATTGAATTCATACCAAGAATAGTATTGATTGGAGTTCTTATCTCATGTGACATATTGGCCAAAAACTGTGACTTGGCATAACTCTTCTTCAACGCCTCCTGCTTTTCCCGACTCAGGGTATAGATATCTCTGATAGTATTTACCATTGTTACGGCAAGCAATACAAACAAACCAATGGTAGCCAGTGTTATATTGAAGGTTTCATCACTTTGAAGATAAATAATAATAAGTACAAGCATTACAAATCCAGCAAGGAATAAGGCAATAGCTAAAAGCAGATATTCCTTAATGTGATGAGTAATAACATCTCTTATAACTGTAACAACTATGGTAAATAATAGAATGCCAAGTATGCCAGCCATCACTATAAAGCTTTCGAATAATTCACATATTCCAAAACAATATAGAAGCATGGCGATTATTATTTCAGCAATGTTAAGGATTTTGATAGCCAGATATATTTTCTCATATCTTTTTCCCTGAATCTGATCAGCAAAAGCTGCAAATGGAAACGGTAAAAGTGCCACCATCATAAAGGTGACATCACTTATAACCGAAACATTTGGGAACATGTATTGTCTGAACATGGAGTCAAAAATCATCCACAAAGCGACTATTAATACACCGATACTTATACTGGTAAGTATCTGTTTCTTTTTATAAATTACCGCGAGTCCAAGGCTTATTGCTAATGAGATAATACTAATGATTGCCATAACAATAGCTACAGCAAAGCCTGGTGCCTGACTATCCATAATATAATTGGAAAATCCTCTATAATTGGCATATAAAATCTCGCTCACTGCCCCAACATATTTTGACTTACTGTAACAGGTTATTGATATGCTTTTACCCGCATCATCTCCCTTAAGCCTAACTGTTAAATAATATGTAGGACTATTCTTTCCAAATACTCTTGTTGCCTTAGTAGAAAATGCTTCTCTTAACTGACCATCAATATATACATCTATATCCTGTTTAGATCCAAGAAATACAATATATTCATCCTCTCCAATATTATTCGGAATCTTGTTACAAATAGTCACACTTCCCTGTCCATAATCGTCAAGGTTAGAAGGAACTACTATATCAATCATGCCTCCGTCTGGAAGTAGTTGACTCCATCCCTCTGTATATGTATTACAAAATCCTTCGTCAGACAGTCTTTCATCCTGAAGAAAAACTTCTCCCCAGATTCCGTAGCAAATGACAATACAGAAAAGTGTAGCAAACATTATTCCCACTGCATTTTGAATTTTACCCACTTAAGCTCCCTCCATAATACACAGTTACTTCCTGCATATCCGAATCTACCATATCTATAAACAACAATTTTTATAGTTGAAATAATTGGAATTATATTATTTCAATTATAAAACACAGCTTTATAAAAAGGAATTCAATAATCTGCTTTATGCTTATACAATAGAAGAACCCACCAAAAGTCCTGCGAAAACTTCTGATAGGTTCCCCTGATTGGTTTATCTAAATGAATGAATTAGGCTAATTTATCTATACACCTGCGTGCTATAGATTTATTATTCAACATCCTGAAGAGCTTCGAAATCTTCTTCACCAGTTCTGATCTTAACAACCTTCTCAACTGGGTAAACGAAGATCTTACCATCTCCGATATGACCTGTATAAAGAGCCTTCTTAGCAGACTCGATAACAGCCTCTACAGGAATCTTGCTTACAACAACCTCAACCTTAACCTTAGGAAGGAGTGTTGCATCAACTTCAACGCCTCGGTATTTCTCACCAGCACCCTTCTGGATACCACAACCCATAACCTGTGTTACTGTCATACCAGTTACACCGAGATCATTCATTGCTTTCTTTAATGCATCGTATCTTGTTAACTTGGCGATAATAACTACCTTGCTAATACCAGTTGCTGGCATAGGGTTAACAACCTTAACTGAAGCATCCTTCTTAGCTTCACTGGCTTCTTCGTAGCTGTCTGCTCCAAGAGAAGTATTCTCATTGATATCCATTGTCATTGTGTTAGAAATATCCATGATAGAGAAGCCTGCATATGCTGAAGGAAGACCATGTTCTGTTGCATCAAGACCAGTGATTTCTTCTTCTTCAGAAACTCTAAGGCCAATTGTCTTCTTAATAATTGTAAATGCGATTGTAATTGTTACTACTGTCCAAGCGATTACACATACCATACCACCTAACTGCTTAAGAAGCTGTGTGAAACCACCACCGTAGAATAAACCTTCATTAATACCAGCTACTACAAAACCAGGAGCTGTTTCTGTTGCAAAAAGACCAACAGCGATTGTACCCCAGATACCATTCATCATATGAACTGCTACAGCACCTACAGGGTCATCAACATGTACTACATTATCTGTAAACCAAACACCAAATACTACAAGTAAACCAGCTACTAAACCGATGATTGCAGCACCTGTACAGTCTGTTACATCACAAGGAGCTGTGATAGCTACAAGACCTGCAAGAGAAGCGTTCAAACACATTGATACATCAGGCTTACCATATTTAACCCATGTAAAGATCATACATGTTACTGTTGCAACTGCTGGAGCAACTGTTGTTGTTAAGAAAATAGCACCGAGAGTGTTAATATCTGTTGCTGCTGCACCATTGAATCCATACCAGCCAAGCCAGAGAATGAATACACCAAGTGCTGCGATAACTAAGTTATGTCCTGGGAAAGCGTTAACTTTAACAACTTTACCTTCTTTATCTTTTACAAACTTACCAATTCTAGGTCCTAACATTGCTGCACCGATGAGGGCACAAATACCACCAACCATGTGGATTGCTGTCGAACCAGCGTAATCGTGGAATCCCCAGTTTACAAGGAAACCATCACCATTCCAGATCCAGTGTGCTTCGATTGGATAAATGATAGCTGAGATAACTGCTGAGTATACGCAGTAAGAAGAGAACTTTGTTCTTTCAGCCATTGATCCAGAAACGATTGTTGCTGTTGTAGCACAGAATACAAGGTTGAATACAAAACTTGAATAATCAAAATCTGCGAAATGAGTAAGTACATCGAAGTTCAACTTTCCAGCAAAACCACCCATTGTACTTCCTAACATAAGTGATGAACCAATTAAGAACCACATTACAGTTCCTATGCAGAAGTCCATCAGGTTCTTCATAATAATATTTCCTGAGTTCTTAGCTCGTGTGAAACCTGCCTCACACATTGCAAATCCGGCCTGCATCCAAAATACTAATGCTGCACCGATCAAAAACCACACGGCATATATTTCGCCGTTCAAGCTTTCCAAAGCTTGCATAATTTCTTCTGTCATAACTATTTCCTCCTTGTTTTGAATTTCTGCTATCATAATCCGCAGTAGTCAGAATTCATATTAATATCTTAAGTTTTGATCGCCCCAATCTCCTTATTTGTGATCCTGCTTAAAATATTTTCTATGCAAAAAGGCACATTCCCTATTGAGGAATGCGCCTTTGCAATCTAGTAAATAATATTTTGTTTTAGTTGTTATCCTATACGTAGAATAACATCTGCTCGTATGTAGGATATGGAAGGTATCCATCTGGAATCATTGGTTCAGCAGCATCTGCATAACCTCTTACTTCTTCCATGTCAGCCATAACAACTTCATGATAGAATGTAGCCTGCTCCTGAGCATCTGCAATTGCTTCTGCTTTGTCTGTATCCTCTGCAAGCTTGTCTGTTGCAAGAACAACCTTTTCATAGAGATCAGAAAGCTTTGTAATTGTCTTCTCAAGTGTAGCGCTACCAGCTGCTATACCAATTTCCTTCTTAGCAAGAACTGATGATGTAAGATCATCAATGTAGTTAAGAAGTGCTGGAGCGAACTGCTTATATACCATATCCTGAAGAGTAAGTGTCTCGATATGAAGAGTCTTAGTATAGTTCTCAAGTCTGATTTCATATCTTGACTTAATCTCTGTTTCAGAATAAATATGATGCTTTGTAAAGAGTGCAACGTTCTTGTCTGCAATGAAGCTTGGAAGAGCTTCTGGTGTAGACTTAAGGTTGTATAAACCTCTCTTAGCTGCTTCATCTACCCATTCCTGAGTATAACCGTTACCATTGAAGATAACTCTCTTATGCTTAATAATGGTATCCTTAACCAATGCATGTACTGCTTCATCAAGCTTTTCTGGAGCAACATCCTTAAGTACTTCGTAGAATGCTGAAAGTGATTCAGCAACTGCTGTATTAAGTACTACGTTAGGGCTTGCTACTGAAGCTGAAGATCCAAGAGATCTGAACTCGAACTTGTTACCTGTAAATGCGAATGGTGAAGTTCTGTTTCTATCTGTTGTATCCTTTGCAAAATGAGGAAGTACGCTAGCACCTGTCTCCATTACAACCTTTTCTGACTTACCAAAGAACTTATCCTGCTCGATAGCTTCGATAACTGATGTAAGTTCATCGCCTAAAAAGATTGAGATGATTGCTGGAGGTGCCTCATTTGCACCAAGTCTGTGATCATTTCCTGCACTTGCAACTGATAATCTCATCAAATCTGCATATTCATCAACAGCCTTGATAACTGCAGAAAGGAATAACAAAAACTGTGTATTGTCACCAGGTGTTTTACCAGGGTTAAGAAGGTTTTCACCTGTGTTTGTACTCATTGACCAGTTGTTATGCTTACCAGAACCATTTATTCCTGCAAATGGCTTCTCATGAAGGAGACACATATAACCATGCTTTTCAGCAACCTTCTTCATAATTTCCATTGTTAACTGGTTGTGATCAACTGCTACGTTAGTTGTATCAAATACTGGTGCTAACTCATGCTGACATGGAGCAACTTCGTTGTGCTTTGTCTTAGCTGGAATACCAAGCTTCCAAAGTTCTTCGTCAAGATCATGCATATATGCTGCTACTCTTGGCTTCAGGTTACCGAAGTAATGATCTTCCATTTCCTGTCCTTTTGGAGGCATTGCACCAAGTAATGTTCTACCTGTAAAGATAAGGTCTTTTCTAAGTTTGAAATCTTCTTTATCAATTAAGAAATATTCCTGCTCAGGACCAACTGTTGTGCTTACGCTTGTAACATCGTCCTTACCAAGGAGCTTAAGTATCTTAACTGCTTCCTTGTTGAGTGCTTCCATTGATCTTAAGAGTGGTGTCTTCTTATCAAGTGCTTCACCACTGTAAGAACAGAAAGCTGTTG
Organism: Lachnospiraceae bacterium UBA1712; assembly: GCA_002317175.1. Lineage (GTDB taxonomy): Bacteria > Bacillota > Clostridia > Lachnospirales > Lachnospiraceae > Colinaster. Next base: position 16,735 of record DCJA01000039.1, on the reverse strand, counting down.
GAATGTAAAGTGTTCCATCTTTAATGAATGCTGGGCTTGTTGGATCCCATGCTGTATATCCTCTTGCTTCGAATGTAGCTCTTAAACCACCTGAAGGGAAGCTTGATGCATCAGGCTCACCTTTGATAAGTTCCTTACCTGAGAACTCCATGATTACTTCGCCATTGCCGTCTGGGCTAATGAAACTGTCATGCTTCTCGGCTGTGAGTCCTGTAAGTGGCTGGAACCAATGTGTAAAGTGTGTAGCTCCATTTTCAACTGCCCACTGCTTCATTGCAACTGCAACTGCATTTGCAACATCTACTTCCAAGTGCGAATTATTATCGATTGTCTTCCTTAAAGCCTTGTACATGTCTTTTGGAAGTTTCTCTCTCATTACCTTGTCACTAAATACGAGACTTCCGTAAAGTTCAGGGATTGTTTTTTCCATGTCTGTTTTCTCCTCTCAATATTCCTGGACTCGGATCCGCGTCACCCGATAACCAATCATAAAAGCAAAACAAAAAAGCGCCTTGGACTTCTCGTCCAAAGCGCCTTTGCTTTTCTTGTAACGTAATATAAACCTTTGTTTTTATCTTGTCAACAACTTTTTTTAAATTTTTTATCTTCCGCCTAGAAAATAGTTGAAACCTTAATTGTCTGCTCCTCAAGGACATCAAGAAGAATCTTAACTGTATCCAGAGAAGTGAACATCGTTACGTTGTTCTCTGTGGCACAGCGTCTTATTGCTCCACCATCCTCATAATGAACTCCGGACAGGATTGCACGGGTGTTGATTACAAATGTAACACTTTCACTCTTGATTGCTTCCAGAATCTCTGTACTTCCCTCTGACAGTTTCTTTCTGATTCTAGTCTTTACACCATAATCCTTGAGATATTTACCGGTAAGTGTAGTAGCCTCAATATTGAAGCCCATATCATAAAATCTCTTGATAAGTGGCATAGCTTCAACCTTATCCTCATCTGCAAGAGATACAATAATAGTTCCATAATTTCTAAGCTTAATGCCAGATGCAACAAGAGCCTTGTACATAGCTCTGTGAAGAGTCTTATCGTATCCAATGGCCTCACCTGTTGATTTCATCTCTGGTGAAAGGTAAGCATCCATACCCTTTAACTTGGCAAATGAGAAAGCTGGTGCCTTAACACACCATCTGTCTCTCTCTGGCGCATAAAGATCAAATATTCCCTGTTCCTTAAGAGTTACCCCAAGTATTGCAAGGGTAGCAATATCAGCCAATGAATAACCAGTTGCCTTTGACAGGAATGGTACCGTTCTTGATGATCTAGGGTTAACCTCAATAATATATACATCATCGTTGGAGTCTACAATAAACTGAATGTTATATAAACCAACAATGCCTATTCCAAGTCCAAGCTTCTTTGTATACTGAAGAATGGTACCTCTAACCTTGTCTGAAATGCTGAAAGGAGGATATACACTGATAGAGTCTCCCGAATGTACACCAGTTCTCTCTACAAGTTCCATAATACCTGGTACAAATACATCATGTCCGTCGCAGATAGCATCTACCTCCACTTCCTTACCGCGAATATACTTGTCAACAAGAACAGGCTTATCCTCATCCACCTCAACGGCTGTTTTAAGGTAATGCCTCATATCCTCTTCCTTGGATACAATCTGCATAGCTCGTCCACCAAGAACAAAGCTTGGACGAACAAGAACTGGGTATCCGATTGAAGCTGCTGCCTTAACACCATCCTCGATATTGGTTACTGCCACGCCCTTAGGCTGTGGAATATTTAGTTCAATTAACAGTTTTTCAAATGCATCCCTGTTCTCAGCCTTTTCAATAGCCGCGCAGTCTGTACCAATAATCTTAACTCCATATTCCTTAAGTGGCTCTGCAAGATTAATAGCAGTCTGACCACCAAGAATAGCAATAACTCCTTCTGGATGCTCCATTTCCACAATGTTCATAACATCCTCTACGCAAAGAGGCTCGAAATAAAGCTTGTCTGATGTAGTATAGTCTGTCGATACTGTTTCAGGGTTGTTGTTTATAATAATAGCTTCGTAGCCTGATTCCTTAATAGTCTTTACAGCATGAACTGTTGAATAGTCAAACTCAACACCCTGTCCGATTCTGATAGGACCCGAACCAAGTACAATTATTTTCTTCTTGTCAGAAATGATAGACTCATTTTCTTCTTCATAGGTTGAATAGAAATATGGAATATAGCTTTCAAACTCTGATGCACAGGTATCAATCATCTTATATACTGGTATGATTCCAGCTGCTCTTCTAAGGTCAAATACCTCATGTGCACTCATGCCCCACATATCGCCAATAATTCTATCAGAGAAGCCCATTTCCTTGGCCTGAGCAAGAATAGCCTTATCACCCTTATTAGCTTTTACCTGGTCCTCCATGTTCACAATATTTAGCAGCTTGCGAACAAAGAATTCGTCAATTCCAGTAAGCTTATTAACCCTGCTAATCATATCCTCAGAAGTAACAGAATCAGCAATATTAAGTCTAAGCAACTGGGCAATGGCATATATTCTGTCATCAGTTCCAATTGGAATATACTTTTCAATTTCTTCGACGGTCCATTCATCAAACTTATGATTAAGAAGATGGTATACACCGATTTCCAGTGAACGAATAGCCTTAAGCAAGCTTTCCTCCACTGTTCGACCTATACTCATGACCTCACCAGTAGCCTTCATCTGTGTGCTCAGAGAGTTATTGGCATCGTTAAATTTGTCAAATGGAAATCTTGGCATCTTTGAAACAACATAGTCAAGTGCTGGCTCAAAGCTTGCAAGTGTATTAGCAAGATTAATCTCATCCAGTCTCAATCCCACACTTATCTTAGCTGATACTCGTGCAATTGGATAACCACTGGCCTTTGAAGCAAGAGCAGAGGATCTCGATACACGAGGATTAACCTCTATCAGGTAATACTTAAAGGACTTTGGATCTAGGGCAAACTGAACATTACATCCACCTTCAATCTTAAGTGCACGAATAATCTTAAGCGCACTGTCACGAAGCATATGATATTCCTTGTTAGTCAATGTCTGAGAAGGACATACAACAATCGAATCACCTGTATGAATACCAACTGGATCAATATTCTCCATGTTACAGATGGTAATGGCAGTGTCATTACTGTCACGCATTACCTCATATTCTATTTCCTTGTATCCCTTTACACTTTTCTCAACCAGTACCTGATGTACAGGGGAAAGCTCAAGGGCATTCTTCATAATCTCTTTAAACTCGCTGTCATTTTCAGCAAAACCGCCACCAGTTCCACCAAGAGTAAAAGCAGGTCTGATAACAACTGGATAGCCAATCTTTTCTACGGCATCAAATGCCTCATCCATATTGTTTGCAATAAGCGATGGCAGTACTGGTTCGCCAATCTCTTCACAGAGTTCCTTAAATAACTCTCTGTCTTCAGCTCGCTCAATACTTTCAATCTTAGTTCCAAGAAGCTCAACACTACACTCCTTTAGTACGCCTTTCTTTTCAAGCTGCATTGCAAGATTGAGTCCTGTCTGTCCGCCAATACCAGGTAAGATAGCATCTGGTCTTTCCATACGGATAATCTTGGCCATGAATTCCAGAGTCAATGGCTCCATATAAACCTTATCTGCTATAACTTCATCAGTCATAATAGTGGCAGGGTTAGAGTTACACAGTACTACCTCATAACCTTCTTCTCTCAGGGAAAGGCATGCCTGTGTTCCTGCATAATCAAATTCTGCTGCCTGACCAATAACGATAGGGCCTGAACCTATTACTAAAATCTTCTTAATATCCGTTCTCTTTGGCATCTTATTTGTCCTCCTTTGCATCGTTCATCAGCTTAATAAACTCGTCAAAAAGATATGAACTGTCCTGAGGACCCGGAGCACTTTCCGGATGATACTGAACAGAGAACACCTTATCCTTAACACACTCAACACCCTCTATTGTCTGGTCAAGAAGATTGATATGAGTAGCCACAAGACCTGTTCCTTCAAGGCTTGCATCCTCTACTGCAAATGAGTGGTTCTGAGAAGTGATTTCTATCTTATCATTTTTAAGATTCTTTACAGGGTGATTGCCACCTCTGTGTCCAAACTTTAACTTATAGGTTTTTGCGCCATAGGCAAGAGAAATAATCTGGTGTCCAAGACAGATACCAAATATAGGCTTCTTTCCAATTAACGCCTTAATTGTTGCAATAGTTTCCTGTACTGAGGTTGGGTCACCAGGTCCATTTGAAATAAAGATTCCATCCGGTTTCAGCGCAAGTATATCCTCTGGTGATGTATTCCATGGAACTACAGTTATGGCGCAACCCTTAAGTGCCATCTCACGTAAGATATTTCGCTTCATACCACAGTCTATTGCTACAACATGTCTGTACTGTGGATCACCTGGCATCATGCCAGCATTATAAACCTTCTTTGTACTAACCTTAGATACAGCATCATCAACCGGGATCCATTCCTTTAAAGCCTTAACTGCTTCTTCAGTACTCATCTTATCAGATACTATATAAGCCTTACAGCTACCAACATCTCTGATATGTCTTCCCAGTTTTCTTGTGTCTATACCTTCAACACCTACTATTCCATACTTTTCCATCACTTTTCCAAGAGTCGCAGTACTTCTGAAGTTAGATGGGTAATCGCAGTATTCCTTTACAATGAGTCCTGAGATAGATGGGACAAGTGTCTCATAATCTTCATCACACATTCCATAATTTCCAATCAGTGGATAGGTCATTACTACCGCCTGATAGGTGTAACTTGGATCTGATATTATCTCCTGATAACCGACCATAGACGTATTGAATACTATTTCAACCATCTTGTCCTCAAGAGAGCCAAATCCTGTTCCGATGTACTCCGAGCCATCCTCGAGCACAATCTTTCTTTTGATTTTCTCCATACCAATCACCTCATATATATAGAACCATTAATTAACTGATCAAACCGGGTAGTTATTGTCAAAGCACGCCTTACAAAGTGGAAGATCTCCTGTCATCTTGTGGAAATCGTCCAAATGCATATAGCCTAAAGAATCTGCTCCAATTCTTTCCCTTATCTCTTCAACAGAATACTCGTTGGCAATAAGCTCCGAGTTGTCCGGAACATCTGTGCCATAAAAACATGGATATAAAAATGGAGGGGAACTGATTCTTACATGAACTTCCTTTGCCCCCGCCTTTCTCATCATTGTTATTAAATTAGCTATAGTAGTACCACGAACAATAGAATCATCAATAAGTACAACTCTCTTGTCCTTAACTACACTTTCTATTACACTAAGCTTCATATGAACAGCAGACATTCTCTCCTGCTGTGTAGGCTTAATAAATGTTCTTCCAACATAACTGTTCTTATTAAATGCAAGCTTAAATGGAAGTCCTGCCTTCTGAGCATAACCAACTGCCGCTGTAAGTCCCGATTCTGGAACACCCGTTACGACATCTGCCTCCACTGGATATCTCTCTGCAAGCGCCATTCCACCACGAAGTCTGGCATCATAAACACTGATATTGTCAATCTTCGAATCCAGTCTGGCAAAATAAATATACTCAAATACACAGTGGGCTTTTAGTTCTGCCTGCAGAGCTATTTCTGATTTGATACCTTCCTTACTGATAGTCACAATCTCACCTGGAAGCACATCTCGGATTACTTCTCCATCAACCGCAGTAATAGCTGCACTTTCAGAGGCAAAGATATAAGAACCATCAACCTTACCGATGCAAAGAGGCTTTAATCCCAATGGATCTCTCACTGCCACAAGTTTCTGTGGACTCATTACCAGAAGGGCATAACCACCCTTTAGTTCTTTTGCAACACTCGTAACAGCTTCCTCAATTGAAGCTAGTTCCATTCTCTCTCTCGCTATTTTATATGCTACCACTTCAGAGTCAGAAGTTCCATTAAAAACTGCACCTTCTTTCTGAAGTTCTTCTCTAATCTCATCCGCATTGGTAATGTTGCCGTTGTGTGCAAGTGCCAGTGTTCCCTTGGCATAATTAAGTGAAAATGGCTGTGCATTTTCTATACAGCTGGCTCCAGCTGTGGAATATCTTACATGTCCTATTCCTATATTGCCGCGAAGCTTGGCAAGTGTGTCCTGCTGAAATACCTCACTTACCAGTCCCATTCCTTTATGAGCACATATATTACCTATAGGTCCTTTAGTATCGCATACCACTATACCCGCTGATTCCTGTCCTCTATGCTGCAATGCAACAAGTCCAAAATAAATCCATTGGGCTGCATTGATATCATCCGTACTCCATACGCCAAACACTCCACACTCTTCGTGTAATTTGTCGTTATTCATGCACATAATATCCTCCTGTAAAACTGTCTGGTATGTTGATACACAAAAATAAAGGCACTTCGAGAATCTCTCGAAGCGCCTTTGCTTCATCATTGGTAGTTTATACTGTAAACACACAAAAGTCAATCCACAGTTTTAGTCTGCAGAATCAGTGTTTTAATCTACAAGATCATTCTGAAATCTGGATAAATGTTCATAAGGAAGTATCAGTCTGCCTCTATAAAGTCCACAACAGTCATTAATCAGACTATTATCTATGGCTCCAAACATATCTACATCTATTTTCGATAAATCCAGACCCTGAAGGAGTACTCCTCGTTCATAAGCTTCATCAAAATATCGGCAGACGCCTTTAGGAATCTTATTTCTTGTAGCTCGTTCATGCTCCTGACGTTTCTCATAGCCCAGGTGATTAGCTGGTCCAATCTCCGAGTAATCATCCATTGACTTTGTTCTTATCTGAACCTCAATACAGCATTTGGTAAGATTATCATATAAGGAAACATGTAAGGATTTATATCCATATTGACTAGGATTTTGTACATAGTCCTTATAATATTTTCTTACATCCTCATTGAGCAGTTTTGAAGGCTCACTTCCTTCAAGTTCTGACTCTAATACAGTGAAACCATGGTTGGATATAAAGGCTGGAAATGTGTTCGCTATTTCATATAGAAGCCTCATCTCCATCTCTTCCTTATCACGCACACTGTCCACATGACTTCTTGGCATACTTATGATAATTCTGTAAGCAATAATATCCCTAAAAGATGTTACTCTCTGTTCCAGTTCCTCTTCAGCCGGAAAACTATTATTCTTTTTATAATAACTGCTGACATGGTTCACTATGTAACCATTAAATTTGGATTCGGTCCTGATAACTGACTTTATTCTTCCCTTAAAAGTAAATGACAAAGATGGGTATCTTTTTGCCATCTCCTTGTAGAATTCCCTAAGCCTCTGAGACTGGGAAGAGAGGAAATCATTATGTTCCAGTATATCTATCTGCTGCATAATCAGTTTGCAGTGAGCCTTATCAATCAGGCTGTCACTTTCCATAGCCACATTACGCATATCGACATAAAATTTATGCAGCAGCTTAGGAACAGTATCCCCGTTATACAAGTAATCATTAAGTGTAATCATTGCAAGCTCTGGGTTTGCCCATATGGTCCAAATCCCATCTAACCCCTTAGTAATATTTGTGTAGCTTTTATGGAAGAATGGTAATCACATCATCCAGTACATAATGAAATCCTGGCGAAGATGTTTTTTCATTTTCTTCATAACCTTCAGACAGGTCTATTGTATCTGTGCTGTCAAATGGATCAGTTCCAGTATACGTCCCCTTAAACACCGTAAGGTTACCTTCCTTAAACTGTTCAATAATCCTGTCAACCTCTGCTTCAGTTCCATCAGCTACAATAGTTTTATTAATATCAAGAATCTTGATCCATTCCTTCTCAAAGCCAGCCATAGAATCATTACCAACCGTCTTTGCATTCAGTTGCGATTCGATTTTCTTTCCATTAAGCACAGCTGCTATTGACTGCTCAAAAAAAGGAGTATAATCAATGCTACAGCTTACAAGCGATCTTGTTGGAGCTATTTCTGTCATACTCTGATTATATCCAACATGATATACCGGTATATCACCAGTTGCATTTTCACACGCAACAGCCGGACCTGTAGTATCTGAATGTTGTGATATTACTACACATCCATTTTCTATCAGCTCATTGGCTATCTGCTTTTCCGTTGCATAGCTGGACCAGGTATTGGTATATTTTACATACATAGTTGCCTCTGGAACTATTGAAGCAACTCCAAGATAAAAAGCTGTATATCCGGATATTACTTCAGAATAAGGAAATGCAGCAACATATCCGATTCTTGCTTCCTGAGCTTCTATTATTCCCTGATCTATCATTTCACGAAGCTTCATACCAGCTACCACTCCGCATATATATCTGCCCTGATATATAGTACCCATGGTGTTATGATAGTTTTCAACAATTGGTTCTACATTGGCATTATCACCAGTTGGCACGCAGAACTGAATATCAGGATATTCTTTTGCAATTTCCTTCATATGTGTGCCATAGCCATAGCTGGGAGCAATAATATAATCACAACCTTCATTGACAAGTTCCCTGATAGATTCTTCGCATCTGTCCTCAGGTACATTATACCTAACTTCAAACTCAACATTATCCCCCAGGTCTTCTTCAGCTTTTAGTTGCGAATTAACAAAATTCTTGGTGTAGGGAGTTATCTCATCTCCAACGTATACAAAACCAACCTTTATACTTTTCTCATCGCTTTTTATCACAGAATGGCAAACCACAGACATTAGTAGAAGGAATAATGCTGATAATGAACATATAATATATACTCTCTTCATATTATTCCTCCTCTCCTGAACGATTATCATTCTTTGTAATATCTATTACACCTTCGTCAATAAGTTCAAGCATAATATCCACAAGATTTGGATCAAACTGTGTGCCTTTACATCTTTTCAGTTCCTCAATAACTACCTCAAGAGCAAGACCTTTTCTATATACACGATTGGCCGTCATTGCATCAAAGGTATCAGCTATACCAATAATTCTTGCCTCTATCGGTATCTCTTCACCTTTTAGCCCCTGACAGTAACCTGTTCCATCATATTTCTCATGATGATACAGCACTCCGTAATTAACATTTTTAATCAGTGTAAAGTCCTTAAGTATCTCAGCACCACGAGTAACATGCGTCTTCATTATTTTGTATTCTTCATCATTCAGTTTTTCATCTTTATTAAGAATCGAATCTGGAATACCAATCTTACCTATATCATGTAAAAGGGCCATCTGACGAAGGTTTTCACAGGACTCATCATCCATGCCATATCGCTTTGCTATAGCAACCGAATACTCTGATACTCTGAAGGAATGCTGACTTGTATTGGAATCCTTCGCATCAACCGTATGCGCAATGGATAGAATAGTCTCCTTACCCATGCTCAACTGTTTCTTTGTATATTCCAGTTCCAGTTCCTGTTTCAACAGTCTCTTCTGCATCTGTGTTCTGGTTATAAACCATGATATCCAGACAATAATCAGTGCTGTAACCAGAATTACATACAGCTTAAACCACCAGTTCTGATACATCTCATTTTCCACAATAAGAGTGTAGTTACCACTTTCGATTACGTTTTCTTTTTTACTATCCCATACAGAAATGATAAAGTTATATCTACCAGGTTTAAGATTAGAATAAGTTATACTTTCCATCTCACTTAAAAGAGAAGTTTTTTCCTCAGTATCCTGACCCTCAAGATAAAAGCTTACATATGGATCATTTAGCGAATAATTCAAAATCTCAGGCTCAAATTCAATCCTTACTGTATCAGAAGGAACTGTAAGTGGAGCTGTACGACTAATCTCATGATATATACCGTCTACCTTTACCCTATCCATTATCATTCTGTAGGACTTGGAAGACAGATCAGACTCTACAAGATTAACCTTTTCAACACCAGTATCACAACAAAGATAAAGTGTATCATCTACCAGACAATGCCACGAATTGGCTGTCACAGAAGTTCTCAATCCTTTGTTGGAATTAATTAATTCATAATCCACTCCCTCTTCATTGGCTATAAGGTTCTCTACTTTGGCTATATATATACCTGCACTACTTGTTATCCATACAGTCTCAGAATCGATATAGATAATATCAAAGTTATTACTGTACGGGAAATTATCCAGTTGCTTTATACTTCCATCTGCAGCAATATAATTGATTCCATTGCTGGCTACTACAAATATTCCCTTGGATCTGGGCTCATATACCATACGTAAAATGACATCAGAAGACAATCCGTCAGTTCTCTTTATCGTCTTTTGTACACTGCCGTCAATAACTACTGATATGCCACCACCGTCAGAACCAATATACATTACATCGCCTATTTCCAACAGGCAGAGTGACTTAATATTATCAAGTCCATCTTCTGAAGACAAAGTCTTTACTACTTTTCCATTCTTAATATATGCAACGCCTTCGTCTCCAGATACAACAACTCTTCCTCTACTGTCCTCCATAACATTCCTGAATCTCATGCCTGGAAGTCCATCCGCTGATGTTTACTGCTTAATATTATATTTTTTTTGACCTATACTACTAACACAGAATACTCCTGATCCAGTAGTCGTAATCCAAAGATTGTTTTTGGAATCAACAACCAATCCTCTTATTCTGACATTTTCCAATTCATGGGTTACAAGATTACTCTCAGCAAGCTTTTTCTTATCATTTATTACAAATAAACCATCATCTGTACCACAGTAGAGCTTGTCTTCCCATATTACAGTTGCGTTAGTAACATGCTGTGTCTGACCTGCCTCAGAAAAGACATCTGCAAATGCCGTCTTGGAAAGTTTAAGTAATCCCAGTCTTGACGAAGCAAACCATAAATCCCCCTGGTAATCCACTATCATACTCTCTACAGAGCTTTCAAACTGATTGGTATATATTGATTTATAGTTTCGTTTTTCTGTAAAATAACCTACTCCATTATCGGAGCATACAAACATCTCACCTTCTTCATTTTCATAAAATGAATTAATATTCTCAAGCATGCCACATAAAAATGCCTTTTCCCTGTATGGCTTGTTATTTGTCATCTTATATGAAAGCACATGATTATCAGCTCCACCTAAATACAAAAAGCCATTTTGTGAAAAATATGCGCAATTGATTTCGTAATCAGAGGTATCATTTATAGGATTAGCGATATTCTCGCAGTCACAAAACCAGTACATCTTTCCATTGTCTGTAATAGCTACAACATTACCATTTTCATCTGAAGTCAGACTACTGATGTTCTTAATTCCTGCATAGGTCTTCTTAATCTTAACGCCACCATTCAGTTCAACGATAGCAAGTCCTTCTGCTGTACCAATATAATAATTACCCTGATTATCACAGGTAATGTTCTTGACTGTATTTGATGGAAGTCCATTCTCTTCATCCATAGTATTCATAGACTTTCCATTGATAAGAATGGTAAAACCATTATCATTGGTAGCCACCCACAAACGACCTTCCTCATCTACATACATGGCATTTACATTTCTAATTGTGTCTATATCATTATGAGGTTTGAATCTGGTACCGTCATAGCTGTAAAGTCCAGCATATGTACCTATCCATATACGGCCATCCTTAGTCTGAACAATATCATTGGCCTCTCCTGCCAATAGACCTTGCGCATTGCCATATGTCAATTGAGTATACTCATTGTAATCATCACCAGCAGCTAATGCTGTAGTACTACAGAATATCATTGCTACTGCTGTTGATATCACAAAGGCAAGAAGACTAGAGGAAATCTTTTTTATTCCATTGTGACTCTTTTTGCGAATGCTTCTGACAATCTGAATGATCAAATATACAGAAGTAACAGCCACAAACTTATCCAAAAATTCTATATAAAACTGTCCAATTATCCATGAAATGAATGTAGGAATACCCGAATCAATGCACATTCGTACCATCTGATCTCCCCATATATTTCCTATGCTTCCACCATACACAGCAGCACTTAACAATACAGAAATGATAGTACACAGAATTGCCAGGCACATTCCAAGTGTCACCACTTTAAATAGATTTTCAAATACTTTCTTTTTGGCAGCAATACCTACTATTGCTCCAATTATTGCACCAACAAAGCAGTAAATGGTCTGCATATCAACAAAAATGCCATAAATCAGATTATTGACTAGGCCTACAATTGCACCACAAACAGGACCAGCTGCATAGGCCATAATAAATGTTCCCAGCGAGTCAAGCCAAAGTGGAAAACTATATTTTTCAGCAACAACTCTCCCAAGAAGATTAAGTAAAATGCACACTATTGTAGCTGACGATATAACATACCATTTTTTATCTTTCATTATCTGTACCTTCTAGTAAAATGTATTATGTGTTAAAATCTGAGTTGCCTATAGATAATAAATACTTAATAATAACTGATTGGAGAACAATATGAGTATAAATGAATATACTGCACACTATCTCAAAACTATAGAGTTCTGGAAATTTCTGGGATTATCAATCCTCGTAATATCCTTTATATTTTTACTAATTTATCTGTACGCTAAAGCAACCTGCCAAAGAATGGTTTCTGTCTCAGATAATCCTCTTAGAGCACAGCTCTATCATGTAACAGAGAAATTTAGCGAACTCATTTTTTCAGGAACCTCAATCCTGATGTTCATGACAGCCTATTATCTAATTGAACGTTTTGTAGCAATTGATGCATTCCTGGACGTCTGGAACAAATATAAGGATTTCCTGCTATTACTCTTTATTGTAATATCCTGTATCTTCAACACCCTGCTTGACCATGTAATAATCCGACTTCGGCATCTTGAATCACAGGACAGAGCACCTATCAGACTCTTAGGTATGCTCTACATGATTCTGATATTCTGTTACATCAAGTTTATATATGAAAATAACAATTATGATTTCTTTATTACATACTTCCTTGGGCTGATGATTGGACGCTTCGTCTATTTTGATGCATCCTTTAAAGGATTTATTGCAACTGTAAAAGAAGCTGTAACCAACATTCCCCTTCTGCTTCTCGCCCTGTCTGCCACTGGGATACTAAGTCTCTATGGCTTTTCAAGTAAGTATCTGATAAAGCATATTGGTGTATTAACCAATGTGTTTTTCATTCATCTGTTTATGTGTGTGGCTCTTTTTATTCTGTTCCACTCGCATATAATTGATTTAATCAGTAAAGCAGGAAAATCTCGTTCTTGAAGCACACTACTTTTATTATAACTTGCATTCATTTGCTTGTCTTTATTTTTCGTGCTTTTTGCACATTTTTATATACTAGAAACCCCCAAAACTTCTGTTCCGGGGGCTATCTGGCACATGATTCAATTGTTATTATCCAATTATTCCCTTCTTCCCAGTCAAATCCTTTATCACTTCTCCTGCAATAATCAGTCCAGCTACCGAAGGAACAAAAGCAATGCTTCCTGGAATATCTCTCCGCTCAGTACATTTATGTTTTGCTCCTGGCGGACATATACAGTTTGTCCTGCAACTAATTGACATATCATCAAGTGGTCTTATAGGTTTTTCCTCAGAATAAACTACTTTAAGTTTCTTCACGCCTCTCTTCTTAAGCTCATATCTCATAACCTTGGCCAGAGGACACATCTTGGTCTTATAAATGTCCGCAACCCTGAATGCACTTGCTTCTAATTTGTTGCCAGCACCCATCGAACTAATAATAGGGATATTCTCCTCTTTGCACTTCATAACCAGTGCAATCTTTGCAGTTACTGTATCCACTGCGTCCACAACATAATCATATTCATTAAAAGGAAATTCATTAGCATTTTCAGGAAGAAAAAAGCAATTATGGACAGTTACATCTGCATCTGGATTGATATCTAATATTCTGTCACGCATAACCTCGGTTTTATATTTACCAACTGTCGATCTGGTTGCAATTATCTGCCTATTTAGATTGGTCAGGCATACCTTATCGTCATCTATAAGATCAAAATGCCCAATACCACTTCTTACTAAAGCCTCACATACATATCCGCCCACTCCGCCTATTCCGAAGATTGCCACTCTCGCGGAGGATAACTTATCCATAGCCTCTTGTCCTAATAGAAGTTCAGTTCTTGAAAACTGGTTCAACATTCACAAATCCTCTCTTTGGGGACGGTCCTAATGCCACGGTCATGTGTACTTTGGCACAATAGCAACACCTTAATCTAATCAATGCATATCACATCTGATTTTTTGTAATAAGTTCCGCAGCATACCCTCGTTTACAGATTGCCTCCTCGATTACCACCAAATCTATATCTCTGTCACAGGATACTTTAGCCGTCTTTCTTTTAAGCGATACCTTGGCAGAAACTCCCTCAATATCATTAATTGCTATTATAACTGCATTTGCACAGTTTTGACAATGCATGCCTTCAACTCGGAATGTATAAGTATGAATAACCTTATTATTTAATTTCTTAGTTTTAAGTTTTGACGACGCACCTCCACAACAGGCACCTTCCCCATTAAAATGCTTTACTGTTTCTCTTATGCCAAGCGTTACTGCAACAAGCAGGATGATTACTATAATTACATTTGCCACTTTATAAATTCTCCATTAATATCTTATTATCCTAAAACAACATCAAGCAACATCATTCCTGAAAAACCTATCATAAATGCGATTGTTGTCTTATTCGTGTGTGTGCCCTCTGACATCTCTGGGATAAGTTCTTCTACTACTACATATATCATTGCCCCTGCGGCAAAGCTTAATAATGCAGGCATAAGTGGAATAAGCAGAGCAGCCAATAAAATAGTTACAAATCCCGCAATAGGCTCTACTGCTCCTGAAGCTATTCCTTGCAGACATGCTTTAGTTTTACTTACTCCATTTGCATTAAGAGGCATGGAAATAATAGCTCCTTCTGGAAAATTTTGAATTGCAATACCAACTGCCAAGGAAACTGCAGCCGATAGAGAAAACATATCATTCCCCTGATTCCATCCAGCGAACAGAACTCCTACTGCCATTCCTTCCGGAATATTGTGAATAACAACCGCAAGTACAAGCATTGTCGTCTTCTTTAGCCCAGCTCTTGGACCTTCCACGGTTTCATCCAAATGCATGTGTGGAGTAAAACTATCAATCAGTAGAAGAAAAATCATACCAGCACAAAATCCAAGTATGCAGGAAATCATTGCGGTATTTCCTATATTTTCTTTGGCCTGTTGAACCGCTGGAAGAAGTAAACTCCAGAACGAAGCAGATACCATAACTCCCGCAGCGAATCCAGTTAAAACCTTTTGCAAATTGTTATTTATTTCATTTTTCATAAAAAAGACCATCATTGATCCCAATGCTGTTCCAGCAAAAGGAATCATGAGGCCGATAATAATCTCAATGCTCACTTTCTCACTACTGCATGAAGTCTCATGCCCTTTCTGATTTCAAAGCTTTCAAGCTTAAGACCTGCTTTTTCGCAGCACTCAGTTACCGTTTTTCTTGAAGCCATTTTGTAATCACCCTTGCCAATCATTCTTGCAAGTGGTAATTCAATATTGTTACAAATCTACTCTATAACCTTATTATCCGTTGTCATATCTCTAAGAATCAGTCTTCCTCCCGGTCTTAAGCATCTCTTTACGCTGTCAAAGAAGCCTTGCGGATTAGGATAATGATGAAAACTCATAGAACAAATGATTGCATCAAAAGAATCCTCTTCGAAAGGAAAATTCTCGCAATCTCCTACCACAAAAGTTGCATTCGGTATATTTTTCTTTTTTGCCTGTTCAATCATAGCCGGTGTAAGATCAAGTCCTGTATAATGCTTGTCAGGATATTTCTCTGATAAAAGCGTAATCATTGGAGCAGGTCCACAACCAGCATCCAAAAGATCCGTAAATTCTTCTTTTTCCAGTTCCTCCAGAATGTCCGGATAGTCCTTCTTACATAAATCATATATACCCGCATTCTCACTCTCATATGTTGAAGCAGCCTTTGTAAATTCTTTAATTGATAAATCCTTGTATTCTTTGTTTGTTAATGCCATTTACTTTTCCCCTTCTCTTGCAAGATCATACATATAGCTCTTTTGAAATTGCATCAATCTCATTTTTATTTAATTTATCTAAACAAACCATTCTATTAACCTTTTATCATCCATTTACTTAGCCACTTTATGCCCTTATTTACTGGCAATAACCATATAGCTTCCTACAAAACTCTTCCGGATAAAGACTGGCAAATTCTGCGTGGTCCTGTCCCTTGTTTTCTGAAAAAGACACATTTTTAAATGTATCTTTCACAAATGTAATGTCTGATTTTCTTGCCTTCTTTTCATTCTCTCCATACCAATAGTTGACCGGCGTATCAGGCTGGTGAATTATTATAGGCATAGAATAGTTATCTGTGGACCAAAATGCTCTCCATATTGTCTTAGCAGACATATTCTTAAGTACACTTTTGACATACAATAAATCTTCCCTGGTATATTTCTTTGGATCAAACATATAGCCAAGCATCTTTACAGAAGAATACTTTCCAATCAGAGTCATAAGAAAATCACCGACAGCTATAAAAAAGCATATAATTTTAGGCAGTCTGTACGGCGTAATACCTGCATCGACAATTATGTGATTCATTTGAACCTTACCATTTGCTATAAGACGAATGGCAATCGCACCACCCATTGAACAGCCGTAGATACATTCCACCTCTGTAATATGCTTCAAAACAAGATAGTTTTCTATTTCCTCTGCGATTTCTTCAATGGATGTAAACTCCTGGGTGGGAGCATCCAAATCCATTCCCGGAATCGCAGG
>DCJA01000021.1 GCA_002317175.1 Lachnospiraceae bacterium UBA1712 | reverse complement strand
CTTGCATTGGAATAGTCTGCAGATGCAACTGATTTAAGTTTTTCAGTTGTAGCATTACTTGCTGTAGTGTTCATATAATCAGTATAAACGCTGGTTAATCCGCTTATATCAATTGAGCTCATTTAATTACCTCTTCAAGTTATTCGCAAGTTCCATCATCTGATCTGTTGTAGTAATTGCTTTTGAATTCATCTCATAAGCACGCTGAGCAACAATCATGTTTACCATCTCATCTACAACCTGCACACTGGACTGTTCCAGATAGCCCTGATGAACCTTACTAGTTGTAAGTCCTGCTGTTGTAGCCTCATTAAGAGCCTGTCCGGATGCCGCTGTAACTTTGTACAACGTATCTGATGTCTTCTCAAGTCCTGACGGATTAGAAAACTGGTACACACCGATTCTGATTCCAATTGGCTGCGCATTATTCTGTGCATCAGGATAACATATATTACCACTTGCATCTATCGAAAGCTTACTAACCACATATCTTTTGGTATCCAGCGAAATAGCCTTACCGGTCGAATCAAGAACTGGAAGACCATCTGAAGTCGAAAGAACTATATTGCTTCCAGATCCTGTATTAAAGTTAAAGCTACCATTTCTTGTATAGTAGGTAGAACCATCCTCACCTCTTACAGCAAAGAAGCCTTCACCTTCAATGGCAAATGATGTGTCACTGGTACTGGCAATCAAAGCACCCTGCTTGAATACAGAAGTAATTGATGAGTTTCTAACACCCAGACCCACCTGCGCACTTATCGGCTTGTGCTCTCCATTGGCCGTAGTGGTCTCAGATTGAAGATTCTGATATAAAAGTGATTTGAATTCTGCTACTTCAGCCTTGTATCCAGCCGAATTAACATTTGCAAGATTATTAGCTATTGTATCAACATTTGTCTGCTGTGCAATCATTCCGCTTGCTGCAGACCACAATGATCTTACCATACCTTATCCTCCTAGACTGTTAATCCATTAAACCTTGCCCAACTGTGTTGATGCAATTCTCAATGTGTCATCTATTGTTGTAATGAGCTTTTGATTACTTTCATACTGGCGGGATACGCTTATCATCTCCACCATTTCCTGTACTGTCTGTACATTGGATGTCTCAAGATATCCCTGATTAATCGTATAACTGCCTGGCTTTGTCTGAGCCCCATCTACAGGTACAAAGAAGTTCTCTCCATAATGCTCAAGGTAATTGTAATCCTCAAAATCGGTAATTTTTATAGTGCATATGGTTTTACCACCCTGAGCTATATTACCTCTTGTGTCAATGGATACTTCCTGATTGGGGTCAAGTTTAATTCTTGAGTTATCAGTATCAAGTACGTAATCGCCATCCTTTGTCATCAGGTATCCATCTGCGCTTGCAATAAATGAGCCATCTCTTGTGTACTTGGTGGCTGTTGTACCATCTTTACCAGCAAATTCTATTGTATAAAAACCTGTACCCGAAATAGCCAGGTCATATGTATTACCAGTTACCTTAAAAGCTCCCTGAGAATAATCAGTATAGTTCTCTCCTATCTTAACTCCAAGGTTCATCTGTCCAATTCCCTTGGCAAGATTAGGCTGATATGATGTATCTTTAATCTTATATGCTAAAACAGTATCAAAGGCCTGACTTGTTGCACCTTCTTTCTTGTAACCGTTGGTATCAACGTTAGCAAGGTTGTTGGTAATAACGTCCATACGATTCTGTTCATTAATCATACCTGTGTATGCAGTGTATAAGCCTTTGACCATAAATAATATCCTTTAACCCTTATTCGTCTCTGTAACCTGCAAGGAATTCAACATATCTTCCTGTTCCAATTGCAACTGCTGTCATAGGTTCCTCTGCTGTCATTGTAGTAATGCCAGTCTTGGAACAGATAAGATCTTCAAGTCCTCCAAGTAATGCTCCACCACCTGTAAGCACAATTCCTCTCTCAGCAATATCTGCTGCAAGCTCTGGAGGAGTCTTCTCAAGAATGCCATGAATAGCCTCTACAATCTGTGCAGTTGTGCTTCTAAGTGCTTCCTCAGTATCTTCTGATGATACTCTTACAGTTTTTGGAAGACCAGTTACAAGATTACGTCCTCTTACATCCATATATATCGGCTCACTTCTCTTAAAGCATGAGCCAATCTTTATCTTTATATCTTCAGCAGTACGCTCACCTATAAGAAGGTTATGCTTCTGACGCATAAAACGTACTATTGCCTCGTCAAAATTATCTCCGGCAATCTTGATAGAATCGCTCACTACAGTACCACCAAGTGAAATTACCGCTATATCTGTAGTACCACCACCGATATCAACAATCATATTTCCACATGGCTTACTGATATCAATACCGGCTCCAATAGCTGCAGCAATTGGTTCCTCAATAATCGCTACTTCTCTTGCACCAGCCTGATATGTAGCATCTTCAACCGCCTTCTTCTCTACCTCTGTTACACCAGAAGGTACACATACAGCAATCTTAGGTTTACGAAGACTTCTGTGGCCAACTGCCTTGGTAATAAAGTACTTCATCATCTTCTCTGTAACTGTATAGTCAGAAATAACACCCTGTCTCAATGGTCTAACCGCTACAATATTACCTGGAGTTCTACCCAACATAAGTCGAGCTTCCTCTCCGATTGCCTTAATTTTATTTGTATCTCTATCGAAAGCTACTACTGATGGCTCTTTAAGAACAACGCCTTTGCCCTTCAGATATACCAGTATGCTTGCTGTGCCTAAATCTATTCCTATATCTGTGCCCTGCATATAAAGCCCCTTTCTAAATCATTCCATAATCTATAATATTATATATGATTTTTCAACCGAGTAAAAGGGGACTAAGATGGATTTCATAAATTCTTAATACTCTTTAGCACAAATAAAAAACGCACCATGCTTCCTGGAATCCATTTCCCAAACAAGCATCCGTGCGTTCAATTATTATATCGGTCAGTATAGATTATTACTTAACCACGATTTTTATCTCGTTCAATCATCTTCTTAATGTAATATCCTGTATAGCTTTCTTCATGCTGAGCAATCTCTTCAGGAGTACCAGTACATAAAATTGTACCGCCCTTGTCTCCTCCTTCTGGTCCAAGATCAATGATATAATCAGCAGTTTTAATCACATCAAGATTATGCTCGATTACCACAACAGTATTTCCACCCTCTGTAAGGCGTTGCAATATCTCTATCAGCTTTGCAACATCTGCAAAATGCAGACCTGTAGTTGGTTCATCCAGAATATAGATTGTCTTTCCTGTAGATCTTCTGCTAAGTTCAGTTGCCAGCTTGATTCTCTGAGCTTCACCGCCTGATAAAGTTGTGGATGGCTGTCCCAGTTTAATGTATCCAAGACCAACTTCATACAGAGTCTTTACAATTCGGCTTATCCTTGGAACATTTTCAAAGAAAGTTACTGCCTCTTCAACAGTCATATCTAGAACATCATATATTGATTTGCCCTTATACTTTACTTCAAGAGTCTCTCTATTGTAGCGCTTCCCTTTACATACGTCACATGGCACATATACATCTGGCAGGAAATGCATCTCAATCTTTACAATTCCGTCTCCCGAACATGCCTCACAACGTCCGCCCTTAATATTAAAGCTGAATCTGCCCTTCTGATATCCCTTAGCCTTCGCATCAGCGGTTGAAGCAAATAAATCTCTTATAAGGTCAAACATACCTGTATAGGTTGCAGGGTTAGATCTTGGAGTTCTTCCGATAGGAGACTGATCAATATTGATAACTTTATCCAACTGTTCTGTACCAGTTATCTGTTCATGTACTCCGGGAATAGTTCTTGCACGATTAAGTTTTTTGGCCAGTGACTTGTATAATATCTCATTAACAAGAGAGCTCTTGCCTGATCCAGAAACACCCGTCACACAAGTCATAATTCCCAGTGGAACCTTTACATCAACATTCTTCAGATTATGCTCTTTTGCACCCTTTATTTCCAGATATCCGCTAGCCTGTTTTCTACTGTAAGGAATATCAATTGAATATTCACCTGAAAGATATTTGCCCGTAATGGACGCAGGATTTTTCATTATCTCTTCTGCAGTTCCTGTGGCCACTACTTCGCCACCATTGCATCCCGCTCCAGGACCTATATCAACAATATAGTCTGCAGCAAGCATAGTATCCTCGTCGTGTTCTACAACAATAAGGGTATTACCCAGATCCCTTAGATGTTTCAGAGTCCCCAGCAATTTGTCATTGTCCCTCTGATGCAGACCAATACTAGGTTCATCAAGTATATAGCATACACCAACAAGACCTGAGCCTATCTGAGTCGCCAGTCGTATACGCTGAGCTTCTCCACCAGAAAGAGATGCAGTGGCTCTTGCAAGTGTCAGATAATCTAGTCCAACATCCATTAAGAAGCCAACTCTGGCACTTATCTCCTTAAGAACCTGTTTCCCAATAAAGCGCTGTGTCTCAGAAAGTTCAAGATTACTGAGATAATCGTATAATACACCTATTGACATGGATGTAATCTCATAGATATTTTTATCACTAATTGTAACTGCAAGAGATTCTGGTTTTAATCTCATACCTTTACAGCTTTCGCAGGGTGATATCTGCATATATTGCTCATATTCCTGCTTCATGGTATCTGATGAAGTTTCTCTGTACCTTTGCATCATATTCTTGATAAGCCCATCAAAATGTATCGGATATCTGCCTTCACCACGCTGGCCCTTATAATGAACCATAACCTGTCTAGAACCTTTTCCATATAAAAGAAGATCCTGTACACTCTGGCTTAATTCCTCAAAAGGTGTATCCAGCGAGAAATTGTATTCTCTTGCCAAAGCAGATAAGACAGCATAAGAAAAACTTCCAGGCGCACTTGATGACTGCCATCCAGGGCATGAAAATGCTCCCTGATGAATGCTCAGGCTTCTGTCTGGAACCAATAACTCCGGGCTGAATTCCATAGTATATCCAAGTCCAAAGCAGGCTGGACAAGCGCCATATGGATTATTAAACGAAAAACTTCTCGGCTCAATTTCCTGTACACTTATTCCGCAGTCTGGGCAGGCAAGGCTTTCTGAAAAGTGAAGATTCTCTCCATCCACTACTTCTATCTCAAGAAGTCCCTCTGCCATTCCAAGGGCAGTCTCAATGGAATCTGTAAGCCTTGTCTCCATGCCCGCTCTTAGTACAAGACGATCTACTACTATCTCAATGCTATGCTTGATGTTCTTATCCAGTTTGATATCCTCATCAAGCTCATACATATTGCCATCGATTCTGATTCTGCTGAAACCGCTTTTACGTGCTCTGTCAATTACCTTTTCATGCTGACCCTTTTTGCCTCTTACAACAGGAGATAGAACCATGAATTTAGTTCCTTCTTCAAGGCCCATAATGATATCTACCATCTGATCGACAGACTGTCTTTCAATCACCTTGCCACAGTTAGGGCAATGTGGAATACCTATCCTGGCAAACAGAAGTCTGAAATGATCGTATATCTCAGTAACTGTTCCTACCGTAGATCTTGGATTACGATTTGTTGATTTCTGATCAATGGAAATAGCTGGAGATAGACCTTCTATCAGTTCTACCTGTGGTTTCTCCATCTGTCCTAAGAACTGACGAGCATAGGAAGAAATGGATTCCATATATCTTCTCTGACCTTCTGCATAGATTGTATCAAACGCCAGTGATGACTTTCCCGAACCAGACAGTCCAGTAAGTACAACAAATTTATCTCTTGGAATATCAATACTGATATTCTTCAGATTATGCTCTTTAGCACCTCTTATTCTTATGTATTCCTTTGCAGACATCTTCTTTTCTGCATTAAGTGTGTTACTCATCATTTAACCTCTGTTTAACTGCTTTTTTAGTTCTACCATCTTATCCCTGAGTTCTGCTGCTGTTTCAAAATCAAGCTCCGCAGCCGCCTTACGCATCTGCTTCTCAACCTTTTCAATAAGCTTCTTAAGCTCTGCCTCGCTCATGGACTCAGGATCCTTATCAAACTTCATCTTCTCCTGTTCGATTTCCTTGGATATACTGATAAGATCTCTAACAGCTTTCTTTATTGTCTGTGGAGTTATTCCATGCTCCTCATTATATTTCATCTGAAGATTTCTTCTTCTGTTGGTCTCTTCAATAGCCACCCTCATAGAGTCTGTCATATTATCAGCATACATAATAACATGACCCTCACTGTTTCTGGCAGCACGACCGATTGTCTGTATAAGTGAAGTCTGAGATCTCAGGAAGCCTTCCTTATCCGCATCCAGAATGGCTACCAGTGTAATCTCTGGTATATCAAGTCCCTCTCTAAGCAAGTTAATACCAACCAGAACATCAAAAACATCCAGACGCATATCTCTGATAATCTGCGCTCTTTCAAGAGTATCCACATCAGCATGAAGATACTTAACCCTGATTCCTACACCCTTGAGATAGTCTGTCAGATCCTCAGCCATTCTCTTGGTAAGTGTAGTCACAAGAACCTTGTTATTATTTGCTACTTCCTTCTTTATCTCAGATAACAGATCATCTATCTGTCCTTCAATCGGTCTAACTGAAACCTCAGGATCGAGCAAACCTGTAGGTCTGATTAGCTGCTGCGCCCGTAATAACTCATGTTCTTCTTCATAAGTATTAGGCGTAGCCGATACAAACAGCATCTGGTCTATCTTATTCTCAAATTCTGCAAAATTAAGTGGTCTGTTATCAAGTGCTGAGGGAAGTCTGAATCCATAGTCCACCAGTACATTCTTTCTCGATCTGTCCCCGGCATACATACCACCAATCTGAGGAACCGTAATATGGGACTCATCCACTATTATCAAAAAATCATCATCAAAATAATCCATCAGGCAGAGTGGAGTTGAACCTGCTGGAAGATTATTGAGCGGAGCTGAATAGTTCTCAATACCCGAGCAGAAGCCTGTCTCTCTCAGCATCTCAAGGTCAAAGTTAGTTCTTTCCGCTATTCTCTGGGCCTCAATAAGCTTATCCTGAGATTTGAAGAACCTTATTCTTTCCTTCAATTCTTCCTCTATTCTGTTACATCCTTCCAGAATCTTTTCTTTAGGAATAACATAATGAGAAGCCGGGAATATAGCCACATGGTCAAGAGTTGACTTCATTCTTCCAGTAAGAGGATCCACCAGAGCAATTCGATCAATCTCATCACCAAAAAACTCCACTCTCACTAGTTCATCCCCACCAATCGCAGGATATATCTCAACAGAATCCCCTCTTACTCTAAATGTAGCTCTTTCTACATCCAGTTCATTACGGGTATACTGTATATCTATTAACTCATGGATAACTTCATCTCTGTCCTTACGCATACCCGGACGCAGAGATACTATCATTTCGTGATATTCATCCGGACTTCCCAGACCATATATACAGCTGACAGAAGCCACTACAATAACATCCCTTCTTTCTGAAAGAGATGCTGTGGCCGAAAGTCTGAGTTTCTCAATCTCATCATTAATTGATGAGTCCTTGGCAATATAGGTGTCCGACGACGGAACATACGCTTCCGGCTGATAGTAGTCATAGTAGGATACAAAATATTCTACTGCGTTCTCTGGGAAGAATTCCTTCATCTCAGAATAAAGCTGCCCAGCCAGAGTTTTGTTGTGAGAAATGATAAGTGTAGGCTTATTAAGCTGTTCTATTACATTGGCCATAGTGAAGGTCTTACCAGATCCAGTAACACCCAGAAGAGTCTGAAACTGATTACCTTCTTTAAATCCATTTACCAGAGCATCAATAGCCTGGGGCTGGTCGCCTGTAGGTTTGTATTCTGAATGAAGTCTGAAATCCATAAAAAAATAACCTCCGTACGAAGGTTATTTTATCATAAAAATTTTTAATTGTATAGAACATTTGTTTGGATTTCGTGTGTCAATAATCCATGTCAATTTCATAGGGTGAATGCTATTTTTAATTCTATCTAGCAAGAGTTAATTCTCCGCGCTTATCATTTCATCTTTTGAATCTGTTCCAGTGCTGCATTAAGCTGATTGTCTGTTTTGTCAGCCTTATATGCTTCTGAATCAAATTCAACCTCTATATCAGGTTCAATACCTGTTTCATGTATGTAATTACCATTAGGCGTATAGTACTTGCTTATAGTCATCTTAACAGCAGTTCCATCACCCAGTGACATTATCTGCTGAACAATACCCTTGCCGTAGGTCTTGGTGCCCATAATGGTTCCAATCCCATAATCCTTAATTGCTCCGGTAAGAATCTCTGACGCACTTGCTGAATATCCGTTTACAAGAACAACCAGAGGAAGGTCAATTTCATTCTTTCCGTCACACTTAAATTCTTCTCTCTTGCCGTACTTATCCTCGGTATACACAATAAGTCCCTGAGGAAGAATCTGTCTAGCTATATCACAGCAGGTTGAAAGGTTTCCGCCACCGTTGCTGCGAAGGTCAATAATCAGGCCTGTCATGCCCTGTCCCTTTAGCACTGCCATAGCTTCCGTGAACTGATCAGTAGTCACATCATCAAACTCTGTAATCTGGATATAACCTGTGTTATTATCCTTCATCTCATAGCGAACAGTAGGAGACTCAACTTTCCTTCTCTCAACCACAACATCTATAGTCTCTCCCTCTCTTACAAGAGTAAGGGTTACCGTAGTATGCTCTGCTCCCTTGATAAGCGCCACAACCTCAGTGGTCGTCATGCCAGTGGTCTCCTGACCATCAATCTTGTAGATAATATCATCTGCCTGAAGTCCTGCTTCCTCAGCTGGAGTTCCAGAGATAGTACCCGTAATAATTGGAAGAGACGTATCAGTATCAAGTGAAATATATGCGCCTATGCCATAATATATGCCTTTGGTATCCTGCCTTACTTCTTCCAGCTCTGCTTCTGAATAATACTCTGAATAAGGATCACCGAGAGAATCAAGCATTCCATCAAAAACACCATCCTGCAAAGTCTTTGTATCAACTTCCTTATAGTAGTTCTCTCTGATCATCTGCTCAATTCTATTCATCTTGGTGGTAAGCTTACTTGTCACCAATGGGCCGTAATCAGTTTCACTTTCCTTGCTTTCCTCTGTTGTTGTGCTGGCTGATACCTGCGCCTGCTTCTTCAGCTTATTAATTGTAATAAAATATCTTGCGTATGTAACACCTACAGCAATCCAAATTGTAAGTAAAGCTCCCGCTAACATACCACAAATAAAGAGAATACGTTCACGTCGTTTTCTTTTTTTGTTAGCAGCTCTCTCGGCTTCATCTTCCAGCCCTTTAGGCTCTTCACATTCCACTAATTCTTCCTGCCCTGTTACTTCTTCAATTTCTTCCATCGTAGTTTCCCGTCTATTTGCTCAAATAATTCCAAGGACTGACATATGATCCATTTTTTCTAACACTAAAGTGAAGATGATTACCAGTTGAACGTCCTGTTGATCCAACTGCAGCAATCTTTTCCCCTCTTACTACCTTCTGCCCCTCAGAAACATATAGCTTGGATGCATGCATGTATATAGTATACAAATCATCACCATGATTAATCATGACGTAATTACCCATGGTTGAAGTATATGACGCCGCAACAACCTCACCGTCATATGCTGCGAGAATTGCGCTTCCACCAGGAGCAGCCATATCGACACCATTATGAAACTGCTGCACACCAAGTATTGGATGTATTCTGTTACCATAATCATCCGTAATCTTAGTATAAGCTGGAGCTGGCCATGCAAACACACCACCATCGTAGGTTACCACATTACCGCTTTCTTCCATCAGTCGCTTTTTCTGTTCCGCAACCGCTTTTTCGAGAGCCTTAATTACTGCAGTCTGCTCTGCAAGTTCTGCTTCGTACTCCTTGATAGCCTGCTCTTTATTAGATATATCGCTTTCTTTAGCCGTAATCTCTTTCTCTTTTTGAGATATCAGTGTTTCAAGATTA
This sequence comes from Lachnospiraceae bacterium UBA1712, assembly GCA_002317175.1. Lineage (GTDB taxonomy): Bacteria > Bacillota > Clostridia > Lachnospirales > Lachnospiraceae > Colinaster. Next base: position 24,857 of record DCJA01000021.1, on the reverse strand, counting down.
GCCTGCTCTTCTTCAACCTGAGCCTTGGCTTCATCAAGAGTTGCCTTCTCCGCTTCAAGCGCTTCCTTGCAAGCCTCAACATACTCACAAAATGCGACATATTCTTCCAGTTTCTTCTTGTCATAGGCTGATAACAGCTCAATATAATCAGCCTTATTTACCATATCTCCAAAACTTTGTGCATTAAGCAACAACTCAAGATAATAGGAATCGCCTTTCTCATACATAAACTTGATACGGGCTTTCATCGCCATATACTGATTAAGCTGAACCTCCTGAGCTTCCTCCAGATCAGCTTCTGTAGCTACAATATCAGCCTCTTTCTGCTCAATCATCTGAGTCAGTTCATCAATCTTATTCTCAACCTCTTCCAGGTTGCCATCAAGCTCTGTTACATAGCTGGCAAGGTCATTTTTTTCCTTTTCAAGTGCACTTACCATGCTCTCAATATTCGAAATACTGCTTTTTATTTTCTTTTTATCTTCTTCTGCCTGACTTATCTGATCCTGTTTTTCCTTGATACTGTTCTCGAGTTCTTTGATCTTTTCCCCACGACTTGTATCTTCATCAGAATGCTCAGCATCTTCTTTGTCAAGTTTTTCCTGTTCTGCACTGGTTGTACTACTCTCTGTGGCATATGCCTCATTGGCAGTAAAGACCATAGAAACAGACAAGGCCACCATTATAATAATGGCGGCAAGTCTCTTTTTAAACATATACAATTACACCTTCAGATGTTTTCTTACTGTTACAATACTTCCAAGGAAACCAATACCTGCTCCAATTGCCAAAGACAAAGGAATGAGAGTGTGATTGATAGTTTCGATTGGAAGAAATTTTAAAATATCGTTAAGTACTGTAAATTTGCCCTGTACTATACCAAGTGCTTTGTCATAAACAAAGTTTATGATACCTATAGGAATCGCCGCTCCAATAAGGCCAATGAGTAAACTTTCAACAACAAATGGCGCTCTTACAAAGAAGTCTGTTGCACCAACATACTTCATAATACCAATCTCTTCTTTTCTAATAGAGATACCCATCATAACAGTGTTGCTGATAAGGAATATTGATACTGCCAACAGAATTCCAATAATACCAATTGAAACATAACTAATCATGTTGTTGGCACCGCTTAACGCATCTGCTGTAACCTGCGAATAATTAACTTCTCTTACACCTGGAACGCTCTTAAGATATGCTACCAGTGAATCCTGTCCAGCTATGTCCTTAAGATATATCTGATAGTTTGCACTTCCAGCCAACGGATTCTCTGTAAAACCTTCTGAATACTCTCCAAGGTAGTCTTCCTTGAAGTCCTCCCAGGCCTGATCTGCTGATACAAATACAATCCTGCTAACTTCAGCACGAGAAGCAATAATATCCCCGATTTCCTTCATACGTGTGTCATCTGCACATACTTCATCTGTAAAGAATACTGTTACCGCCACACCTTCTTCAGCTGTCTTAACAATATTCTGGAAGTTCATAATAACTGCAAAAAATATGCCAAAAAGCAACAAGCATGAAGAAATTGTAGCAATTGAAGCAAGTGAGAAAAGAGCATTTCTAAATATGTTCTTTATACCCTGCTTTATTGTATAAAAAAACGAACTAATCCTCATCTATGTAACCACCCTTCTCTTCGTCGCTTACTATTACACCTTTTCGAACAGTAACTACACGTTTCTGCATCTCATTAACGATTTCTTTGTCATGTGTAACAACGATAACTGTGGTTCCTCTCTTGTTAATCTGATCCAAAAGCTTCATGATTTCAAGAGAGTTCTTAGGGTCCAGGTTACCAGTAGGCTCGTCACATAATAATATAGGTGGTTTATTGATCAATGCTCTGGCCATGGCAACACGCTGCTGCTCACCACCTGACAACTGTACTGGCTTAGCCTTATACTTGCTGGCAAGACCTACAATTGAAAGGATTGCTGGCACATTACGCTTAATCAGTCGGTTCGGAGTCTGTACAATTCTCTGAGCAAAAGCTACATTCTCATATACGCTCCAGTTTTTTATCAGTCTGAAGTCCTGGAATACTACTCCAAGATTTCTTCTATACTTTGGAACCTGTCTTCTACGAAGCTTTGATAATCTGGCTCCATTTACATATATCTCTCCATCTGTAGGGATAAGCTCTCTCAAGAGAAGCTTGATAAGTGTAGACTTACCAGAACCACTATCACCAACAATGAATACAAATTCACCCTTTTTTATCTTTAAATTAACACCATTTAACGCAGGTGCACCTGTTGAATATGTCTTAGTAACATTTTCAAATACTATCAGTTCATCTTCTGCAAATGTTTTAACTTTTTTTCTTCTACCGAAAGCCACTATCTATCTCTCCTTAATATTCCAATGACTCCATATAATTCATATACTTAACAACCATAAGAGCAATCTTAAAGGTTATTGCATCCTCAAACACTCTTAAGTCCAGACCGGTTGTCTTCTGAAGCTTATCAAGTCTGTATACCAGTGTATTACGATGAATAAACAACTGACGTGATGTCTCTGAAACATTAAGACTGTTCTCAAAGAACTTTGTAATGGTTGTCAGTGTCTCTTCGTCAAAGTCATCTGGGCTCTTTCCACCAAATATTTCCTTAATAAACAATTTGCAAAGAGGAATAGGAAGCTGATAAATAAGACGTCCAATTCCAAGTTCGCTATAAGCCATAATGTCTCTGTCATCAAAGAATATCTTTCCTACATCAAGCGCCATCTTTGCCTCTTTGTATGAACGGCTGACTTCCTTAATCTCTTTGATTACAGTACCGTATGCAATTCGAACATCCTTGACATTTTCATGAATAAGCTGATTCTTGTATGTAGTGCAGATCTTTTCAATCTCTGTATTACCAGCATTATCATCCAGTTCCTTGACAACAATCACACTGTTTTCATCAACAGCTGTAATAAAATCTTTGTTGTTAGAACCAAAATGAGTACGCATAATCTCAAGAACATTGCTGTCTTTTCCAAGCTTTGCTTCAATTATGATTGCAACACGAGGTTTTTCTGACTGGATATGTAACTTCTTTGCTCTGCTAAAGATATCAACTAACAGCAGGTTATCAAGAAGAAGGTTCTTAATAAAATTATCCTTATCAAATCTTTCCTTATAAGCAACCAGCAGATTCTGAATCTGGAAAGCAGCAAGCTTACCAAGTGTATATACATCTTCTGTTGCTCCCTGTGCTACGAGGATATACTCCAATTGCTGTTCATCATATATTTTGAAGAACTGACATCCAGCTATTTCCTGTGAATCGGCAGGTGACTTAACAAATTCGACTGCCTGCGCACTGTACTTTTCCATCTCTGAGCTTGTCAGCGCATAGACCTTTCCATCCACATCCACAACGCACAACTCAATTCGTGCAATATTCTTTAATCCTTCGATAGTACTCTGTAATACCTGATTAGATATCATATCTCCTCCACTACTCGTGATTTTCTACAAAAGTTAATGCCTCATAATAGATATTTTTACAATACCTTTCCTTATAATAAAGCATTTATACAAAAAAATCCATAGTAAAACTCTTATTTTTATGGTAGTTTTTCACAAATGTGACAAACTATTTACTTTTATTACAGTTATTGGCATAATATAAGTACTAGATACCAAAGGAGGAAAGTGTATGAATATTAGTAATATTGGTTCAGCATCTATGGCCGTTACAGGCAGTGACTCCTTATCAAAGATTGATGTAGCTATGTTAAGCAAGGCTCTTGACTCCAACGAAGTTGCAGGCAATGGACTTCTTAAGATGATTGATTCCGCCGCAATGGAACGTTCAGTTAATCCTTCAGTAGGCTCCAATTTTGATATGGTAGTCTAAATTTTTCAAAAGGGCTGTTGCCCTTAACACATATACAAAAAAGGAATCTCCTTATGAGATTCCTTTTTTATTTATATCAGATTATAGAAAGTATCATATAAGTCAGGCACAGTATAAATGCTATCACAATAGGCGCCGTAATAATCTTTACTCTGTCTTCTCCCTCAGTCTTTCCCTCAAACAACTGTCTCAAATTAGACATTCTTCCCTGAAGTTTTGCAGCCCAGGCCAATACACATATCGCCAGTATAGTAGCTACAGCAGCAATAATGATATACGTTGGAATGCTTTCCAGTATCTCTGCTCTGTCTACCGATACATCTTCATAAGCCCCAGGAGTGAGGTAATTAGTCAAAAGCATATAGGCCAGACTGTCAAAGTTGAAGATAAAATGGCATATAATTGACGCCCATATTGATCCCGTTGCTTCAACAATGAGTGCAAATGCAACGCCTATTATAAATGCATATGCTGCCTGATTAAAGTTAAGATGCATAAATGCAAATGCAAGCGCCGACATAATTACTGCAGATATTCGCGCACCGTCTCTTCTGTATCCCAGATACATAAAGCCTCTGAAAGTAAATTCCTCAACAAATGGAGCGATAACAGCAGAGCTTATCAGTGTAATATACCAGGGTGCATTAAGCATAGCCTCACTTGAAGCCAACACCTCATTGTCTACCCAAAGCATAGATACAGCATTAGCCAGTGTTCCCAAAGGCATGATCAAAACACCATATAGAATAACCGCCAGCAGCGTAAGTGGTCTGAAAGTCTTAAAGCCCACTCTGGCCCAAATGCCCTCATCATAGCTACTAAGCGCCAATATGAACACTGGAGGAATAAAAATAGTGGATTCGGCAAGTACTGTTGAAAGGAGTACATTATCCAAATCTATATCTGAACCCCAGAATAGCAGATAAATCATCAGTATCACTTCCAGAGCCAGAAAAGCAAGAAAACCCCAGTTAACTTTTTTGTGTTCCATAATTCACCAGTTATTTTCTAAATGTAATATTTGTTTCGTTAATTTCTATCTTGCCAGCCTTGAGCAGATTGCCCACAGCTCTTTTGAACTCATTTTTGCTCATATCCATGGCATCAGCTATTATCTCTGGAGAAGCCTTATCTGTAAATGGTATCACGCCATTGTGTGCATCAAGATATTTCATAATCTTATCAGCATCTATACTCATCTGAATATAAGCTTTTTCCTTCACGCTCAGATCTATCTTTCCATCAGATTTGACAGCTGTTACTCTGGCATGAACAACATCTCCCGCCTTGATGCCTGCTGGCTGTTCCTTCTTTGGAATAAGAGCGGTATACCTGTCATCTATGGCTACAAATGCACCAAAGTTTCTGCTTATTTCATAAACAGTTCCTGTTACCTGATCATCCTTATTAATCGCAGTTGCTTTTTCAAGATACGGATATACCTTCATAGTGCCACAGAGTCTGCTGCTTTTATCGACGTAAAGAGCTACCAGCACCTTATCTCCCTTTTTTATCTCATAAGTCTGTTCCTTATAAGGTAACAGAAGATCCTTTTCAAGTCCCCAGTCAAGAAATGCGCCTATTCGGCCAATCTCCTTTACTTCAAGCTTTGCCAGCTTGCCCTTTGTCAATGCAGGAGTATTTGTAGTAGCTATAAGTCTGTCCTGAGAATCTCTATAGATAAATACTTCGACTTCATCGCCAATAGCACTTCCTTCTGGAACCTGTTTTGCAGGAAGCAACACCTTATCACTGTCTTTGCCAGCCTCTGAAAGGTATACGCCAAACTCCTTCTTTTCTTTTATAATCAGTTTTTGTTTCTCACCAATCTTAAGCATATTTAACCTCTTATCTCTGTCACAGAGTATGCTTTGCCCTCAGCGTCATTGAGAGCCGCAACCCATATATTATCCTTCTTATATACAACCGGGTAAATGATATCACCAAGTACAGCCTGCTTTCTGTAATCTACCCTGAGACACTTAACTGCTATATCCTCTCCCATTGCTGAAACAGCCAGCTTGACATACTGTCCGTTGTTAACATGATGATTACTATCCAAATGATGCATCTGAATATGTATTGGCTCACGTTCAGTCACTTCCCACTCTTCTCCTGTTGGCACCGCAACTTTTCTTGAACTATATGTCATTTCCAACTTCTCTTCAAGTTGATAGGCTCCTCTTATATCATCCGATGCCTTAACGGGAATGGCATCCGTAATGTTAATAAGTGACCATACTGAATTAGCCTTAACCAGATACTCTCCCTGACTATCCTTCAGCCAGAAATTTCTGTATCCAAGAAATCCCTTGAATTCAAAAGGGGCAGTTCCAACAGTAACCGTATCACACAGTTTTGGCAATCTGTTTATTTCAAGTTCCCAGTAGTTTATTACCCATACCAGATTATCTTTTTTCAAATATTCAAATCCTACTCCCAGATCCTCAGACTGAAAAGTAGAGCAATCCTGGAACAGGTCTATTAGGGAAGTAATAGTAAGCGTAACATCTACATCACACTGACTAAATCCTATCCTCGTATTGTATTCGTACATATTTATGTTGCTCCTATCTATCCTTCAATCCTTCAAGCATCGACAGCATATCTGTAAAGCTACCCTTATCACCATTCCACGGCTGTTCCTTATATGGAATCATGGTGTCTGTGATCAGAAAGGCATCAAGACCTACCGTAGAAGCACACAGCATGTCTTCTCTTTCATCATTGCCAATCATAAGGCAGTCCTGAGGTTCAAGGCCCATTTTATTCATTATAGCTTCAAAATATTTAGGATTAGGCTTGCAAAAGTACTCATCCTCGTAACAGGTTACATAGTCAAAATCCTCTTCTTTTAGCCCCAGCCATCCTAATCTTGTCCTGTGGCCTGCCATTGGAAATATCGCATTTGTCGCAAGAATAACCTTGTCTGCTTTGGTTTTTGCGATCTCAACTGCCTGCTTTGCCAATGGGTTATCCATACAGAACCTCTTTGCAGCAACAAATTCATGGCTGTAAAATGACAGGCACTTCGCATCCATTTCCTCTGTCTGTTTTTTATCATAGCCCATCTTCTGTCCAAAAAACTCCCAGAAAACCTCTCTGTTTGTTTTGCTACCATCGTTCTTCATCATGGCATATGTACCCTGCCATATTGCTTCTGTAAAATCCTTAATAGCTATCTCAGGCATATTTACCGCAGAATAAAGATCCATAAAATAGCCCTCTGTAAACTTCTTCATATCCATCGGAAGCAAAGTTCCATCCAGGTCAAACAAAATCGCTTTATACTCTTTTTTCAGCATATACTCATTCCCTCAAAAAACCAGTACACGTAAGCGTGTACTGGCATATTATTAATCGATATTACTCTTAATCTCATCTGCAAGAGTTAAAATGTCATCCAGTATTGGAAGCATCGAATTAATGCTTTCAAGATGAACTGTAGCCCCTTCATTGGCAACCTTAATCGAATTAAGAATAGAATTAAGATGCTCCTGCATAGTGTCCAGCGAGTGCTTTATCTCTTCAGCAGCCGAACCACTATCCTTTGCAAGATGCCCCATCTCTGTAGCAACTACAGCAAATCCTCTTCCAGCCTCTCCGCTTCTTGCAGCCTCAATGGAAGCATTTAAAGCAAGTATATTGGAATTGGAAGCATTGCTTCTGACTTTGCCAACAATATTAACCGAAGTACTAACATCGTTTCTGATTATGCCAGTCATATCATTGGCCGTGCTCAGTTCTGCTGATACATTCTCCATACCGATGTTCACTTCATCCATCGAAGCTTTCATCTTATTGACATCATCTTTAAATTTTTCAACAGTGTCCAGAATGTTCTGTTTACTCTTAACACTATAAGCTGAAGAAATAATTCCAACCACACGATGTCCATCCTTAATAGGAACCAGATCGCCTTCATAAGGTTCTCCCATAACCTCTGCAGGCAATACATTGTGTATCGCTTCGCCACTTCTTACAACTTTGTCAAATCCGCCAGATATATCATCGAAATGATCTCCCACCTTCAATACAGGTGGTATGCCATCTGGCATAGCAAATCCCCTAATGTAACCTTCAGCATCGTAAACAGTGATAATTGTATTCCTGCTTACCATTGCCTTCATTATAGGCAACATTTCAATTACTTTTTCAAGCTGTTCATTCATAGCTTTACCTCCGTAGTTATATTGCCTCCCCATATGTTAACATTATAGCATTTATAGCTATTTATATCTACATTTTCAATAGTTGTTCAACAAACTGAATATAATCAAGACAGGTATTACATCCAGGAGCATAATCCACAAGAAGTTTCTTCTTCTCCTGAGCCTCCTTTGTCTTTACACACTCACGAATAGCAGTGTCAAAAAGAACTGTTCCCATGCTCTTTGCATGCTCGGCAATTTCTTCTCTGGTCTGCTTCTCAAGGTTAGATCTTCCCGCATACTTCACAAGAAGAAGTCCTGCAACAGACAGATTTCTGTTCTGACGTCTCTTTACGGCTACAATCGTATCATTGAGCTGATCTATTCCCTGCATAGCATATGCATCTGCGGTAACAGGTATAATAACCTTATCTGCTGCAATAAGACAATTGTACAAAATAACATTAAGAGAAGGTGCAGTATCTATAATCACATATTCGTATCCATCAAGATTATCAATAGCATCCTTTAATCTGTAGAATCCTTCTACATCCCCGTCCAGCATCTTCTCTGCTTTGGCTAGTAGTGGATCGGAAGCAACTATATCACCATTGGGAGTATGCTGAATCGCATCCTCTATTGGAAGCTTTTCGGAGTCTATCATTACATCATAAAGAGTAGCCACATCCTCTATCTTAGCTTCATAGGTACTTGTACTGTTCCCCTGTGGATCAGCATCAATAAGAAGTGTCTTAGCTCTCTTTCCCAATATTCCAGCAAGGTTGGTTGCGGTTGTTGTCTTTCCAATACCGCCCTTCTGATTAGCAACAACATATACGATCATTTTATTAATTCCTTTCGACTGCTCTCTAATTATAAGGATAACTGTCCAGTAATCTGTTTGTTAATCACATAGAATACTGTCTGTTCTTCAGGCTTGATATATACATCAACAAGCTCTATTTCATTATCTTTGATACCCTTATCCATAACATCTTTTCTTATACGATCAATGATATGATCCTCGCTGCGTTCCATTCCCTGATACTGAATGATCACATTCTTTTTAGCAGTAGCAAATCCTCCTGCCTTTTCCATTGCTCTTTGTGTACTGTCTTTTCTAGCCATTTTTCTCTCCTATTCTATTCCCCAATAAATGAATTATAACACTTATTCAGTCATTCTCATATGCTTAGACTTTTACTTCGTCTCAACATACTCACATTTTCCCATATTTTTTTCTTTATGATAAAAAAGCACGCTAACATTAAATTGTTAGCGCGCTATCATTAACCCTTACACATTATAAAACAGCTATAAAATCATCTTTAACTTCTGCAAAACTATCATCAACAAAACCAAAGTCTTTTTCTTTATAGTTCCAAAGTGCACGTCCAATTCCATGATTCTTAAATGCTGTATGAATATCTCTTAACCAATTAATCTTTGATGGATTATCCGAAAGATCAATCGCTCCATATTCACCGCAATACAATGGAGCATCGTATTTCTCAGCCGCGTCTATAGCATCCTTAAAGATAATCTCAAAGAATTCAGGTCCAAGTTCCTTAACTTCATCTCTGAAGATAACACCATTTTCAACATCAATGGCCTCCTTGCTGATTCTACGATAATCCTCAATTGGAAGAGGATATTTGATACGAAAATCAGATGGCATATAATCTACCCAGAAAGCACCCTGGTGTGTGAATAAAAATGGCTCGTAGCAATGGAAATTATAAACAATCTTATCATCTGCTGGTGGATCAAGAAGCTTAACGTTGGATACATGATTGTACATAACACCACCAACAACAATATAAGAATTAGGACATATAGAACGAATAAGTTCGATATACTTCTTTACGATACCATTCCATGCATCAGCGACTTCCTGAAGAACAACTTCGTTAAGTGGCTCGAACGCAACGATATCCTGATCATCCTTAAAGGCTTCTGCAATTCTGGCCCATAGCTTGAAGAATCTTGCCTGAAGTTCATCATCATAAAAGAATTTACGTCTATCCATATCCTTCTTCAATGGATCGAAAGAATAGCCATAGCACTCATGTAAGTCAATCAGCATATGAAGGCCATTACTCTTACACCATTCACAACAGTTTCTCAAATACTGGAAACCACTTTCAATAGGATCACCAGCTTCATCCTCCAAAACATTATAATCCACTGGAACTCTTACATGATCAAAGCCAAGACTAGCTATATACTCAATATCTTTCTCTGTAATAAATGTATCAAAATGTTCCTTGTCATATTTGTCAAACTGTGAAATCCAGCCTCCCAAATTAACACCTTTTTGAAAATTCTCAAAAATACGCATAAATAACCCTCCTGTACGTTTTTGCTATGTTAAAAGTATATCATAAACGCGACACAAGCATAAGAATAATTTCTGTGCAATTATTAACGATTATTATTTCTTTCGCTTGCTGCGAATCGCAACGTTCTCATTTAATAATGTATATGCAGTAGATACAAGTGGAATAAACACCAGCATACCTGCCACGCCAAATAAGCTGCCTCCAATTGTAACTGCCATCAGTACAAGAATTGATGGCAGGCCAACCTTGTCACCAACCACCTTAGGATAGATAACATTACCTTCTATCTGCTGAAGTACAAAGAACAGTATCACAAATACTATTACCTTGGATGGCGAATCAACAAGAATCAGGAATATACCAACTGCACATCCAATAAAGGCTCCAACAATTGGAATTAATGCAGTGAAAGCTATTAGTATACCGACCATCAATGCATATGGAAGTCTGAATATAAACATAGCTACTACAAACATGCCGCCAAGAATCAAAGCCTCAACACACTGACCTGTAATAAAATTAGCAAAATTAACATATAACAATTTGCAAATCTTTAAGATTCGATCATTTCTCTCAGGCTTAAGATATGCCTTCATGAGTTTCTTTAATGCAGCTGAAATGCTTTCCTTCTGGCCAAGAATATATATAGCAAATATAAAACCAATAAGAAAATTAACGAAGCCTCCAATAATTCCACTTGCTACACTAAATGTCGATGACAATACATTGGATACACCGCTCTTCAAGAAATCAGCAAGATTATTAGTAATTGATGTCCAGTCGAATTTATAGTTCTGAAGATCAACCACATAGGCCTGTATCTGTGGATACTTAACAGAAAGATCATCAAGATATTTCATCAGATTATTCATGGCAACTGGCATCTTCTTACCCAAAACTGAGACTGTACTGGCAAGTTGAGGTACCACTGTAATAACCACAATAAAAATAATTAAAACCACAATCAGAATGCTAAGCAGTATACTAACTGGTCTCTTAAGCTTAACTGATGATTTGCTCTTCCAGTTCTTTAACAACTTAGTCTCAATTCCACAAAGAGGAATATTTAGAATGAATGCAATTACACCGCCAATAATAAATGGCATCAGTATACCAAAAAGCACATTTATCATAGCTATTACTTCTTTGATATAAATAATTGCCAAAATCATCAACGCACAAAATAGAATTATTCTGTATATTTGTTTTATTTTATCTCGTTCAAATCCCATCCCTTTTCTCCCTTTCCTTTATCTGGCAGATTGTGTAATAAAACATACTTCCAAAAAGTTCTATGCTTCCTACAGATTATAACATAAAAAAGGAACTCAATCTCTTGAGTTCCTTCAAAACTAAGCTTCATACTTTTCTGCAACATCTTTAAGATAAGTAATGACTTCCAGGTGCTGAGGACAAATGCCTTCACACTGACCGCATTCCACACATTTCGATGCCGGGCTTCCATCTCCAACGGCCGCCTCGTAATCTGTTCCATCCTGGTTATACAGAGCAAAAAGCTTTGGAATAGCGATTCTGAGAGGACATCCCTCTGTACAGTAAGAACAACCAGTACAAGGAATCTTGATGTCACCTGAGATCATCTTTCCTGCTGTAACACAAAGGTTGATTTCTTCTTCACTAAGCGGCTTAAATTCTTTCATATAAGAAACATTATCAATCATCTGATCCATGTTGCTCATACCGCTTAATACCATCTCGATACCCGGAAGTGATGCTACAAATCTAATTGCCCATGAAGGAATAGACATATCCGCTTCCTTATTCTTGAACATTGACTGAACATTCTCTGGAACATTAACAAGTGTTCCACCCTTAACTGGCTCCATAACAATAATAGGAGTATTATGCTTACGCGCCACTTCATAGCAACGGCGAGACTGAACATTCTCTGACTCCCAGTCAAGATAGTTTATCTGAAGCTGAACAAATTCCATATATGGATGCTCGGTGAGAACCTTATCCAGAAAATCCGCATCAGAATGGAAAGAGAACCCAAGATGCTTAATAAGTCCAAGCTCCTTTTTCTTCAAAGCCCAGTCGAAAGCATCATATTCCTGATACTTTTCATAATTTCCTCTTTCTATATCATGGATAAGATAATAGTCAAAATATTCTACTCCAGTATTAGAAAGCTGGGTGTTGAAGAAATCCTCCATCTTGTCCTTGCTTTCACAAAAACCTACATGAAATTTAGTGGTGAGAGTATAGCTATCTCTTGGATATCTCTCTACAAGTGCCTTCTTAATTGCCTTCTCGCTCTGAAGTCCATGATACATCCAGGCTGTATCAAAATAGGTGAATCCCTGCTCTAAAAAATGATCTACCATCTTCTTTACGTGTTCAATATCAATATCTGTCTCTGCTCCGCCAGGAATAAGCGGAAGTCTCATTAGGCCAAAACCAAGCTTCTTTTTTGATGTGAAAATAGACATATTATCCTCCATTTTTTATAGGTTGCTGATATCCAAAAGATCTTTTGCTACACGTTCAACACTATTAAATGTTTCTTTGGTGTTATTGTTGATATCTTCCTGTTCACTACTCTGCTTAACAATTATTTCAGCTCGTTCTCTTGAATTTTCTACAAGCACACGCATCTGATTAGCCATATTAAGGAGTTCCAGACTATGCTTTCGTGTCTCATCTGTGTTGGCAGATATTACTTCTGTTTTCTTCTGTGATTCTAACTGTAATTCACCAATCTGAATCGATTCGTCTTTTGCCTCCTGAATCTGTGTAATACCATATGCTACTGAATCCAGATTTGAATTAATATAATTCTTTACATCACTAAGCTGCTCTCTAACATTATCAAGCTTACTAGCAATTGAATCAGAAGATGCTTTTGAACTTTCAGCCAGCTTCCTTACTTCTTCAGCAACAACCGCAAAACCTCTTCCGCTTTCACCTGCTCTTGCTGCTTCGATAGAAGCATTTAATGCTAACAGATTGGTCTGAGCTGCTATCTGCTCAATTTCACTTGTAAACAGAATAATCTGTTCAAAACCATTTTCAAGCTTATTGATAGCTATGTTTGTATCATTGGCTGTGTTCTCAATTGTTCTCATACTGTTTACAGTCTGATCCATCTTAGCTACATAGCCGTTCATCTTGTCACTTACATCATTTGAAATCTGACTCATCTCAACAGTCTGCTCTCTGATTCCATCAATAGCATCTGTCATCTTCTGTACTGAAACATGAATCTCCTCAACATGATTGATACTTGACTCACATTCTTCATATGTAGCCTGAGCTGCTTCTACAATGCTCTCTCCAGCTTTTCTTGTCTCTTCCATGTTATCAGCAAGGTCATCTACCATTCCAACAAGCTGCTTAGATACTGCTTCACATTTCTCTACAACCTGAGCAACCTGCTCTGTACTGTGAAGATTCTCAAGAACCGCCCTGCAGGCTCCAGCAAGCGAGATGAATAAAAGTGACATTACTACCTGCTCAATCATATATCCCATCACACTAGGGAAAAACCATCCCATAGTAGTCTTGCCAACCATCGCTGATGCAGCAGGTGCTCTGAAATACTGTGAAATAATCAGTAAAATGGTGCTTATAATTGCTATCTGAGTTGTGAACTTCTTGTCAAAATACATACAGCTGAATGCCATTGCCAGTCCATAGGTCATATATATGCCTATTCCCGCATTTGTCCCAAGAAGCATTACACATATTCCCAGCGAAAGAACATTAGCGTATTTTAATACCTTTGGATTGACATTGCATTTCTTCATTATTGTTGGTGATACAGTACACACTATACCCAACATTGTAAGAATAATAAGCGCAGTCATATCAATATGAAATACTCCAAGAAGTGTAAGTATCATCATTACTGGGAATACCAGTGTCATCCACAATAGTATCTTCGTCAGTTTCGCATTAACCTTAATATCATTTTGTTCAAAGAAATCCATAAGAATACCCCCTATCTACCATTTCTTTATATTATAGTTTATTTTATCATTACAGATTACTATAGTCGAGAAAAACTACTCCATCCCCATATAAGCTTCTGCTACAGCCTCATACTCACTCTTGTCAGTAATCTTCTCTACTTCAAAATCATCAGCTGTTAACTTAACCTTGTAAATATACAGACCATCTTCGTTAATGGTATCTCCTTCTATTAACGCCGCTGCCACATATGTCTTGTGATCAACCTCAAACTCGTCAATAACAGCCATCTCCAATTCCTTGCCGTCCTGACCAGTTATTGTAAAGATTGCATATTCATTAAAATCGTCTTCTACTACTTCTGTGTTCTTGATATCTTCGCTCATTGCATTTCTCCTCCAATTCTCAAACAGTTTTTATTATCATAATCTATTCGGCCACAACAGCCCATCTCATCTTTGTAGACTTAGCTCGACCATTGACTGCACATTCCTCTGCAGAAGGTCTGATAACATCTCTTGAATAGTCGCTATATAATCCATCCCTCGTAAATGTCTTAAAGGATTTCTTAACCAGCCTGTCTTCACCCGAATGAAAGGTAAGAATTGCAATTCTTCCTCCTGGATTCATTACAGTTGGAAGTTTCTCAAGCAGGTCAAATAATACTTCAAATTCATGATTTACATCAATCCTAAGAGCCTGAAATGTTCTCTGGCAAGACTTCTTAACAACTTCCTTTCTGTCCCTTTCATCTATAAAGCTTAATGCTTCTTCGATAATATTCTTAAGTTCTGTTGTTGTCTTTGGCGACTGTCCTTTTTTTCTATATGCAAGAATCTTATTGGCTATCTGCTCAGCATATTCCTCATCTGAGTTCTCAACCAGCATACCAATAAGTTCCTCTCTGTCTACTTCCAGAAGAATATCTGCTGCACTCTTTCCCTTCTGAGGATTCATTCGCAGATCCAGAGGTCCTTCAACCTTATATGAAAACCCCCTTTCAGGATTATCAATCTGCATGGAAGATACACCAAGGTCTGCAAGCAGAAAATCAAACTTACCATACTTTTTAGCCACCTCATCGATGTTGGCAAAATTAGTTAGCTCCACAGCCAGGATATCATCTCCAAAGCCCGCGTCCATAAGGCGCTTCTTTGATTTCTCGGACTCAATTGGGTCAACATCAAGTGCTACTATATGACCATTGCCCTGAAGCTGCTCTAACATCTTTCTGGTATGACCACCATAGCCAAATGTACAATCCGCACCATTTTGTCCCGGCTTAATCTGAAGAAAATCAAGTATCTCTTTTACACAGATTGAAATGTGCATTCCAGCAGGTGTGCTTCCCTTGCCAATAACATGCTGTATTGTATCCTGATATTTCTCTGGATTTAATTCCTTATATTTCTCCTCAAATTTCTTTGGATATTTCCCGGAATATCTAACTCTTCTCTTGTGTTCCTGTTCCATCTTAACCTCATAAAAGTACTGCTTGGTTTATTCGTTTGCCCTCACAAAACGCTCTGTCTGATTATTCATACGCCCAAAGCGCTATTCTGCCTTTCCCTTACCTAAGCAGATGATAATTTTATCAAATGCCTTATTATACAATTTGATAATATTTCCAATCACAACTGCAGCAATAATGCTGCCTTCTCTTACGCCCTCTAATTTGCCAAGACAAATGAGACAAATTGCTGCCGCAACCACTATATAAAAAATATCGAAAAAGATCTTTATGTTCTCGTATTTCTTGCCAGTAACCTGACTAATGGCTCTGTTCATCGCCTCTCCTGGAAGCATTGCCACGCCGCCTTTAAACTGAAGCCACAGACCAAATGCAAGAACCACACAACTTACTGCAAGATAGAATAACTGCCATAGATACGAATTTACCTCAAGCCCTTCTATCAATGAGCATGAAAAATTGGTCAGATATCCATACACAAAAGCCAGAATTGTCTGGATTACAATTTCCAGGTAGTTGCATTTGCCCTTTAGTAAAATCACCTGAATAGCAATCTGAATCACACTTAACAGATTCAGCCATCCTCCAAAGGATAAAAGACTGCTTACCAGCGAAACTGAATATGGAACCGATGCAACTGGTGAAGTTCCAAGTCCTGCCTTTGTAGAAAATGCAACACCTAGGGACGCAATAAAAAGACCTATAAGAAAGAGTGCATATCTGCCTACAATATTGTCTCTAGTCTTCAAATGTGCTCCTCCTAACAATAGTATACAAGCTATATATTTTATCTATTATTCGCCTAATGAATATTATATAATAGGCCTCCCAAATATGCTATAATGCAATTGTTCCAGAAGAACTAATAGTATGTGACAAATCTTATTTTTTGTGCTATTACATATAGAGAATTATTTGTAAGAAAAGGGGCCTTAATTATGATAGATAATATTAAAAATCAGGCAGCTGCCGTCACCTCAGAGCTTATTGAAAAGGCAAAGCTAAAGAAAGGACAGATTCTTGTTGTGGGATGTTCTTCATCAGAAGTATGTGGTGATAAGATTGGAAGCAACTCAAATCTCGAGGTTGCTGAAGCCGTCTTCGCAGGAATATATGAAAGCACAAATGCTCATGGCATTTATCTTGCAGCACAGTGTTGTGAGCATCTTAATAGAGCAATCATCGTTGAGCAGGAAGCCGTTCCTATGGCTGAATATGTTAATGTAGTTCCTCAGCCAAAGGCAGGTGGATCATTTGCAACAACAGCCTATAAGACATTTACCAATCCAGTTGCACTTGAGGAAATCAAGGCAGACGCAGGAATTGATATTGGCGATACATTTATAGGAATGCACCTTAAGAAGGTTGCTGTTCCTGTAAGACTTGATAACAGGGAAATTGGACAGGCACATATCACCGCTGCAAGAGTAAGACCAAAATTCATAGGTGGCGAAAGAGCTCATTACGACAGTGATTTAATGTAATATACTAATTAAAGGGTATGTCAAATGACATACCCTTTTTGTTATCATCTATTTTGCTTTCCCTTCGCTGCCGAATAATCTTATCTTTTCTTCTACTACTGCCTTCATCGCTTCTATTTCGTAAGGAATAAGCGCAAACATTGATTTTGCTCCCTCTGCTATTCCCTTCTCTATTCCAGCTTTTCCTGCCTTATCAATATCAGTAAAAATATTGACCTTACAGATTCCTCTCTTTACTGCTTCTTCAAAATCAGAATCCGAAAGCCCACTTCCACCGTGAAGAACAAGTGGGATATTGGTTATATCTGATATCTCAGATATTCTGTCAAAATCAAGCTTTGGTGGGAACTTGTAGTCACCATGAGCATTTCCTACAGCAACCGCAAGAGCATCAATCCCTGTTTTCTCCACAAAGTCCTTTGCCATAGCAGGATCTGTGTAATAATCACTTGGATTAAGCAATTTCCCCTCACCCTCATTATCACCTACATGCCCCAGCTCTCCTTCAACAGTCGCACCCATGCTATGACAAATCTTTACCATTTCTGTCACCTGTTCAAGATTCTCCTCGTAGGACAATGTTGAGCAATCATACATAATTGATGTAAATCCAAGCCTAAGTGCTTCCATACATCTGTCAAATGTGAGTCCGTGATCATAATGAACGCACACAGGAACCTTTGCCTTCTTAGCCATCGGAATAAGATATTCAGAAACTCTCTCAAGCTCCATTGCCGGAAGCAGAACTTCCGCTGTTCCTATAATAACTGGAGAATTCATCTCCTCAGCAGTTTCAATAATAGCTCTTGCCATTTCGACATTAACCGCATTAAAGAAACCAACTCCATATTTTTCTTCCTTTGCTGGAAGAAGTATTTCATTCATATTTACTAACATATTTTCTCCCATCCAGAAGCAATCTTAGCCTTAAGTTCTGCTAATGATTTCAATCCACTAATCGCATCATATGATGCCACACAACAGGCACCAGTAGCAGCTGCAAGCTTAACACAGGTCTCAATTTCTTCCCCTTCAATCATTGATACCAGGAATGCCGCTATACTAGTATCACCTGCACCAGTTCCGGATATAACAGCATCAGGCTTAAAGGATTTTTCAAAACCTTCCTTATCAGCCCAGTTTTTAACATCCATCTCAAGCCTGTCACTTATCTCTGACAATTTATTCTCATCTGCTGAACAGTAATAGAGTCCGGGTGCGCCACATTTAATAAGAAGGACTTTAGCTCCCATTTCCATGCACTGCTTTGCAAGTGGTCTGATGTCATTATCCAGGTCTATTATCTCTGTTATATCTCTTCCCGCAGCTTTGGCCTGCCACTGTTCAAATCGAGGTCTGTCTATCATAAAACATAGTTCTTCCACACTTGGAACAAAAAAATCCACATATGGAATGACTCTGGCGAGAATCCTCTTCCAGTCTGCTTTTCCAGCTTCTGAATTGGCATCAACTGCAGCAAGGTCCATGGATGTTGCACAACCACATTCTTTGGCTTTCTTCATAACCATAACAAGTTCATCACCATCATTGTCATACATAGACTTCATAAGTGGTGGATAGCCAAAATGAAACAGAGCACTATTATTAAGTTCATCCTCCGGAATATCTTTTGCCATAAAACTATGATTAGCACCTGGATTATGAAGAAATATTCTATCCTGTCCTGGTATAGCCACTACCACCGAATAGGATGTAGATTCGTCCTTTGCCCTGATCATGGACTCGTTAACATTATAGTCAGATATAATCTTACATATCATATCTCCAAAGGAATCAAGCCCCAGCTTACCCATTAGTGAAACATCAGCCCCCAGTAACTTCATACCCAGGCCAGTATTAGCAACAGATCCACCAGTAGAAACTACTGCGTCTCCCACCTCAACCAGCTTACCAGGCTGTAGAATATTAGATATGTTAGCAACCTTCTCCCCCTTGAAGGCAGGTGTAATATCCAAACAGATATGACCTGCAGAAATAATTCTTTTGCTCATATAATAACCCCAAACTATTCCCGTTAATTAACCTCTATAACATTCTGCTTTGGCAAATAATCTGCTGGAATATCATATTCCCATACAGCATTGCCATCAGCATCTTCAGATACTTTAGTAAATCCCTGTAAGCCATAGAATTCTTTAACCATAGCATTCTTAGCTGTAGGATAATAATAGCCAACAAGCTTATCTATTCCTGCCGCTTTGGCTTCGCTAACAAGCTTATCCATCATGGCAAATTCCATATCTCGCTTAAGTACTCGACAGCTCATAAGCCATAGCTCAATATGGAGTTCATTCCTGGTATCCGTTTGAGATTCTTTATTATTTAGCATAGTATCAGCTGAACTTCTCTTGTGTCCTATAACAATACTTACTACACCATTGTCCCCGAACTTATCCTCTAATTTACCATAGAGTGTGATGTAGTTATCATCAGCCGCAACCGCTTCGATATCACTTTGTGAATATCGTTTTGTGGTCAGATTAAACTGATTGCTCTTATTCGTAAGCTGAGCAATTCTCGACATATACACAGGCGCAAAGTTTTGTATCTCGGCCTTCATTTCAAGAGACTTAAGATAATCCCCATAGTTTGCAAAGGAGGCCTGCAGCTGTGTACGCTTAGCATTCTCCTGATACATCTCATTTCTCTTTAGGTCGTCTGAAGAAAGTGCTGTTACTTCAAAATATCCAGACTTGTCGATTACATTGATATAGTGCTCTGGTCCCTCAAGATTAGCAATAGCAACCCCTGGGAGCTGAGCTTCTATAATAGCTCTTTCAGCCGGATTATCATCTACGAACACAAAGCTTTCTGGAAGAAGTGTCATCTCAGAAGCAGTCTCTGTTAGATTCATGCTCTTTGGATTCCAATTAGCCTTAAAGCTAACAAAATCATCTCTTTTGAGTATGCTGTCTGGTCGCTCAAAACCACTGAGTGCATTGACTTCCTCGTTCTTGGAATTAACTGTAAGCATTACACCAAACTGTGTATGAAGCTTAACATATTCCTGGAATTCACTATAGGTCTGGGCGATTGAGGTCTCCTGACCTATCTCGATATTGTCTGCCCCATCATCGCCTACAATACCGCCCCAAAGAGTGTTATCCAGGTCAAGATTAAAGGCTTTCTTATTCTTACCATAAATAGATTTAATAATATTTGCTACGTTAAATGAAAGATATGGAATAGCAGGAACCGCCACACCATACTTGTACATATGCCAGTAATATGGATCTGACCATTTGTCCAGACCATAGCTGGCAGAAATATAGTTTATATCACATATATAAAAATTATCGTGTGTCTGAGCATACTCATAAAATGCGCAGTTAAGCATCGTTACAAAGTTTACCCGACCATGATAATCACTAGCATCCTTATTGCCCATAAGTCTAAAAAACGGATACTCAAAATTATTTTGGATTACAGGACAGTGATAACGCGATGCAAGACTATCCCAAAGACCAGTAAACTTATCAATCACTGACTGTCTCTTGTCCGCTACAACTTCCACGCTGTCAGACATAACAGGATAATCACTGATGTTTCTTACACATGTGCATACATAGATTATATCTGGTGCAAACTCTTCCAGTTCAGGATTAGGAAACATACCATCCTCATAGTATTTGTTATATTCAGACTCATAAAAGGATGGCTTTATGCCGTAGTTAAGCAGAAACAACTCTAACATCAGCTTGATGTTCTCTGTTGTCTCTCCACCCAAAATGGCTATCTTCTTCTCTATGAAAGTTTTTGAAGAATCCTCCAGTAACTGACGCTTAAAACTCTTTTTCTTTTTTAATATCAGCTCTGCATCAAACGGATATTCCAGTTCTCTCATTTCTGTCTCCTGTACAAAAGTTTATTTCCTATATTATTTTAATGGGCTGAAAACATTATCACACTATATATTTCCCGCAAAAAGTCTCGAAAAACACGTGTGCTTAGCGAGGTATTTTCGAGCTTAGCACCACCTGTGTTTTGAGGAAGCGAAAGCGCCTTTTAAAGGGAAATATATATACAAAATAAAATGTTTTCAACCCATTAAAATTTAGACTTCAAATATCAAATCAGCATATGTTGGGAATGGCCAGTAATCCTTGCTAACCATAAGTTCAAGTTCATCTGCAGGCTTACGTAATGCTTCCATAGCAGGAACAATCTCATTTCTATATACAAAGGCCTGTTCCTTGCCTGTTTTCATTGCATGCGCTTTGTTCTCATCCTCTGTAAGAACGTCAAGTGCTTTCTGCATTTCTGCAAGCTTATCCTCAATTGAGTTAAGAAGCTTAACTGTAACAGTTGGATTTGCTCCTGCATTCTTAACCTTAATGATTGTATCTGCAAGCATATTTGTATATTCAATAACTGAAGGAATAATCTGCTTGCGAGCCATATCAATCATTGTAAGCGCCTCAATGTTAATTGTCTTCGAATACTGCTCGTAAAGAATCTCTGCTCTCGACTCAAGCTCTGCTTCTGTGAAAATTCCAAACTTTTCAAATAACTTAATAGATTTTTCTGTAGTAAGCGCACTGACAGATTCAACCATTGATGGAATGTTTGGAAGGCCTCTTCTTGCTGCCTCATTTACCCATTCCTGCGAATAACCGTCACCATTGAAGATGATTCTCTGGTGCTTTGTAAGGTATTCCTTAACAAGATCGTGAACAGCCATTTCAAAATTGTCTGCTGCCTCAAGTCTGTCTGCTGCCTCGCAGAAGCTTTCTGCAACGATAGCATTAAGAATTGTGTTAGGGCTACCGATTGAGTCCTCACTGCCTACCATACGGAATTCGAATTTATTACCTGTAAATGCAAATGGAGAAGTTCTATTTCTATCAGTTGCATCCTTTTCAAAATCAGGAAGTGTAGATACACCAGTCTGAAGTGCACCACCTTCAATAAGGTTGGAAGCCTGACCTGTTTCAACAAGCTGCTTAACAACATCCTCTAGCTGTTCTCCAAGGAATACTGAAATAATAGCTGGAGGTGCTTCCATACCACCAAGTCTGTGGTCATTTCCTACATTGGCAGCACTCTGTCTAAGAAGGTCTGCGTGTGTGTCAACTGCCTTTAAGATACATGCAAGAACGAGCAGGAACTGAACATTCTCGTTAGGGCTTACACCTGGCTCAAGAAGATTAATTCCTGTATCTGTAACAATTGACCAGTTGTCATGCTTACCTGAACCATTGATACCCTCAAATGGTTTCTCATGAAGAAGACAACGAAGTCCATGCTGACCTGCAACTCTCTTAAGTGTTTCCATTACAAGCTGGTTGTGATCAACTGCAACATTAGCAGATTCATAAATTGGAGCCAACTCGTGCTGTGCTGGAGCTGCTTCATTGTGCTGTGTCTTGGATGTTACTCCAAGTTTCCAAAGTTCAATATTTACATCGTGCATAAATGCGCCGATTCGTTCTCTGATAACACCAAAATAATGGTCATCCATTTCCTGCCCCTTAGGAGCTGGAGCACCATAAAGAGTTCTTCCTGAAAAAATGAGATCCTCTCTCTGAAGAGCCTTTGCCTGATCAACAATAAAGTATTCCTGCTCTGCACCAACGCTGGCAGTAACCTTTGTTGCATCTTCATGGCCAAATAATTTAACAATCCTTAAAGCCTGCTTGCTAAGGGCTTCCATTGAACGAAGAAGTGGTGTCTTCTTGTCAAGGGATTCACCTGTGTACGAACAGAAAGCTGTAGGAATGCAAAGGGTTGGACCTGTTGCTGTTTCCTTTATAAACACTGGTGATGTAATATCCCAGGCTGTATATCCTCTGGCTTCAAATGTAGATCTAAGTCCCCCTGATGGGAATGAAGATGCATCTGGCTCACCTTTTATAAGTTCCTTTCCAGAGAACTTCATGAGCATTTTGCCCTCTGAATTTGGATGTGTGACAAATGAGTCATGCTTCTCAGCTGTAATTCCAGTGAGAGGCTGGAACCAGTGAGTATAGTGTGTTGCTCCTTTTTCAATAGCCCATTCTTTCATGGCTGTAGCAACAACATCCGCTGTTGTCTTGGATAATTCTCCACCATTCTCAATAACGTCAGCTACTTCAGAATAAACCTCAGCAGAAAGACGTTCCTTCATTGTGCCCATAGTGAACACATTGGATGCAAAAATCTCTTCTACATTCATTATTTTGTCCTCAATTCATTCATTTTATACAGAACATACTATTAATGATAAATTCGCAGTTCATTAACAGATTATTGTGCCGTACGCTTCTCAACCAATCATTTTGTAAAAAGCTTGCAATACCACTAGCAATTCATAAGTTTTATAAAATCTCGCTACACGAGCTTTATCCTTTATCATGAATTTGCTGCAAATGCTTCGCAGTCGCATTTGCCCTCGTCTGACTTTCACAGAGCCTAACGCTTAGCTATTTCATTGCTAACTCTTAAAATATCATATTTTTCCGGAGCAACTGATAAGTCCAGGTGTATCTCCTGTCCAGGATGTGGGCAGGACTCAACAGATTCGCAGTCTGCTGTGTACATAGCCTTTACAATAGAAGTAATATTATCGCCATTAGGCTTCATTATCTCTATTGGATCTCCTACACAGAATTTATTTTTCTGTTCTATCACGGCATATCCATTGCTGTCAATGTCCGCCACTGTTCCAAGATAAATATAATCATTTATATATGTATTGCTATCATATATCTGAGTTTCCTCATTTGGCTTTCCAAAGAAGAAGCCAGTTGTAAACTGTCTGTAAGTGCACTTGGATATTTCTTCCTTGTACCACTGCATATTTGCCCGATATATATCTTCGCCCTTAAGATAGTCATCTATGGCTTTTCTATAAGTTCTTGCCACAGTTGCCACATAAAGCGCAGTTTTCATACGACCTTCTATCTTAAATGAGTCAATTCCTGCATCTATAATTTCAGGTATATATTCAATCATGCACAAATCTTTTGAGTTAAAGATATATGTGCCTCTGTCATTTTCATAAACAGGCAGATACTCTCCAGGACGCTGCTCCTCAACCACAGCATATTTCCATCTGCAGGGATGAGTACATGCTCCATGATTGGCATCTCTTCCTGTGAAATAATTGCTAAGCAGACATCTTCCAGAATATGAAATACACATTGCGCCGTGAATAAATGATTCGATTTCCATCTCCTCAGGAATCTGCTGTCTAATCTCTTTGATCTCTCTGAGGGAAAGTTCTCTGGCGCTTACTACTCTTGTAGCACCCTGCTTCCACCAGAAATTATAGGTCATATAGTTAGTATTGTTAGCCTGAGTTGAAACATGTATATCGATATCCGGGCATTCTTCCTTGGCCAGAGTAAACATTCCCGGGTCAGCTACAATAAGTGCATCCGGTTTGATTTCTTTAAGCTCTTTAAAATATTCTCTTGCACCTTCAAGGTCATAGTTATGAGCCAGAATATTGGCTGTTACATATACCTTAACATTTCTTTCATGCGCAAACTCTATGCCTGCTTTCATGTCTTCCTTGCTAAAGTTTTTTGCCTTGGCACGAAGTCCAAAGGCCTCACCACCAATATATACTGCATCTGCTCCGTACATAACCGCTGTCTTAAGTACCTCCA
>DCJA01000014.1:97119-101598 GCA_002317175.1 Lachnospiraceae bacterium UBA1712 | reverse complement strand
AAAAGAACCTTTGAGAGATTTTCAGAGATTTGCGATGGTATAAAGAACCCAATGCTTATGTCAGAGTTTAATGCTGATGGTGATGTAACAGGACCATATAAGCAGGCAGAGCTTGTTAAAGATTTTACCGATAGAATTAAGAACGATCCTGAAAAATGGTTCTCAGGATTTACATTTTATCAGTTTAGAGATGATGGACGTCTTGGTCTTGAGTTCACAGATCCAAATAATAAGTCAAATGGTATTGAATGGCCACTTATGAATACTTATAAAGAGATTATTCATGAGGACTACTTTAAGCCAGGACTTAAAGAGGGAGAGGAAGCAACTCTTCCTGCTGTTCTTCGTTGGGGTAATTCGGAGGATTCTGATGGTATCAGTATGGAACTTACTATTGAGTCAGATCCTGTATTTGCTGAGGCAAACTTCAATGGAACGCTTAAAGAAATGAATCTGGTAATGGAACTAAATGGACGCTGGTTTTACAAAGCCCCAGGCGTTACATTTGTAGATTTTATGCCAGCTTTTTATGGAAAAGAGATTGCCGCAAATACAACAATGAAGCTTAATATTTTCGCACCTCCTGCGTCGGGTGAAAATGAGAACACTGGTGCAAAAGATTGGCAGACTAATGTTTATACTGAAATTACAGAGCTTCCAGATGTAAGATTAAGATATGAAAGTATTGTATAAAGACTATATGTGATAATAAAGGACCTGTGAAAGCAGGTCCTTTTGTTGTATCAGTCAAAGATTTCAAGACATGTGGTTTGGGATTAAAAAGACTCTTATTCTACTCCACGGAGTGAAGTATTAGGAATAGAAGTTTTGACTACATTTAAGAATGACTCCAGTTCATCTTTTGAAAAACTATCACAGTTATTCTCCCCAATTCCCTCTGTATCCTTATAACTTTGGATGAAATACTGGCAATTATTGGGAAGCCAGCATGAAATATCTTTAAAATCAGCCAGGGTATGTATGTTTTTTACTGCAGTTGTTCTAAATTCGTATTTAATATCACTAGCCGCAAGGATTTCTACAGAATGCTCTATCTTTTTTATATCCAGATTTGCTATTCCCGTTGCAGCAGAGTAGTTGTTACGCCCTGCTTTTATATCCATAGCCACATAATCAAGTAAACAACGCTCTAACAAATAATTCAGTGTTTCTGGTCTAAATCCGTTGGTATCAAGTTTGACTTTATATCCAATCTCTTTAATCTGAGCGATAAATTCTGTTAAGTCAGGGTTAAGTGTTGGTTCACCACCTGTAATACATACTCCTTTAAGAATTCCAAAACGCTTTTTTAAAAAATGAAGAATTTCATCTGGATCTTCTTTCGGAAATACTTCAGGCGCTAATACTAATTCATAATTATGGCAAAATGGACAACGAAAATTACAGCCTCCAGTAAAAACGGTGGCAGCCAGCAGGCCAGGATAATCCAGTAATGTAGTTTTGGTAAAACCATGAATATTCATAGTAGCTCCACAACATATACAGCTAATACTCAATAAAGAATAATGAGCTTGTATTCCTTAATATGTAATAACCTTAGATATGCTTTGTTTTTAGTATGAAATAAGGTATTATTGAATTAATATACAGATACAATTTACAGTCAGAATTATAGCACAGAATAGGGTTTAGAAGTAGGCGTGAAGGAAAATCATATCAGAGCCACAGTTTTTGCTCCAGAAGAACCGCAGATCAAATATATGAAGGAGGCAATTAAACTTGCCAAAAAAGCAGCCGAACTTGGAGAGGTTCCTATTGGCTGTGTTATTGAATTTCAGGGAAAAATAATTGCAAGAGGCTATAATAGAAGGACAACTGACCATTGTACTCTGGGACATGCGGAGATTACAGCAATAAAAAAAGCCAGTAAAGTACTTGGAGACTGGAGGCTTGAAGGTTGTACCATGTATGTAACCCTGGAGCCATGTCAGATGTGCGCAGGTGCTATTGTCCAGGCAAGAATCCCAAGAGTGGTAATTGGTTGTATGAATCCTAAAGCAGGATGCGCTGGATCAATTATGGATATTTTACATGAGCCCCGTTTTAATCATCAGGTTATAACTGAAAAAGGAATGCTTGAGGAAGAATGTTCGCAGATGCTGAGCTCATTTTTCAGACAAATGAGAGCAAGGAGTAAGGTTAAATCTGAAGAATAATAGAATTTGCTCATACAACTTAAAAAGAAAACAGAAAAGCATAAATTAGATATTTGACAGTAAAGATTAATATAGATTATACTAGGTGAGCAGTCCTGTATGCAGGGAGCTTGCATAGCTGCCCTTCTTCGACGGTGTTGAAGTTTGGGTCTTGCGCAATAGACATCTACGAATCTGGTCAGGGTAGGAATACAGCAGCCATAAGAAGAATTGTCTATGTGCCGCAAGGGTGCCTGGCGGAGCCGCCAAGGAGGTAACGTGTGCAAGTTCCCTGTGTATAGGATTTATTTTTTTATATAACAAAGGGTATTAATGAAAACAAAGCAAAAGGAACGATTAGTTTCAAGCAAAATGAAAGGGTTGGTAGCATGAAGTTCACATTTGATTGGAAAGAATATGCGCGAATCGCAAGAGAAGCAGTAGCAGAAGGATGTGTTTTGTTAAAAAATGACAATGCACTTCCAATAAAGAAAAATACAAAGATATCATTATTTGGTCGTATTCAATTTACTTACTATAAAAGTGGTACAGGTTCAGGTGGTATGGTAAATGCGCCATATATTGTATCTATTCTTGATGCACTTAAGGAAGAAAAAGATATTACACTCAATGAAGATCTGATTTCTTTGTATGAAGACTGGATAAAGCAGAATCCATTTAGCAAGGGCGCAGGTTGGGCAAATGAGCCATGGTGTCAGGAGGAAATGGAACTATCTGATGAAATAGTACAACAGGCAGCTAAGTCAAGTGATGAAGCCGTTATCATCATAGGAAGAACAGCTGGAGAAGATCAGGATAACTCTGCTAAGGAAGGAAGCTACCTGCTTACAGCCAAGGAAGAGGTAATGATAGAGAAAGTATGTAAATACTTTAATAAGACGGTGGTAGTTCTCAATGTTGGAAATATCATCGATATGAAATGGGTAGAGAAGCTCAATCCTTCTGCAGTTCTTTATGGATGGCAGGGAGGTATTGAGGGCGGACATGGTGTTGCTGATGTACTAATGGGAAGAGTAAATCCATGTGGTAAGCTGGCAGACACAATCGCTTACGATTGTACAGATTATCCTTCTACTGCTAATTTCAATAAGGAAGCGGCTGGTATTGATCCTGCTGAATATATGGAACTTAAGCACAGTGGTAAAGTAAGCACAGATGACAGAGATGTATATGAAGAAGATGTCTATGTTGGTTACAGATATTTTGAGACAGCAGCCAAAGATAAGGTAATGTATCCATTTGGTTATGGTATGTCATATACAAGCTTTGATATAGAGTCGACTTGCTCTTATGAAATTGATGACACTGTAAAAGTCATTTCCAAGGTTACTAATACTGGTGATGTTGCAGGAAAAGAAGTAGTTCAGGTATACTACAACCCGGCTCAGGGTAAGATAGCGAAGCCTGTAAGAAATCTAATTGAGTTTGGAAAGACCAGGTTTCTTGCTCCAGGAGAAAGTGAAGAACTTACATTTGTTGTTGATGTTGCCAAGATGGCTTCATTCGATGATGGTGGATATACAGGACACATCAATTGTTATGTATTAGAAGCTGGTGAATATGAAATTTATGCTGGTAACAGTGTAAGGGATGCAAAGAAGGCTGGAAGCTTCAGTCTTGGAGATACAATTGTAACAAAACAGCTTTCAGAGGCACTTGCGCCAAACTATAAGTTTGACAGAATGGTTCTCAGAGTAGAAGGCGACAAGGTTACACAGCAAAAACAGGCTGTACCTCAGAGAACTGTTGATATTGCTCAGAGAATTGCTGATAACAGACCAGAAGATAAGCCATGTACAGGTGATAAAGGATATAAGTTCATTGATGTTGCACAGGGAAAGGTAACAATCGACGATTATCTTGCTCAGCTTACAGACCTTGACCTTATTCATATGTCACGTGGTGAAGGAATGTGTTCTAATAAGGTAACTCCTGGTGTTGCAGGAAGCTACGGCGGAGTTACAAAGAGACTTCATGATGACTTTGGTATGCCGGTTGCTGGTCTTTCCGATGGACCAAGTGGTTTGCGTATGGACTGTGGAACAGAAGCATTTGCTATGCCAAATGGAACAGCTCTGGCCTGCTCATTTAACAAGGAGATGGTTAATGAGTTATACAGGTACGCTGCAAGAGAAATCAGATACAACAAGGTGGATTCCCTTTTGGGACCTGGTATCAATATACATAGAAACCCACTTAATGGACGTAACTTTGAGTATTTCTCAGAGGATCCATATCTTACAGGTGCTATGGCAGTCGCTCAGCTTAAGGGCTTGCATACAACTAAGGTTACAGGAACCAT
>DCJA01000014.1:0-97033 GCA_002317175.1 Lachnospiraceae bacterium UBA1712 | reverse complement strand
CTTAGAGAGATATACCTTAAGGCCTTTGAAATGGCAGTTGAAGAAGCAGGTGCTTATAACATCATGACCACTTATGGACTTCTGAATAATCTGTATACAGCAGGCTGCTATGATCTTTGTACCACAATTCTTCGTGGTGAATGGGGCTTTGAAGGCCTGGTAATGACTGACTGGTGGGCAAAAATCAATGAAGAAGGACAGCCTGGAACAATCCAGAATACAGGCTTTATGATTAGAGCTCAGAACGATGTATACGAAGTTACAGGAGATTCTGAGAAAAATGGTAATGGTGATGATGCTGAAGAAAAGCTGGCTGCAGGAGTTATTACAAGAGGAGAACTTTTAAGAAATGCTAAGAATATTGTAACAAGTCTTCTTAAAGCACCTGTAACAGACAGACTTCTTAATGGTGAAGATGATATCGAAGAGATTAACCGTCCAGCATCTGCTAAGCGTAAAGCCAATGTTATGGCACCAAAGGAA
The DNA here is from genome assembly GCA_002317175.1 of Lachnospiraceae bacterium UBA1712. Taxonomy (GTDB): domain Bacteria; phylum Bacillota; class Clostridia; order Lachnospirales; family Lachnospiraceae; genus Colinaster. Next base: position 96,550 of record DCJA01000014.1, on the reverse strand, counting down.
TATATTGACGGAGAGTTAGTGCTTGATCTTACTGGATTTAGCACAGAAGCAGGCAGTGTAAATCAGTTCCCACTTACAGTTGAGAATAAGGGTCGTTATTCTCTTAACATTAAGATGAAGTCAGACCTTGGAGAGCTTTCTCAGACATCTATGAATATAAGCATTAACAATATGTTGATTCACACAGAGACTATTCATGGAACAAATGGAGAGTGGATTACCAAGGAGATAGATTTTGAGATATTCCTGTCTGTTGAAAACTACCTTGACCTCGCATTTGCCCAGACTGGAATTGATATTGAAAGCATTACAGTTACAAAGAAGTATTCAATTACTGAAAGCGAAGTATTATAAATTAAAGTAAAGTAGTATAAAAAAGCATATACGCAAAAAGCGTTGTAAGATTAATACGTACCATTTTTACTGGACAAATATGAAGCGACCTCCAAAAGTTAGACCTAAAAGATTTAACGATTGGAGGTCGATTTTTTCTTCGAAGCCTGGGAACAGGTTTTTGGCGTACTATTCAACACCACGCCATTCGTTGTAGTCTACTAAAAGATTAATGAAGATTCTGTCTACATTAGAATTGTCATCATAATTAATGGCAACATAGACATTTCCATTTTTATATGATTTGTGTCTCATACTATCGAGCTGCTGATATGAAATAAAGCCTCTTTTAATAAGTTCATCCTCAAAATCAGCCTGAGCTGTGCCAACAGGCATTCCGTAGAGATTGTATTCTGGGTCTTCGATTTCAATCTCCTTTACCCTTACAGGACCATCGTTTTTTGGAATTCGCACTGCAGTTGCACTACTTTTTTCACCGCCAGAAACAATATATGGTTCTTCATCATAGCTCATATCCTTGTATAGCTCACAAATAAGTGTACTTTTTGCATTTATCTCATTTACAATCTTAATATCTTCTTCTGTTAAGTCAGCTGGCTGTTCGTCTGTTCTATCTGTGATATCTGAGCCGGCGGCGTTAGGTTTGTTTCCACATGCAATTAAGGATATTGCCATAGTTATTACAACTAAAAAACATAATAATCGTTTCATAGTTGATCTCCATAGAATAAAAATACAATTATTCATCGAGCAAACCAAATGCTTCAAAATATTTTTCCTGGTTTGAATTGGTTACTAATACATATTTGTTGTCGGGACTATAGTAGGCAGGTGTTATACTTGTCAATCCATCCATATCAAGAATTTCAATTTCAGCATAGGTTCCATCTGGGTCTTTCTCTGGCTGCCATTCACAGGACCTGTAGATTGATAATGAAATAGAGCTCCTGCAACTAGCACCGTACTTTGTACCGTCATCCAGCTGATAATAGAAAATGTTACAGTTTTCACCGAAAACAGTGTTAGTGTAATTATCTACAAAGTTGACGAATTCTTCTTCAGTGGAATCAGCAGTCTTAATCTCATGTGCAGCAAGTTCTTCAAGGTCTTTCCAATCTAAAGCGGTGAATCTTTCCAGATAGCGATTGATAGATGCCATAGGCCCCCAGGATCTGTCACCAATAATATTAGCCATACACAGATTTTCTCTTCTGACCATATCTGAGAAACTGCCATTAACAAATACAGAGTCATTAATAGCAAATGCTTCTTTATACCATTCTTCGGAAAAATGCAAAAGCTCTGGATTAGGATCTAATGCCTCAAATTCAATAATATCATTGACGAATGCTGAAAATTCTGGCCAGCACTGTGGTAAAGCATCATATCCCCTGATATCTAGTGATTTTGATTTGCCCTTTGAATCCCTATAAAGAAGACTTATACGGTATGTGTAATTATTTTTATCAAAGTATGTCTGATTGTTTTCAGAAGAAGGATCCTGTTCGATGCTATCCATCAGTTTAAGAAGCTTTTTTAAAGTAGCTTTGGGTATTTCTTTGTTTTTGATATCATTACCCAGGCTCTTTTGTAAAATCCCGCCGTGATCACCTGTAAGTGCATTGCCATACACCAGTTTGTATGTGTAGTATGGATAATACACCCGAACAATATCGCTACTGTTTTTGGCGGCAACTTCAACTGTCAGCGAACTCAGTTTATTAGCTTTTTTTCTATCAGATATGCTTTTATTTATGTCTTTCCAGTTAAATGCGATTAGTCCAGCAATTGAAAGCACTACAATAATAGCAGTTATCCTGATAAATTTTTTATTCATAGCGGATCCCCTTTTCAGCATTATTAATGATTATAACATGATTCATTAATAAAGGCCCCGAGATTATCCCGAGGCCTTTTTTATTATGCATGTATTACATTTTTCTTAGCTGACAGATATCTGAGATATGCAGTAAATCCTGCGATACCCCATGTGACACCTACCGACCACCAGATTCCCCAGATACCGATAAATGGAATCATTGTAAGAAGTATTGGGAATACCAGTCGGCAGATGACCTCGGTTACACCATTTACAATAGAGAAGAGAGCATCACCGATTCCATTTAAGATACCTCTTGTCATGTAGATAATCCCAAGGAATACGTAAAAGTAACTTGTAATTGTAAGCGCTTTGGCTCCCATTTCGATAACGTCTGCATCATCAACAAATATTCTAACAATATATGTGCTGCCAAACTGCATTACAGGGAGCATTATCAGTGAGAAGATGGCCATGATGATCATACTCTTTTTGAAACCAAGAATCATTCTGTCATTTCTCTTTGCTCCATAGTTCTGACCGCAGTAGGTTGTAAGCGAAGCACCAAGTGTCTGATATGGCTGGTGAATTATCTGCTCTGTGCGGCTTGTTGCAGTAAATGCAGCAACGGCAACAGATCCAAATCCGTTAACTACACGCTGAAGCATCATGCAGCTTATGGCAATCATTGAAAACTGGAAGGAAAGTGGAACACCGATCTTTACAGCTTTAATGATAATATCTTTGTTAGCCACAAAATCTTCTTTAGCAAGTTTGAAGTATTCATTGGTATAAAGTGCAAATCCAAGACAGCTGCTTCCTGCCAGTAACTGGGAAATAACCGTGGCAAGTCCGGCACCGAAAACTCCCATATCGAAGGTATATACAAACAGGATATCCAGTCCAGTGTTAACTAAACAGGAAAATACCAAAAAATAAAGAGGAGTTTTTGAATCACCAAGAGCACGTAGCATAGAGGAAGCATAGTTGTAAAGTGATACAAATATAAGTCCTGCGCACTGTGTTTGAAGATAAATAGTTGAATCCTTGATAATATTTTCAGGAGTATTCATTAATTGGAGTATTGGTGAAGCAAGGATAAATGCAAGTGTACCAATGGTTATTGCCATTACAAGCATAATATATGCAGTATTAGTGATAGACTGTTTAACTTCCTTTTTATTGCCAGTACCAAAAAGCTGTGAGGTTACGATTCCTCCACCATTGCCAAGACCATTGCAAAGTGCAAAGAACAGGAATGATGTGGAACCAGTTGCTCCAACGGCAGCCAGTGCATCAGCACCAACATACTGTCCAACAATAATCGAGTCTACCAGGTTGTAGACCTGTTGAAACAGATTTCCAATCAGCATTGGTACGGCGAACCTAAGAAGTAATCCGGTAGGATTGCCTTCGGTCATGTTCATTGTCTGAGATTTTATTTTGATTTTTGACATAAGGCTATTATAATATTGTTAAATTATAAATCTAGTAGATTTTTATGCTATTACTATTCATTTTTATGCTTTAAGTGAAAATGATTAAGAAGCAGTGGCATATAGGAGGAATATACAATGGCAAAACAGAGTTGGAAACCAGGAAATATGTTATACCCAGTACCAGTAGTAATGATTAGCTGTGGCAAAAAGGATGAGACTCCTAACATAATCACAGTTGCATGGGCAGGAACAATCTGCTCTGACCCAGTGATGGTATCGATTTCAGTTAGAAAAGAGAGACATTCTCACAGTATCATTAAAGAGACAGGAGAATTTGTTATTAATCTGGTAACTAAAGATCTTACCTTTGCAACAGATTACTGTGGTGTAAAATCAGGTCGTGATGTAGATAAGTTTAAGGAGATGAAGCTCACTCCTATCAATATAGAGGGAGTAGAGTGTCCAGCAATTGCAGAAAGTCCACTTAATCTTGCCTGCAAGGTTAAGGAGATCAAGGAACTTGGAAGCCACGATATGTTCATTGCAGAAGTAACAGGAGTTACAGTTGATGAGAAGTATATGGCTGAAAGTGGCAAGTTCGAACTCAACAGTGCAAATCTTGTTGCATATTCTCATGGTGAGTACTTCGAACTGGGTGAGAAATTAGGTAAATTCGGTTATTCAGTTAAGAAATAAGAAAAATCAAAAAGGTCTAGTAAGTTCAATTCTTTTGTGTTATGATGCCATTTGACTTCAGTCAAAAATAGTGAGTTCGTGACCATCCTCACTCTAAACAAAACTAGGAGAGAATATGAATAAGAATGCAAAATTTATCACACAGGCTGCTATCATTGCAGCACTTTACGCAGTATTGTCAATTCTGACATACAGCTTCTCACATCTTGAGATTCAATGTAGAGTTGCAGAAGCACTCTGCATGACCATTTTTTACACACCTGCAGCAATCCCGGGATTGTTCGTAGGATGTCTGCTTACTAATATTTTTGGTGGATCTCCACTTGATATGGTATTTGGAACACTTGCTACATTAATTGCAGCATTACTTACAAAACCAATAACAAATGCCCTTCATAAAAAATATGGTAATGTGCTTTCCATTAAGAACAGCTTATTAATACCGATACCTACAGTATTAGTCAATGCGCTAATAATTCCATTTGTGTTATATTATGGATATGGTATAACAAGTATGGGTTCAGCTACATCAACTGCAGCTGTTTTAGGACTGATGGCATTTTCAGTAGGAGCTGGAGAGGTCATTTCCTGTTATGTGTTTGGACCAATTGTAGTTTCTGTTATGAACAGAGTAGATAAGATTCTTCACCTCTCGGAGGCAGAATAAACAGTTGTCACCAGACTGGTGGTGATATTAGAAACATTGATTTGATTGGAGTCATATGAAAAATAAAGTTTTTTTGGCATTAGCTTTAACTATTTTATTAATATCTGCAACTGCCTGTGGTCAGAATGGCAGTGATGTGCAGGCTAATGCTGAAAATGCTTCCAAAGATACTGTTACAACAGAGACAGTTGAGAATACTGAATACAGCATTCCTCTTAATATATATCAGGAAGTAATTGATATTGAAGGAATTGAGACTGAGCATAAGATTATTTTCCTGGCTGATTCGCATATTTCAATGTGTGATGATAGAGATTCAGAGCTGATTGAGAAGGCTACACAACGAGCATCTTCATTTGCAGCAGATGGAATTTGGGCGCAGGACAGATTTGATGCAATTATTAGGAAAGCCAATGAGACCGATTGTGAAATGGTAATTCTTGGAGGCGATATTATTGATTCAGCAATGTATGCCTCAATTGAGCATGTTAAGGAGCAGTTAGATTCCCTTAGCTCTTCTTATTTGCTAACTATGGGCAATCATGATTTTGAATATGGAACAGAATATTTTTCTCCTGTAGCTTATGAGCAGTATCTTCCAAGATTAGATGAGATGAGGGATGATACTCCATACCAGATCAGAGAATACGATGACATCATTTATTTTACAGCAGATGATAATAATAGCCAGATTGATCAGTCTATTTTAGATGCCTATAAGGTTGAAGCAGCTAAAGGAAAGCCTATTGTGCTTAATGTACATGTACCAATTGAGCCTGTCACAGGAGATATGAGTCTTGTTGATAAATGCAAGGAAGTCTGGGGGCCTTCAGCTGATGATAAATCCAGAGTAACAATGGGGATTAACGGCTGTTATCCAAACCAAGTGACCAGAGAGTTTATCAATCTTGTAACTGCTCAGGACAGCCCGGTTGTATTAGTACTTGCTGGACATATCCATTTTTATCACAAGGATATGCTGAATGATAAGATAGTTCAGATTGTTACAGGTGCTGCTTTTGAAGGCGAAGCAGTTGAGATAACATTGAAATAAATAATGAAGAAATATGCTCCCGTTTTGCGGGAGCTTTTTTATGCATAAAAATAAAAGATTAATTGAGCATAGTTGAAATGATGCTCTTAATATAGAAATCTATCTTATTTATTGATAAAATAATCTATATATGTCCAAAAATAAGTTGTGGTCAATATATAAGCAGGGTATTGAGCAGTAATAAGATAGCTAATAGTAATTTTGGTGATATAAACAAGGTTTTACAAAGTAATGAATACAAAGGTTTTAACGGTATTAGAATATAACAAGATTATAGATAAATTGGCGGATTATGCGTCATCTCCATTTGGAAAAGATATGTGTATGAAGCTTGTTCCAGTATCTGACCTGGAAGAGATTGAGGCGGCTCAGGTTAATACGGCGGATGCGTTTTCCAGACTTATTAAGAAGGATGGAATAAACTTTGGCAGTAACAAGAATATTACACTTGCCATGAAGTCCCTTGATATTGGTTCAACTCTTTCGTCGGCTGAACTTCTTACGGTGGCAAATTTCCTGGGAAATGTGAATCGAGTAAAGGCATATGGAAGAAAGGAACGCCCTGAGGAAGAGGATGATTCATTAACAGAATTATTTGAAGGACTTACTCCACTTACACCAGTTTCTGAGGAGATTCTCAAATGCATTATAGCTGAGGATGAGATAGCAGATGATGCGTCTTCAAATCTTAAGAGAATTCGACGCGAGATTGGATCAACCAATGACAAAATTAGAAGCCAGTTAAACAGTATGATAAATGGTTCTGTGAGAAATTATCTTCAGGACGCAGTAGTTACAATGCGTGATAACAGATACTGTATTCCAGTTAAGGCAGAGCATAAGGGTCAGGTTCCTGGAATGGTTCATGACCAGTCATCCACAGGTTCCACAGTGTTTATTGAGCCGGCAGCAGTAGTAAATCTCAACAATAAGATTCGTGAACTTGAGATTGAAGAAGAGAAGGAAATAGAAGTAATTCTCGCTGATTTAAGTGCAAAGGTTGGCCTTCATACAGAGGAAATCATAGCTAATCAGAAAATCATGACAAAGCTTGATTTTATCTTTGCAAAGGGAAGATTAGCCATTGAATATAATGCGTCAAAGCCTGTATTTAATACAGATCATATTATAAACATCAGAAAAGGACGCCATCCACTGCTTGCCAAGGATAAGGTTGTTCCAATTGATATCAGACTTGGTCAGGACTTTGACCTTCTTATAGTAACGGGTCCTAATACTGGTGGTAAGACTGTATCACTTAAGACTGTGGGACTACTAACTCTTATGGGACAGGCGGGACTTCACATTCCAGCAGGTGACAGATCAGAGCTGTCAATTTTTAAAAAGGTTTATGCAGATATTGGTGATGAGCAGAGTATAGAGCAGAGTCTTTCAACATTCTCTTCTCATATGAAAAATATAGTTACAATCCTTAAGCATGCAGATGAAGACAGTCTATGCCTGTTTGATGAGCTTGGCGCAGGAACAGACCCTACTGAAGGTGCTGCACTTGCTATTGCTATACTTAATCATCTTCATGATCGTGGAATCAGAACAATGGCAACCACTCATTACAGTGAGTTAAAGGTCTATGCGTTATCAACTTCCTTTGTTGAAAACGCTTGCTGTGAATTTGATGTGGATACACTTAGTCCAACCTACAGACTTCTTATTGGTATTCCAGGCAAGAGTAATGCATTTGCCATTTCAAAGAGACTTGGACTAAAGGATTATATCATTGAGGCAGCCAAGCAGCAGATTGAAGCTGATAAGGAAAGCTTTGAAGACTTACTCAGTGATCTTGAGCAAAAGCGTGTTGTAATTGAAAGAGACAGAGATGAGATAGCACGTTCCAAGCAGAAGATCAAGGAGCTGGAAAAGGCTCTGGAGCAGAAGCAGTCCAAGATTGAGGACCAGCGTGAGCAGATACTCCGCGAGGCCAGAGAAGAGGCCAGAGAAATATTACAGGATGCCAAGGAAGTAGCAGATGATACCATTATGACTCTTAACAAGGCCAGTCAGGGTATCGATGTTAAAGAACTGGAGAAGAAGAGATCCAATGTAAGAAATAAGATTGGAGAGACCAATTCCAAGCTAACACTTAAAAGTGAAAAACCTGCCAAAAAGGCTCTAAAACCAGAGAACCTCAGACTGGGAGATGATGTTAAGGTTCTTTCTATGGGACTTAAGGGTATTGTTAACAGTCTTCCGGATGCAAAGGGTAATCTGTTTGTACAGTGTGGTATTATCAGATCCAAGGTAAACATTAATGATCTTGAACTGATAGAGGATGCACCAGTTGTAACTACGAAGAAAGTAGGGCAGAAGTCCAATGCCAGCAAGATAAAAATGAGTAAGAGCTATAGTATTTCACCAGAAATAAATCTGTTGGGAAGAACTGTGGATGAAGCTATTCATGAGCTGGATAAATATTTGGATGATGCATATCTTGCACATCTGCCAAGTGTAAGAATTGTACATGGAAAAGGTACTGGAGCACTTAGAAATGCAGTAACAAGTCATTTGCGAAGAGTTAAGTATGTTGAATCTTTCAGAGCGGGTGAATTTGGAGAAGGTGACGCAGGTGTCACAATAGCGGTATTTAAGGAGAAATGATATGGCTGTAGCAAAGCAAAAAATAATGATAGTCGATGATGACAACAATATTGCGGAGCTTATATCTCTGTATCTTGTCAAAGAGTGTTTTGAAACTGAGATATATAATGACGGGGAATCAGCATTAGAGGCGCTGGATACATATAGACCTAATATGATTTTATTGGATCTTATGCTACCAGGGATTGATGGATATCAGGTGTGCAGAGAAGTCAGAGCTAAAGGAAATACACCAATAATAATGCTCTCTGCCAAGGGAGAAGTTTTTGATAAGGTTCTTGGACTTGAGCTCGGGGCAGATGATTATATGGAGAAGCCATTTGACAGCAAGGAACTGGTAGCCAGAGTTAAGTCAGTCCTTCGAAGATGCAAAGCAGCACCTGAGGCTGCAACACAGAACGATGACAAGTGTGTCACATATCCTGATCTTGTTGTTAATCAGACTAATTATTCTGTTATATATATGGGCAAAAATATTGATATGCCACCAAAGGAACTTGAATTATTATACTTCCTGGCAGCGAGCCCTAATCATGTATTTACCAGAGAGCAGCTGCTGGATCAGATTTGGGGCTATGAATATATGGGAGATACAAGAACTGTTGATGTCCATATTAAGAGACTGCGTGAAAAGATTAGCGACCATGAATCATGGAAAATAGCTACTATCTGGGGAATTGGATACAAATTTGAGGTAAGAGCATGAGGAAAACCCTCTATCTGAAGCTTATAATTGCATATATTATGTTCTTCATATTTGGCTTCATTGCAGTATCCACTTTTACTTCTTCCATGACTCTGGATCATCTTGTCAGAGAAAAGGCTGAACAGTTATACAAAGAGGCCAATCTGATTGCAAATACATATGCATCAGATCTATATAACAATCAGGCTTCCCTTGATTCGGTTAAGAAGCAGCTGGATGCGTTGGATACGTATCTGGAGGCAAGAATCTGGATAATTAATCCATCAGGACGTCTTGTACTTCAAACAGGTCAGAATCTGGATATATCAAAAGAGAATGTAGTAGAGAATTTTGATTCTACCATTACAGTGGGATCCTACTATACTACAGGAACATTTTTTGATTATTTTGATGAGGAAATGTTGAGTGTATATGCACCTATTACTACGGATTTTTCCGTAAAAGGCTATGTTGTAATACACAGTTCAATGAAGGAAATAAAGGCATCTAAAGAATCCTTGCTGATTATATCTTATCTGTTGCTGATAATACTGTTTTTACTGTCGCTCATTATTCTGTTATTTTTTACAGAATTTGTATATGTTCCTATCAAAAAGATTACCGAAGCTACGGAACATTATGCTACTGGCGATATGAACTATGAGCTGACTCCGGACAGTGATGATGAATTGGGATATCTGAGTGCTGCGCTATCTTATATGGCACATAAGGTAGCAACTGCAGAGGAGGATCAGAAAAAATTTGTGGCCAATGTATCACATGATTTTAGATCACCGCTTACTTCCATAAGAGGATATCTGGAAGCAATGATTGATGGAACTATTCCTGAGGAAATGCATGAGAAATATCTAAAGGTAGTTCTCAATGAAACAGACAGATTAACCAAGCTGACCAATGGCCTGCTGACACTTAACAACCTGAATATGACAGGAATGGTACTTGAAAAGAGCATATTCGATATTAATCAGGTAATTAAGAGTGTAATAGAATCCTTCGAGGGAACATTACTGAAGAAGAAGCTGTCGGTAGATCTGGTACTTACAGGGGACCAGCTACTGGTGGAGGCTGATATGAGTAAGATTCAGCAGGTACTGTATAACCTGGTGGACAATGCCATAAAGTTTTCCAATTATGATTCGACAATAAAGATTGAAACGACCTTAAAGCGAAATAAAGTATTTGTATCAGTAAAGGATAGCGGAATAGGTATTCCAAAGGACAGTCTGAAACTTATCTGGGATAGATTTTATAAGACAGATTTATCAAGAGGTAAGGACAAAAAGGGAACCGGACTTGGACTATCCATTACCAAAGAAATAATCAGGGCACATAAAGAGAATATTAATGTAATAAGCACTGAGGGAGTAGGAACAGAATTTATTTTCTCTCTGCCAGTTTATGACGATGATGATGACTAAAAATCTTGCAATGAAAGGATTACAGTCATATAATTATTTTTTTAAGAATAGGCAAATAGTGAGGACATCGGGATGAAAATAGGATTTGATAATGACAAATACCTGAAAATGCAGTCAGAGCATATTAAAGAAAGAATTCAGAAGTTTGACAACAAGCTTTACCTTGAATTTGGTGGAAAGCTTTTTGATGATTTCCATGCATCAAGAGTATTACCTGGCTTTGAGCCGGATAGTAAGCTCAAGATGCTTATGCAGATTAAGGATCAGGCTGAGATCGTAATAGTAATCAGCGCAGCTGATATTGAAGCCAATAAGATTCGTGGTGATTATGGTATTACCTATGATGAAGATGTTCTTAGACTTATAGATGCATTCCAGGGCAGAGATCTGTACGTTGGAAGCGTATGCGTTACTCGTTATGCAGGACAGGCTTCAGCAGATAAATTTATGAAGAGACTTAACGAGCTTGGAGTAAAGACCTTCAAACATTACAATATTGCGGGATATCCAAGTGATGTTGAGACTATCGTAAGTGAAGATGGTCTTGGAAAAAATGATTACATAGAGACCACACGTCCACTTGTTGTAATTACAGCTCCTGGACCAGGAAGTGGAAAAATGGCAACATGTTTGTCTCAGCTTTATCATGAGAATAAGAGAGGAATTAAGGCTGGTTATGCCAAATTTGAGACCTTCCCAATTTGGAATCTTCCACTTAAGCATCCAGTTAATATCGCATATGAAGCAGCTACAGCAGATCTTAATGATGTTAATATGATTGATCCTTTCCATCTTGAGGCATATGGAGAGACAACTGTTAACTACAACAGAGATGTTGAGATTTTCCCTGTATTAAATGCTATTTTTGAGGAGATTCTCGGGGAGAGTCCATACAAGTCACCTACTGATATGGGTGTCAACATGGCAGGAAACTGTATCGTAGATGATGAAGCCTGCAAGGAAGCCTCAAATCAGGAGATAATTAGAAGATATTATAAGTGTTTATATGACAGAAGACGTGGAAAAGAAGTAAAGGAAGATTTATTTAAGCTGGAACTTCTTATGAAGCAGGCTTCACTTACTGTTGAAAACAGAGCAGTAGTAGGAGCAGCCCTTAATAGGGAAGAAGAAACTGGACATCCTGCAGTAGCAATTGAGCTCCCAGATGGAACTATTGTGACAGGTAAGACTACTGATCTTTTGGGTGCATCTGCAGCAGCATTGCTCAATGCAGTTAAGGTACTTGCGGGACTTGACCATAAGCTTCATCTTGTTAGTCCTGAAGCAATTGAGCCTATTCAGAAGTTAAAGACAGAATATCTTGGAAGTCATAATCCAAGATTACATACAGATGAGATATTGATTGCTTTATCAACTTCAGCAGCCAGCAATCCGGATGCAGCGCTTGCACTTGACCAGCTTTCAAAGTTAAAGTCCTGTGATGCTCATTCATCGGTTATGCTTTCATCAGTTGATGAAAACACATTTAAAAAGCTTGGTATTCATCTTACCTGTGAACCAAAATACGAATCAGATAATAAGAAATATCATAAGCACTAATCAATATCCTCCAGTTTTTACTGGAGGATATTTGCATCTTACATTAATATATTTACCTCTTACATCAAACTTATTTACATTGGTAAAGGAATCGGATAAGAATATTAACATGAAAATAAGAATTGAACTGGATGAAGGTTTAGAGGAGCAGGAGATCATTATTAAAGCTCCAAGCCTTACACCGGAGATTTCACAACTACAAAGTATTATCACTGAAGCAACAAGAGCAACAAAAGCCCTGGAGTTTTATAAGGGTGATACAAGAGTGTATCTGTCCGTTGAAGAGATTCTGTTTTTTGAGACTGATGAAAAAGGTATCAGTGCTCATACAATAGATGACAGCTATGAGATCAGGTATAAGCTATATGAGCTAGAGCAGTTGCTTCCTGCATATTTTATGAGGGTATCAAAATCAACTATTCTTAATATAAAGAGAATATTTGCAATTGATAGAAATCTTTATGCATCCAGTGTTGTTTCATTCAGAGATACACATAAACAGGTATATGTATCAAGGCACTATTACAAGGCCCTGATAGAGAAGATGGAAGAGAAAAGGAGTTTATTATGAGTAAGAAGAAAAATACGGTCTGGGGCATTATATTTATTATTTTGGCTGGACTGATACTGTTAAAAGGATTTGGTATACTTGAGGATATCTTTTCATGGAAACTAATAATAGCTGCATTACTGGTAAGCTGGCTGATAGACGGATTAAGGCGTAGGGATTGGGGTAGTATCCTATTCCCAGTTGCATTTCTGGTTGTATTATTTGCGAAGAACTATGTTTCTCCTAGTTCAGTTATTGGAGCAGCCATATTTGGAACTATAGGTTTGGGAATTCTTTTTGGAAACAAAAGTAAGAAAAATGCGGCAGACTATATAGAATACAGTGAAGTAGCAGATGATACAGTAACAGACAATACTTTTACCTTTTCTAACAGTTTTGAATCTGCTGTAAAATATGTAAAGGCTGACAACTTTGAAAGAGCTAACATCAACTGCTCATTTGGTGAAGTTAAAGTATATTTTGATGACGCTCAGATACATTGTGATGAGGCTATAATTCATGTAGATGATAAGTTCGGAAGCATTAATCTTTATGTTCCAAAGGAATGGTATGTTACCAACGAAGCAACAGCAATGTTTGGTGGAGTTGAAGAGAAAAACAGAAGCATCACAACAGGAAGTCCAAAGGTAAAGATTACTGGTAACGTAGGATTTGGTAATATAACTGTTACATATATTTAGATTTGCACAAATGAATAATAGCAAATAAAATACCGACTCCAATTATTAGCTTAATACTAATGACTGGAAGTCGGTATTTTTATATCTAAGAAGTGTAGTTATGGCATCATTTGCTCATGCTACACGCTCTTTGTTGAAGAGATATTATTAGTTTCCTGCAAAGATCTGAGCCACTGGGCTGTCCTTATCAAGGAATAATGTGGTGTTGCCCTTTGTAACAGATTCTTTAAGAGCATCTAACTGAAGAGAGAAGAGATAGAAATCAGCTTTCTCTTCATCGTTGTATGCATCTGAAAGTACCCTCATATATTCTGCTTCACCTTCAGCAACTGTCTTTTCAGCTTTAGCAGAGGCCTCTGATAACATTACGGATACTTCTTTATCTGTTGTGTTCTTAATAATCTGAGCTTCTGATTCACCCTGCGCTTTATAAGCAGCAGCAATATTATTACGCTCTGTAATCATACGAGTATAAACAGCTTCCTTATTCTCATCTGGAAGATCAAGAACCTTAATTTTTACATCAGATATTTCGATACCGTACTGTTTGCATTGATCACCAATGCATTTCTGAAGAAGATCTGAAATTACAATGATCTGTGTATCTGTGTTTGTAGACACTTCTGTTTCAAGTTCTTCAGTAGTAATATCATTGATACTAATATCATCCATAGTGCTTTCAGTAGCACTTATTTTCATAGCTGTATCACGGCTGGCAATAAGCTCATCCTGAGTCATGGAAGAAATAGTTGTCTTTATAGCATTGTATACAATTACGTCAATTCTTCCCTGTGCTATCTGAGCACTTGAGTTAAGAGACTGTGTATAGAGCTTAACATCCTTAACACTCCAGAGAACGTATGCATCTACAATCATTGTCTTTTTGTCTGAAGTAATAACCTCAGATGCAGGAAGGTCATATATCTGAGTAGCTTTTGTTACAGAGTTAACTGTCTGAACAAATGGAACCTTGGTATGCAGGCCGGCTACATCAGTTGTAGCAACGATTTTACCAAACTGTTTTACTACAGAGAACTCATTTTCCTGTGTTGTATATAGACAGGAAGGAACAACTATAATAATTGCGATAATAATAATTATAATTAGTGCTTTTCCAAGTTTTTTCATATTCGTGTCCCCCTATTCTGTCTCAGTAGAATCATCTACTGTTCCACCGAGTACGCCTGCTTCCATTGTGGAACCAGTTACAGGGTAATATTTTGTGATATCTGTTTCTCCACCATCAATAACAAGTTTAACCTTTGGAAGAACATCCTCCATGGTTTCAAAGAACATACGCTGCTTTGTAATTAGTGGATAGTTCTTGTACTCATTGAACTCTTCATTGAATCTGGCAACCTGACCATTAGCTTCATTGATTCTTGCAGTTTTGCTGGCTTCAGCATCCTGAATAATACGGTCAGCCTTGGCTTCAGCAGCTGGAATCTGTTCATTTCTGTATGCATTTGCCTCATTGATTGCAGATTCCTTACCCTGCTTTGCAGTTTCAACTGCGGTAAAGGCTTCAATTACTTCATCTGTAGGTGGTTCTACATCCTGAATGCTGGCATCAACAAGAGTAATACCAATATCTTCATCCTCAAGCTCTGCAATTATCATTGACTTAACATTACTCTGGATTTCAGCCTTGCCTGTAGTGATGGCTGTATCAACTGAGTAGGCAGAAACTGTAGAACGAATACAGCTCATGGAGATATTTTTAAGAATCTCATCTGGCTCACTTGAGTTGTACAGATACTTAATTGGATCAGTAACCTGATATGATACATAGAAGTCACAGTCGATAAAGTTGAAATCAGAGGTAATCATAATAGATTCATGCTCTACACTGTAGACATTACCGTTGGAATCTTCGCTGTAACCAATCTTGATACCTCTTACTGTTGTATCTACACTTGTTGCCTTCTGGATATATGGAATCTTAAAATGAAGACCCTTCTCATCCACCAGTTTAGCCTTTCCAAAGGTGGTAACAACAACTGATTCCGTTTCTTCTACGGTGTATGCACTGGAAAGCATTGTAATAACTACGAACAGGAAAATGATTACGCCGATAGTAGTGCTAACAATCTTTTTTACTTTTCCTGAACCACTGTTTACAATATCATCCACGATGTTTGGATCAGTTTTCTTATTAAACATATTCACTCCTCCATAAAATAATTGTTTATGAACTAAAGTATATAGCATTATAGTCAAATCATAAATATATGAAATGTGTCAAATAGCATCCTATAATGTGTTATAATTACAGCGTTATGACGTGCAAATAGTAAAATGAGTTTAACAAAGGAGATAGATATGTTTGATGCAGTTAAGGTAAAAGATGAATGTGTGGCATGGATCAGACAGTTTTTTGAAGAAAATGGACCAGGCTGTAATGCGGTTTTAGGTATTTCAGGTGGAAAGGACAGTTCTGTTGTAGCAGCTTTATGTGTTGAGGCTCTTGGAAAGGACAGGGTAGTAGGAGTACTTATGCCTAATGGTGAGCAGGCAGATATAGATATGTCCAAGCTCCTGGTAAGTCATCTTGGAATAAAGCATTACATTATCAATATTCATGACGCATATGAAGGCATTAAAAATGCGATTCCAGCAGATTTGGAGTTAACTAATCAGACACTAATTAATCTTGCTCCAAGACTTAGAATGTCAACAGTATATGCGGTTTCACAAAGTTGTAATGGACGTGTGGCTAATACCTGCAATCTTTCAGAAGACTGGGTAGGATATTCGACAAGATATGGTGATGCAGCAGGTGACTTTAGCCCTTTGGCACACCTTACTGTTCAGGAGGTTAAGGCGATAGGTCGTGTGCTTAATCTGCCAGATGTACTGGTGGATAAGGCTCCAAGCGACGGACTCTGTGGGAAGACAGATGAAGATAATCTTGGATTTACATATGCTGAGCTGGACAGATACATCAGAGAGGGTGTTATTGAGGACCAGGATCACAAGGAACTTATAGACAGAAAACATAAGGCTAATCTGTTTAAATTACAGCTCATGCCAAGTTTTGAGCCAACATTGTAGTGTTTTAGACTAAGTACACGGATATTTCACAGAATTTTAATTGTTTTTGAAACTATCTCTATTTATAATTGAAAAAACAAAAAAAGAAACATGATATTAGGAAAATAATATCATGGGAGGAATTATGGACAAATACGAAGGACAGGGCAACCCTAATTCAGGATCTGATAAGGGTGGTTACAGCGGCCAGAATGGTAATAATAAGCAAAATAATGGCAGCGGAAATAACAATAACAATGGCAATAAGAATGGATCAGGCATGCCTCCTAAAAAGCAGAGTCTGATGTTTCTTGTTATTGCATCTCTGCTTACTCTGATAAGTATGAGCTTGTTTATGAATCTTTTTTCGAGCGATACCTCAAAAGAGATTAGTTATGATGAATTCATTCAGAAGCTGGATGCAGGTGAGATTGAAAGAGTTGAGATAGGATCTGATACACTTACAATTATTCCAAAGGAAGAATCTCAGACAACAGATAGTAGTGAGCAGGATATCTATTCACCTGTGATTAATCCATTTGGTGCAAGTACACCACAGATTACATATTATACAGGTATCACCGAAAGTGGAGATCAGCTGGTGGAACGACTCTCCAAGGCTGGTGTAGAGATCAAAACTTATATTCCAGACAATTCTGGCTGGATTTTATCTATTATTCTGCAGTATATTCTGCCTATTTTACTTATCTGGCTTCTTCTTAACTTTGCATATAAGAAGATGTCAGGCGGCGGTGGACCTATGGGTGTAGGTAAGAGCAATGCCAAGGTTTATGTGCAGAAGGAAACAGGAGTAACCTTTGCTGATGTTGCAGGTGAGGATGAAGCAAAAGAGTCATTAGTCGAGGTGGTAGATTTTCTTCATGATCCATCAAAGTATACAAAGATTGGAGCTAAGCTTCCAAAAGGAGCTCTTCTTGTAGGACCTCCAGGAACAGGTAAAACACTTTTAGCAAAGGCTGTTGCAGGTGAGGCTCATGTACCATTTTTCTCTCTTACAGGTTCAGATTTTATAGAGCTGTATGTTGGTGTTGGTGCCAGCCGTGTAAGAGATTTGTTTAAGGAAGCTAATAAAAATGCTCCATGTATCATTTTCATTGATGAGATTGATGCAATTGGTAGAAGCCGAGACAGCAAGTACGGTGGTGGTAATGAAGAAAGAGAACAAACCCTCAATCAGCTGTTAAGTGAGATGGATGGTTTTGATCCTGCCAAAGGTGTTCTGGTACTTGGTGCAACAAACAGACCAGAAATTCTTGATAAAGCCCTGCTCAGACCTGGACGTTTTGACAGAAGAATTATTGTTGATAAGCCAGATTTAAAGGGACGTGTGGAGATTCTTAAGGTTCACGCCAAGAATGTACACATGGATGAGACTGTTGATCTTAATGAGATAGCTTTAGCTACTTCAGGAGCAGTAGGTTCAGATCTTGCAAATATGATTAACGAAGCTGCTATTAATGCAGTTAAGAATAAGAGAGAATATGTAAGTCAGAAAGACTTATTTGAAGCTGTTGAGCAGGTTCTCGTTGGTAAGGAAAAGAAAGACCGTATCATGAGCAAAAAGGAACGTGAGATTGTATCCTACCATGAGATTGGTCATGCTCTTATTGCAGCATTACAGAAGAATTCTGAGCCAGTACAGAAGATTACCATTATTCCAAGAACTATGGGTGCGCTTGGATATGTAATGCAGGTTCCGGAGGAAGAAAAATTCCTTAATACAGAAGCAGAGCTTAGGGATATGCTCGTAAGTACTCTTGGTGGACGAGCTGCAGAAGAGCTTGTTTTTGATACAGTTACTACAGGTGCTAGTAACGATATCGAGAAGGCAACTGATCTGGCTAAGTCTATGATTACACAGTATGGTATGAGTAAGAGATTTGGACTTATGGGACTTGCAACTGTTGAGAATAAGTATCTTTCAGGTAATGCCACTCTTAACTGTGCAGATGCTACAGCTGCTGTAGTTGATGATGAGGTCAAGGAACTGTTGGCTGAAAGCTATGCAAAGGCTAAAGAACTTCTTACAGAAAACAGAGAGGTTATGGATGAACTTGCCAAGTTCCTTATTGAAAAGGAAACTATTACAGGCAAGGAATTTATGAAGATTTTCAGACAGCTCAAGGGTATTCCTGAGCCAGAGGAAAATGCCGAAACTAAATCCGATGATGAAAACAAGGCTGAGTCAGTAGATAAGGCAGCGGGAGATTTGTCTGAAGGAAATGACACAGACAAGCAGACGGTTGTGACAAATGTGTCAGAAGAGGCTGTAAAGGAAGCCGAGGATGTGTCAAAGGCGGAAGAAACTGCTGTAGAGGCAAACCTTGATGAAGCAGTTGAAGTAAAGGACTTCAGAGAAGTAACGGAAGAATAATTTATTGGAAAAATTATTTGATATTAAAGAAGAACTTCATAAACTCCCCCATGAACCGGGGGTGTACATTATGCATGATAAGAGCGATGCGATTATTTATGTAGGTAAAGCCAAAGACCTGCATAATCGTGTTCGTTCTTATTTTCGTGCAAATGTAGGCAGAGGCCCATGGATAGACAGAATGGTTAGTCTGATTGCCTATTTTGAGTATATTGTCACTGATTCTGAGATGGAATCACTTGTACTTGAGAACAATCTTATAAAAGAACATCGGCCAAAGTACAATACGATGCTTATGGACGATAAAACATATCCATATATCAAAGTCACTTTGGACGAGGATTATCCAAGAATTCTTAAGGTTCGCCAGATGAAAAAGGATAAAGCCAGATATTTTGGTCCTTATCCAAGTGAGTATTCTGTAAAAAACACCCTGGAACTAGTCAATAAAATATATAAGATCAGAACCTGTAATAAAAAGCTGCTAGAAGGCGAATGCTCGCCAGAGCGTCCCTGCCTGAATTACCATATGGGGCTTTGTACTGCCCCCTGTAATTGTCTGGTATCTTCGGAGGAATATAGGCAGAATGTGTCAAAAGCAATAGAACTGATAAATGGAAACTGCAAGGATGTTCTGGCAGAATTAGAAGAAAAGATGCTTAATCTGGCCCAGAATATGGAATTTGAAGAGGCGGCTTCAGTAAGAGATCTTATTGAAAGTATAAAGACCATTAGTCAGAAGCAGAAAATGACAGACTCTGTAGGTGAGGACAAGGATGTAATTGCTCTGAGTACCAATGACAATGATGCAGTAGTGCAGGTATTCTTTATTCGTGATGGAAGGATGATTGGAAGAGAACATTTCTTTATGAAGGGTGTAGAGGGTATCAAAGATGAAGAGATACTGGCTGACTTTGTGAAGCAGTATTATGCTGGTACGCCCTTTATACCTAAAGAGATTATGCTTCAGTATCAGATAGAGGACCAGGAACTGTTGGAGAACTGGCTCTCAGAGAGAAGAGAAAGCAGAACTCATATCAAGGTTCCAAAGATTGGAAGCAAGGAGAAACTGGTGGAGCTTGCTGCCAAAAATGCAGCCATGGTTCTACAGCAGGATAAAGACAGAATTAAGCGTGAAGAAGGCAGAACTATTGGTGCTGTCAAAGAGATAGAGGAGCTTATTGGAATAAGTGGTGTATCCAGAATGGAGGCTTTTGATATATCTAATATCAGTGGATTTGAAAATGTTGGATCCATGGTTGTATTCGAAAAGGGTAAACCAAAGAAAAGTGATTACAGAAAATTCAAAATCAAGAGTGTTACCGGACCTGATGATTATGCCTGTATGAGAGAGGTGCTGACCAGAAGATTTACTCACGGCATGGAAGAAAGCAAAAGGATGAAAAGCAGGGGTGAGGATACTGAGTATGGAAGCTTTACTAAGTTTCCCGATCTTCTTATGATGGATGGTGGTCGAGGACAGGTGAATATTGCTCTTCAGGTTTTGGAGGAACTTCATCTTAATATTCCTGTCTGTGGCATGGTTAAGGATGATAATCATAGAACAAGAGGCCTGTATTTTAATAATACAGAGCTTCCAATTGATAGTCATAGTGAGGGCTTTAAACTAATCACAAGAATTCAGGATGAGGCCCATAGATTTGCTATAGAATTCCACAGATCACTCAGAAGCAAGGATCAGGTTAAGTCAGTTCTTGATAATATTCCTGGTGTAGGAGAGGCAAGAAGAAAGGCGTTGATGAGATACTTTGACAGTATAGATGATATTCGATCAGCAGATGTAGATAAACTATGTGAAGTATCAGAGATACCAAGGAATGTAGCCCAAGATATATATTCTTTTTTCCATTCTGATATGTTAGAATAAAAGGCAAAAGTATGGTATTTTGCAAAGGGTTGCGAATACTGTTTTACAAGATGTATTTATAAGGGAGATAGCAGCATGGCAAGTGTAAAATTAAGTGAAATTATCGAAAGAATGAAGCTTGAAAATCTGACACCTGAGATTGACATCAGCAAGACCAAGATTACTCAGCCAGATATCAACAGACCAGCTCTTCAGATGGCGGGTTATTTTGAACATTATGAGGCTACACGTCTTCAGATGATTGGATATGTAGAATATACATATATGCTGAGTCTTGAGCCAAAGAGACAGGCAGAGATTTACGAGAAACTATTATCATATCCAATTCCTGCAATTATTTTCTGTAGAGAATTAAAGCCAGATGAGAATTTCCTTGCAAAGGCTAAGGAAAAGGGTGTTCCTCTTTTAATGACCAAAAAAGCTACAAGTGCATTTACTGCAGAATTGATCAGATGGCTCAATGTAAAGCTTGCTCCATGCATTACTGTTCATGGTGTACTTGTTGATGTATATGGTGAAGGTGTACTGATTACCGGTGAATCTGGTATTGGTAAGTCAGAAGCAGCTCTTGAGCTTATTAAGCGTGGACATCGTCTTGTTACGGATGATGTTGTTGAAATCAGAAAAGTATCAGATGAAACACTTATTGGTACCGCTCCAGCTGTTACAAAGCATTTTATCGAATTAAGAGGTATTGGTATTGTTGATGTTAAGACTCTTTTCGGTGTATCCAGTGTAAAAGAGACTCAGAATATCGATCTTGTAATCAAACTTGAAGACTGGGATAGAGATAAGGAATATGATCGTCTTGGTCTTAAGGAAGAATATATTGAATATCTTGGTAATAAGGTTGTATGCCACAATATTCCAATCAGACCAGGTCGTAACCTTGCTATTATTTGTGAATCAGCAGCTGTTAATCATCGTCAGAAGAAGATGGGCTACAATGCTGCTCAGGTATTATATGAACGTGTTCAGGCAAACCTTGCCCAGAGACGTGAAGAAGATGATGAATAATTAGAAAGAACATAGAGGTATAGATACAGATGAAGAAGTATTTGTTTGGTGTTGATGTAGGTGGAACAACTGTTAAACTTGGATTGTTCAATCCTGAAGGAGAAGTACTTGAAAAATGGGAAATAGTTACCCGCAAAGAGGATGCTGGTAATCATATCATTCCAGATATAGCTGATAGTATTAAGGCAAAGATGGCAGATCATGCTATCGCTACTGACGAAGTAATCGGAGTTGGAATTGGTGTTCCAGGACCTGTTACAAGTGATGGAACAGTATTACTTGCTGCAAATCTTGGCTGGGGTAAGAGAAATATCAGCAAAGAACTCAGTGATATATTGAAGGTTAATGTTATGGCTGGTAATGATGCCAATGTTGCTGCTCTTGGAGAGATGTGGCGTGGTGGCGGTCGTGGCTACAAGGATATGGTTGCTGTTACACTTGGTACAGGTGTAGGTGGCGGAATCATTATCGGTGGAAAGATAGTCTGTGGAGCAACTGGAGCAGGCGGTGAAATTGGTCATATTCACCTTGAAGATGCTGAAACAGATACATGTGGCTGTGGAAGAAAAGGATGCCTTGAGCAGTACGCATCTGCTACAGGTGTGGTAAGAATTGCTAACAAAAAGCTGGCTGCTGACAGCAAAGCAAGTGCTCTTCGTAATGAAGAGGTATCTGCAAAGGCTGTTTGGGATGCAGTTAAAGAGGGCGATGAGTTAGCTATAGAGGTTGCCAATGTATATGGCGAATATCTTGGAAAAGGACTTGCTGCAGTAGCCAATGTAGTTAACCCAGAGATATTTGTTATTGGCGGTGGAGTATCAAGAGCAGGGGATATTCTTATTGAGTATATGAAGCCTCATTTTGAGAAGTATGTATTCCCAGGTGCAGCAAGCTGCAAGTTTGGTCTTGCAACACTTGGTAATGACGCCGGAATATATGGAGCAGCAAAGTTAGTTTTAGACTGATATAGATACAGGGATCAGGAATAATGGACCAGTTAATTATTGATGAAATAAAAAGAATAGTACAGCCTGATAATGTATTTGTTGATGAACCAATGTCAAATCATACTACTTTCAGAATTGGTGGTAATGCGGATGTTTTTGTCAGTGTTATCAATGATCATGAAGTTGTTGATCTAATAGACTATTTGAAGAAGAATGATATCCCTTACTATGTAATTGGTAAGGGAAGTAATCTTCTTGTGTCAGATAAGGGCTATAGAGGTGTTATTATCGAGATTGGTTCCAATTATAGTGGTATCCGTATTATAGGAACTGAAATTGTGGCCAAAGCAGGGACAGCTATGAGCAGGCTGTCTCATTTTGCGATGGAAAATGGATATACAGGTTTGGAATTTGCCAGTGGAATTCCAGGAACTGTAGGTGGCGGAGTTATTATGAATGCCGGAGCCTATGGTGGTGAGATGCGCCAGGTAGTGTACAGAGTACGTGTTCTTACACAGGCTGGAGAGATTAAGATGCTGTCAAATTCTGAAATGGAGTTTGAATACAGAAACTCAAAAGCAAAGAAAGAAGGATACATTATTCTTCAGACAGAATTCAGACTGGGTAAGGGTAATCCAGAAGTGATTGAAGGCATTATGAAAGAGCTTTCTGCCAAGAGAAGGGAGAAGCAGCCTCTTGAGTATCCAAGTGCTGGGTCTACTTTTAAGAGACCAGAGGGATATTTTGCAGGCAAGCTTGTTGCTGATGCAGGGCTTAAAGGATATTCTGTCGGTGGAGCACAGGTTTCAGAAAAGCATGCAGGCTTTTTGATTAATAAAGATCATGCAACTGCAGAAGATATGTACCAGCTTATTAATAATGTTAAGCAAAAGGTATTAGAGACATATAGTGTTGAACTTGAACCAGAAGTTATATTTTTAGGGGAGTTTGCATGAGATTTGTTGTAGTAACGGGAATGAGTGGAGCCGGCAAACGAACAGCTATGAAGATGCTGGAAGACGTGGGTTTTTACTGCGTTGATAATTTGCCTGTTCCATTAATAGAGAAATTCGTTGAACTTATATGGAACAATCAGGGCGAAATTGATAATGTTGCTTTGGGCTTGGATGTTCGCTCGGATCAGAATTTTTCGGATGCTACAGACAGCCTTGGCAAATTGCAGGGTAATGGTTATTCCTTCGAAACAATCTTTATGGATGCATCAGATGAGACACTTATAAAGAGATACAAGGAAACAAGAAGAAGGCATCCTCTTCAGACAAAACAGGTAAGACTGGAAGACGGTATCAAAAAGGAAAGAGAAATTCTGGCAGCAGTTAAGACTAGTGCGGATTACGTATTTGATACAACCCATTTGCTAACTCAGAGTCTTAAGGATGAAATAGACAAGATATTTGTAAGTGATCAGGAGTTTAACAGTCTGATGGTTGATATTGTGTCTTTTGGTTTTAAAAATGGAATACCAACGGACGCAGATCTGGTATTCGATGTCAGATTTTTACCTAATCCTTATTATGTAGAGGAACTGAAGCATAGAACAGGTAATGAGAGTGATGTTCAGGAATATGTAATGCAGTCAGGTGAGGGAGAAGAGTTTTTAAACAAGCTTGAGGATATGCTGTCATTTCTTATACCAGGTTACGTAAAATCAGGAAAACATCAGCTGGTTATAGCAATAGGCTGCACAGGCGGCCATCACAGATCCGTAACTATAGCGAACAGACTGAGTGAACGTCTCAATGGCAAAGGTAATTATGGATTAAATCTTATCCATAGAGATATAAGCAGGTAGATATGTCATTTTCACTTGATGTAAAAGAAGAAATAGCAAGACAGATTAATAGTATGCGTCATTGTCAGATGGCAGAGATTGCTACTATTATCAGTTATTGTGGTTCCCTTATTAAAACAGCAGAAGCTAAAGATGCGCTACTAATTTCGCTGGAAAGAGAGTCGCTTTATAGAAAATGCTTTACTTTGCTGAAAAAAACATATAATATTAGTGACGTGTCCATTGATGGATGCGAGAAAAATGGTAGATACGAGATTTGCATTGATGATGCTGATATTGTGTGGAACATTTTTAAGAGTATCGGAATAGTTGATAAAACTGGCACGTTTATTGGGTTTGGAAAGCGGGTAGATCCAACACTCATTAAGAATTTTTGCTGTAGAAGAGCCTTTCTAAAAGGAACTTTTATGTGTATTGGATCCATGAGTGATCCTAGCAAAGGATATCATCTTGAGATGGTCTGCGAGAATGAGGAGCAGGCTCATCAGATACAGGAAGTATTAGCAACATTTGAACTTGAAGCAAAAATTATTTGCCGAAAGAAATATTTTGTTGTATATATTAAAGAGGGTAGCGCCATAGTTGAGTTTCTTGGTATATGTGAAGCTAGTGTGGCTTTAATGGATTTTGAGAATCAGAGAATTATCAAGGAGATGAGCAATTCCATTAACAGACAAGTAAACTGCGAGACGGCTAACATTGCTAAAACAGTTAAGGCTGCTAACCGACAGGTTGAG
Organism: Lachnospiraceae bacterium UBA1712; assembly: GCA_002317175.1. Lineage (GTDB taxonomy): Bacteria > Bacillota > Clostridia > Lachnospirales > Lachnospiraceae > Colinaster. The sequence goes on along the minus strand of DCJA01000014.1, from coordinate 71,140 downwards.
GATATTATCCTTATCCAGAAGGTATACGGGTTTGAAAAATTGCCAGATGGATTAAGAGAGATGGCACAGTTACGTCTTGATTATCCAGATGCAACACTACAGGAATTGGGAGAGCTGTTGAGTCCGCCTATGGGGAAAAGCGGAGTGAATCACAGACTCAGAAAGCTATGTGAAATAGCGGAGGAATTAAGGTAGTAAGAGTACGTACATATTTATGTATTGTACGAGAGGAGACGCAATGATTAATAAGGAAATTACAATTAGGTTGGAAAATGGCTTGGAAGCCAGACCAGTAGCCCTTCTTGTACAGGTGGCAAGTCAGTTTGAGAGTTCTGTATATCTTGAAACAGGAGACAAGAAAGTTAATGCAAAGAGCATTATGGGTATGATGAGTCTCGGTCTTGATATCGGTGAAAAAGTTAATGTAATCGTAGAAGGTGCTGACGAAAAAGAAGCATTAGACGGTATTGAAAAATACTTAAGTGGTAAATAATAAAAACCTCCGTAAGGAGGTTTTTATTTTGCATATTTTTAGAGATCCAACACACATCTGTCATGAAGTTTTTCATTGATGGTGTATCTTCCACAACTTCTAAATCCAAGCTTTTCGAGTAAGGCAACAGAAGCTGTATTCTCAGGTCTGACAAAGGCGTGAATTCGTTTGAATCCCAATTCAGTTTTTCCGTATTCAATGGCGCTACAGCAGCATTCATATGCATATCCGTGTTTCCAGTATCTTGGATTAATTACAAATCCCAGTTCAGGATCTTCGAAACCAGGTCTGTAATTGAAGCCGACTCGACCAATCAGATTATTGGAAAATTTGTCCTCAATCAGCCATGTACCAAAATTATAAAAGCCGTACATGTTCTTAGCGTAATCCTTTATATATTGTAATTCCTTCATGCGGTTTTCAAATAGATCCTCAGTATATTCACAGATACGCTTATCTTCGTACATATCGTATAGATCGTTAAGATCCTCAGGTCCCATTTCTCTGATACGGCATCTTTCTGTGTCCATAATATGCCATGGAATATTATTATAGCGTTGCCAGTATTTAACAAAATAACTCCAGTCAAGTTCAGTAAAATCTTCGACTGCATAAGGAATCTGAAAATGCTTGTCTTTGTTATCTGAATGCAATACAGCGACCACATTATAATCTGCAGCCAGAAAAGCGTGAGCCAGCTCTGGTTCATCACAAAGAATAAGACAGTTTCTAGGTGTCATATTCCTTGGAGGAAGAAACTTGTCAATTGAATGATAGGGTACCTGAAATATTTTAATTCCATGATAGAGCAGATCAGCAGACAGTGACTGAGGTATAGCAACAAAATGATCAACCGTCACATAATATATACATCTCAATAATTGGGAACGCATGGTTATACCTTTTAATTTTCCTGTTTATGGTTTAAAATCAATATGTATTTATAATAAAACAATTAACTTGGAAAGGAAATAGAAAACTATGGCACAGAACCCAATAGTAACTATCACTATGGCAGATGGTGGTGTGATGAAAGCAGAGCTTTATCCAGAAATAGCACCACAGTCTGTTAATAATTTTATTAGCCTGATTAATAAGAAATTTTATGATGGACTCATTTTCCATAGAGTAATAAAAGGTTTTATGATTCAAGGAGGCTGTCCTGATGGAACAGGAATGGGTGGTCCTGGATACAGCATCAAGGGTGAATTCTCACAGAATGGTTTTACTAATGATCTGAAGCACACAGAAGGTGTGTTGTCTATGGCAAGAGCCATGAATCCAAACTCTGCAGGATCACAGTTCTTTATCATGCATAAGAATTCTCCACATCTTGATGGAAGCTATGCAGCATTTGGTAAGCTGGTAGAGGGTATGGATGTAGTTAATAAAATAGCAGAAGAAAGAACAGACTGGGGTGACAGACCTATGAATGATCAGAAGATTGCATCCATGACAGTTGATACTTTCGGTGTTGATTACCCAGAACCAGAGCATGTATAGATAGTAGTAAATACGTGTAAAATACAATAACCGACTAATATATGAACAAGTATCCCAGGGTACTTGTTCATATTTCGTTAACAATTAATTAACTTAACGTTAATTTACATAACATTATTTATACAAATTCCTTCTTTACAATACAAGTATAGAAAAGAGATTACCAAGTTAAATAAATAACTTTTTCATAATAAATGCCAAGTATACATCGTATACTTGGCATCCTCCCTTTTATAGGGTAATTAATTGTTAATATTCAAAATGATAGGAGCTGTGTCAACAGCTCCTTTTTTATATGAAGGGTTACAGATTAGTAATGGCAGGATGTGAATTAAGAAGTGTAGTATAGATCCCCTCATAAAGATGTGTGAAATTGTACTATTCTTTCATTGACTGAAAGCAGCGCAGAACAAAAAGTAATCTTTTCTGATTTTTGGGGTCTGAATACTCAATTCTTATATGATCACCATCTTCAATAATTTTATATTTATCAATATTTCTTCCAATTATTAAGTCAATAGGCATATCAAAATAATCTGCTATATCACACATTGTTCTTGTGGTGGGGTTAGCATAACCGTTGGAAATGCTGGAAATAGTTCTGTCTGAAAGATGTGTGGTTTTAGCTATTTGTTTGGGAGTGATGTGCTCGACTTTCATTAATAGTTTAATAATATTAAATATTTGTGCCATGTTTGTATCTCCTATATTCAAGTAATATTTTATCAGTTTTAGTGGAGATAAAGGAGTGAAACATATTGCGTAAAAATGAAATATAATGCAAAAGTACGAAATAAGATGTCACATCGCGCAAGATAATGCGAAACCAAGCAATAAAATGTTAAAACACGTAAAATAATGCAAATTCATGCAATAAGAATCAAAGCGCGCAAGATAACATAAAAACACGCAAGATAATATATATCCTGCGTGCAAATACTCTTAAGAGAGCATATATCAGAGATTAACCTTATAACAATTTCATTTTTCTACAGATTCTGAGTAACATTTTTCCCTTTGGAAGACTAAGCAGAGATTCTTCATCAACAGCCTTTAGCTTAACAATCAGCATAAGATAACAAATAGCAGATATGGCAATATCTATTATCAGTATTACGGCATTGGCGTACCAGCTCAGTTCCTCATGGCTAAGAAGATATATATATCTTCCTGCATAATTAATGATAGCTGCAATGATTCCCATTATCAAAGCACTTATAAACGGAAGTACAAAGGTATGTTTAACCTCCTGCTTATATTCCAGCTTATGTCTCATAGACATACCATTCATAATACACATCAGAAGTGAGTATGTAACATTGGCAAGACAAAGAGAATATAGTCCTAGATTACTTGTAAACAGAAGAACTACAAGAAGTGTCGCCTGGATAAAAAGAGCTATTGTTGCATGAATAACTGGACGGTTGACGTAGCCAGTTCCCTGAAGCATACCGTTACTAAGGGTTGATAGGCAGTAGAGAACAACTGCTATTGCAAGAACCTTAATTAAAGACGAAACGATATCCAGGGAAGCACGCTGGTTATACAAAAGCATGGTAACTGGATTGGAAAGAACAAACAAACCAACTGCAGAAGGGATAGCGAGCAGCATGGTAACACGAATAGCGCTAGCCATCTTTTCTTTGGTATCATCAAGTTCACCTCTCTCATATGTAGCAGATATTACGGGCATAATTGCCGCAGACATAGCAGTAGCTATTGCGACTGGAATATTGATGATCTGCATTCCTTTTCCTGCAAATAGTCCATATAAGGTTGCTGATGTAGCTTCATCCATACCCTGAAAATTTTGTGTGATGGTCTGATAAATCTTTTGGTTTGAAGCCGTTGAAAGATTATAGATACATGTACTAAGAACAAAAGGAGTAACCATACTTACCAGTATCTTAGCTACTTCACTGTTACTGAGAGTATTATCATGTTCATCGCCATCAATATCATAAAGAAACTGTTTTCTGTTATGAAGATAAACTGCAAACATAAACAGCAGAGCAATAATTACACCACTACCTGTTCCAACGGCACTTCCTATTGCTCCATAGATTGCCTGTGTTGTGTCACTGGCTGATGAAACTGAAGCAATTAACAGGTAAGCGGCAGTAATGCTGACAATAGCATTAAGAATCTGTTCTATTATCTGAGAGAGTGAGGTCTCAACCATACTGCGATGGGCTTGAAAGTAACCTCTTAAACATCCTAGAAATCCTGAGAAGAAAATAGTTGGCGCAAATACGCGAAGAACCATAGCTGAATTATGTCCTACCATAGAATCTGCAAAGAAAAAGCAGACAAAAGAACCAATAATTCCAACGATAAAAACATATACCAGCGAGCCGTGGAACAGCTTATGGGCATTGCGGTATTCTCCAAATCCAAGTCTTGCAGCAATTACCTTTGATATTGCAGAAGGAATACTGTATGAAGAGACCAGCAGAATAATGGTATAGAAATTATAGGCTGAGCTATAGTAACCATTTCCTTCATCACCAATAATCACCACCAGGGGACTTCTGTAAAGAATACCAATGATTCTAACTATGATTCCTGCAGCAGCCAGAATACCGGCCTGCATTATAAAATTATTTTTGCGTTTCTGATTCATGTATCTTCCTATCATCTAAAATGGATAATATCAATATTCTATCACAGATTTTAAATAGTTAAAGATTAGTTGATATTTTGTATAAATATTAAATAATTGTGAAAACTGTAGATTTTTTGACCTTGAAGTTGTAAAATGTAGCAGAATACCGTCCATAACTAGGAGAATAGGTACATGAGAAAGAAAATAAGTGTTTTTGCTGTTCTTGCAATTGCAGTTACAATGCTAGCCTGCAAGACACCAAGAGAGGCAGCAGAAGAAGCACAGGCTATAGAGGAAGCTGTACAGGAAGAAGTTGTAGTAACACAGGAAGCTGTACAGGAAGAGATAGTAGAAGAGCAGGAGATAATCAGTTATCTCACAGGTGAAAGCTGTACTATAGAACAGCAGCAGCACAGACCGTTGGCTGTTATGCTTAACAATATAAAAGAGGGTTGTCCTCAGTCAGGTACATCACAGGCATCGATTATATATGAATGCCCAGTTGAGGGTCGTATTACCAGACTGATGGGTATATTTGAAGATTATGAGCATGTTGAGAAGATAGGTTCTATCAGAAGCTGTCGTGATTATTTTGTATTCTTAGCCAATGAATATGACAGTTTATACTGTCATTTTGGTCAGGCTACTCCATATGTAGGTGATTATCTTAATTCCGATGGAGTTGATAATCTTAGTGGTGCAGTTTCTGGTATCAATGAGCCAGCTGTAAATACATTTTACAGAACTCCAGACAGAAAAGCGCCTCATAACGTTTATATAGATATGGATGGATTGTTATCCGACATTGAGAAGTTCGGTTATCGTACAACAGTAAGGGAAAATTATACTCCTAAGTTTACATTTATGGATGATACTTCAGCATATGATGGAGCGCAGTCAGCAACAGTGTTGTATCCAGGCGGAAAAGAATCTGGAAAAGCCAATGGATTTTCAAAGGTGCAGGCTAGATTTGAGTATAACGAAGAAGATGGCAAGTATTACAGATATCAGTATGGTGACAAGCATATTGATGAAGTTACAGGCGAACAGCTTGCTTTTGATAATGTTATCTTCCAGTATTGCCACGGTGAAGTAAGAGATAGTCATGATTATCTTGCATTTGGATGTCATGGTGATAATGGTTATAAGGTACAGGTATTTACACAGGGAAAGATGAAAGAAGGTACCTGGGTAAGAACAGAAGATACAGTACCAGCAACATATATTGATTCAGATGGCAATCCAATTCCTGTAAGTAAGGGAAAAACATGGGTATGTATTATCTGGAATGATTATGCAGAAGATGTTGTTATTGAGTAATAGGGGAAATAGGGATTAATATGAACAGTGTTTTAAAAAGCTTAATTATGGCTTTTTCAAAGTATTCATTCTGTCCAAAAGCTAGATTTAAAGAGGATGAAGAAAGTACAAGATATATTTTGGTGTTTGTTCCGATTATTGGGATGATCATTGGTGCCATTATCTATATTTGTTCTGAGGGATGGCCATATCTTTGTAATTATGCTCTTTTACCAGCTGCAGTATGTGTTATATTGCCAATTATTGTATCTGGCGGTGGACATCTTGAGGGTTTTGTAAAAACTGTAGATGCACTGTGTGCCCATAAATCGCGTGAAGAGAAGATGGAAATAATGGCCGATTCCCATGGTGGTTACTTCGCTATTATTGTATGTATCAGTTATTATCTTCTTGATATTGGTATCTGGAGTGAGATGCCTATAGATGGTATACCAATTCTATGTATTGGTTTTGTTATGTCCAGAGCATTATTTGGTCTTTCAATTCTGACACTCAATCATGCAAAGGAAAGCAAATGCACCACTTATGTGCCTGAGTCAGCAGCAAGAACGGTAGAGATAGCGATTCTTGGAATTATTGCAATGGCATCAGCATATTTTATGGTTTACTTTAATTCCAGTGTAGGTATGTGCTGCGTAATTGGAGCATTATTAACATTCCTATATTACTGGTTTGTAACTCAAAAGCATTTTGGAGGAATTACAGAGGATAGTGCAGGATTCTTCCTTCAGCTTTGTGAAATAGTTATTCCATTAGCAGCTCTTCTTGCTTATAAGAAGTGGTGGTAAGATGCGTTTTCTAAAAAACGATTTGAGCTATAAGCTCACAATGTGGTTTTTAATATTCATATCCATGATAGTTGCAGTCCTGTTTTGTAATGAAAAGCAGGGCTTTCACTATGATGAGAACTATTCTTATTATTCTACCAATGTTACATATGGTCTGTGGCCTACAGACAATGAATGGAAAGAGGTAGATGAGATCACAAGTGAATTTGTGGTCAATGAAGGCGAGACATTGAATCTTGGTCTGGTAAAGACAAGTCAGTCATATGATGTCCATCCGCCACTTTATTACTATGTACTTCGCGTAGTATGTTTCCTATCAAAAAATACATTTTCAAAATGGCAGGGACTGATTATCAATCTGTTCTTTTATTTGTTGTGTCTGATTCTTCTGTGGAAGATAGCAGATATTGCTGTAAAACAGAATAGGCTGGTAAATCTGTTTACTATCCTATTGTTTGGACTGTCAGCAGGATATCTAAGTACAATTACCTTTATTCGAATGTATTCAATGCTGACCTTTATGTGTTTTGTTCTGCTGTATATAGCCATGAAGGCTTTTGATAATAATCAGTGGAGTTTTAAAAGCTGTTTTATTCCAACGCTGATAGTAAGCTGTCTGGGATTTCTGACACATTATTATTATATGGTGTTTGCTTTTTTTGTAGCGGCATACGTTTGTCTTTATCTCGTATTTCACAGAGAGACCAGAGTAAAAGCATTTATCTATGGTGGAAGTGTAAGCGTGGGAATATTACTGGCAATTTTGTACTACCCTGTGTGCCTGTCCCATATTTTCTCTGGATACAGAGGAACAGAAGCTACTCAGGCCTTTATGGATGTATCCAATACCTGGGACAGAATCAACTTCTTTACTCAGATGTTAAATGATTTTACTTTCAGTGGTTCTTTCTTTGTTTTGCTACTGATAATACTTCTCTTTGCTATGCCTTTGGCATATAAGAAAAAGAAAAGTGCGCAAAAAGCTGATATTACTCCAGCGCAGATTTTATTATTTGTAGTCTCTGTTGGATATTTTTTGACAGTTTGCAAGACAGGAATGGTACCTAGTAATCCTGCAGAGGCATTGAGATATGAATGCCCAGTATACGGTCTTGTTATTCTTCTTGTAGTGATGAGCCTCTTTGCTGTGACAGACAGGATAAGTAAGAAAAAAATAATCCCAGTAATGTTGCTTGTACTTGCAGTTGCCTGTCAGGTCTATGGGCTGTGTAATAATAAAGTATTTTTTCTCTATAGGGAAGATGTAGACAACTATGAGTGGGCAAGCGAAAGAGCTGACAGTGATGTCATGTTTATATACAATCCAGTTAACAGCTGGATGATATGGAAAGACAGTAAGGAGTTGATGTCCTATGAAAGAATCTTCTTCATATCCATGAACAATGAGGATGACATTACGGATGAAGAAATATGTAATAGTGACAACCTGTATGTATATGCATGCAGAAGTGATAACTCTGAAATAATTATGCAAAAAGTGATTGATAACAACAAAAATCTTTCATACTATGAAAAGGTAGGAGAGAGATTATTTGTAGATATATATCAATTACAATAAAGCATAATAGAGACTATAAAAGTAGGAAATAATAGCTATGATAATGGTTTTGCTTAACTGGCTCTATATTGCAATTACCTCGTTTGGAACGGGACTTGCTGTATTGAGCCTTTTTAGTAGGATTTTTAGGAAAAAAGTAAATAAGATATTAGCAGTTATTTTGGCGGGTTTGGTTTTTAATACAGTATATGCTCAGTTTTGGAGTTTATTTGCCGGAGTGGGATTGGAAGCCAATATAGTATTGTGTGTCATTACTTTAGTTGCTCTGCTAATATTTAGAAAAGAAGCATCAGAATTGATCAATGCGTTTGCAGATAATAATAAGTACCATTTTTACCTGCCATATATCTATGTGATAACAGTTGTTCTTATGGCTTATGGTACCAGCAGAGGTTACATTCATTATGATACCAGTCTTTATCATGCCCAGAGCATTAGATGGATAGAGGAATATGGAGTGGTAAAGGGTCTGGCTTGCCTGCAACTAAGATTTGGATATAACTCCAGTGCATTTGCACTAACTGCTCTGTATAGTTTCATAGATCTGACAGGTCAGTCACTTCATACAACTGCTGGTTTTTTTGCACTTATAGGTGCTATACAGATTATTGATATTTATAAAATAATTGTAAATAAGAAAGTTAGGCATTCTGATTTTATCAGACTCGGATTCTTGTTCTATTTAGGCCTGATTTTTAGAGAAATGACCTCTCCAGCCAGTGATTATTATGCCCAGATTCTGATCTTTACAACACTGATTATGTGGCTGGATGCGGTTGATAAACAGGACAATAATGATGAGAACAGAGCATGGCCATTTGCAATGTTAAGCATCTTACTTGTTTATGCGGCTACTATAAAGTTCTCAATTGCACTTTTGGTTCTTCTTGTAATAAAGCCTGCAGTTATTATGATCAGGAAAAAGCAGATTAAGCAGATATTCAGCTGTCTGTGTGCAGGAATTGTGGTACTGATACCATTTTTCATAAGAAATGTGCTGATTTCGGGATGGCTGATCTATCCATCAACTTTCATAGATCTCTTTAACGTAGATTGGAAGATTCCTAAGGGAATGGCCCAGTATGACGCTATGGAAATAGGGGTATATGGTAAAGGTATTAATGATGTAACCAAGCTTGATATGCCGATTAGCCAGTGGTTACCAAACTGGTTCAGGAGTATGACCATTATTGAAAAGGGATGGGTTACTCTTTGTCTGATATGTGTATTGGCGGGCATAATCTATTTCGTATATAAGTCGTATGTAAAACGTCAGAAATGGGATAAGCTTCTGGTATTCGCTGTGCTATTTGCAGCCTGTGCATTCTGGTTCTATAGTGCGCCACTCGTGAGATATGGATATGGTTATCTTATAAGTATTCCTTTGTTTGTGGATGGTTGTCTTTGCATGGAAATGATAGAAAAATATGGTGAAGAGAAGGCACTGTATATATCATACCTGTGTATCTTTGTGGTTATTGCCTTATATCGTATAAAAACTGTTGGATATGATATAATATCAACTATAAACGAACCATATTATATCAGCCAGAAGGACTATATAGACTGGCCTGCGGATAGTTATAATCTGGAAGGACATAATATATATATTCCAAGGCAGGATGCGCTTATAGGATACAATCAGTTCCCAGCATCTTTGTTGACGATAGATGTTGAGTTACGTGGTGATGGTTTTGAAGATGGATTCAGGTTTAAAGATTATGAGGCCTGGATTGATGAATATTACAAACAATAGAAAATCTAGAAATATATACAGGAGGGTTACACAATGAAGACTTATGGAGTAATAATGGCCGGTGGCGGGGGCACAAGATTCTGGCCACTTTCGAGAGCAGATAAGCCAAAGCAGTTTTTGAACCTAAGTGGCAAAAATACTATGGTTATGGATACAGCACTCAGACTTGCCAAGATTGCAGATAGAGAGGATATATTTGTAGTAACAAATGCAAAAACTGTAGAAGCAACATGGGATCAGACTGAGAGTCTTCTTAAGAAGGATCATATTCTTGGTGAACCAGCAGCAAGAAATACAGCAGCATGTATTGGTTATGCAGCTATGGAGATAGTTAAGAAGTACGAGGATGGAATCATGGTAATAGTTCCATCTGATCATTTCATCAAGAATGAAGATGAGTTTGCAAGAGTGCTTAATCTTGCATGTAATGCTGCTGAGTGTACAGATAAGCTTGTAACAGTAGGTATCAAGCCTACATTTCCATCAACCGGTTATGGATATATCAAGTACAATGCCAGCGAGGATGCTTCAGCAAAAGAAGTATATGAATTTGTAGAAAAGCCAGATCTTGAAACGGCCAGTGAATATGTGGATTCAGGTGAATATGCATGGAACAGTGGTATGTTTATCTGGAAAGCATCAACCATACTGAAGTATTTTGAGGAATTGCTTCCTGACATATACAGCTATCTCGTATCTATTGGTGAAGCGATGGGTACTGACAGCGAAAAGGAAGTTATTGAAGAATTATATCCAGAGATTCCAAAGATTTCTATCGATTACGGAATTATGGAAAGAGCAAAAGGTGTGCTTATGCTGGAGGGTGATTTTGGATGGAATGATGTAGGAAGCTTTGACGCATTTGACCAGATTCACAGCAAGGATTCTGAGGGTAATGTAGTGCTTGCCGAGAGTTGCTCAATTGACTCAGAAGAGAACGTGTTATACAGCACAGAGGATGGACATCTGATTGCAACTTTAGGGGTAAATGATATAGTTGTAGCACATACAAAAGATGTTACATTAATCTGCGCAAAGGATAGAGCTCAGGACATAAAATTGTTCGTGGATAAACTGGCCAAAGAAGGCAAGGAAAGATATCTGTAATTTGCCATTATAAGCAATATTTGGTACAATAGACCTCGTATTATTGAGGTATTAATATGAATATTCTGGGAATATTTTTAATATTCATTATGCCCTTTGCATTAGGGATTATATTTAACTTTATTACAAGACAGAAAAAAACTAATCAAATTGAAACATATTTGATTGGTTTTTTTTCGTTTTTTTTGATTCAGGGAGCCATTTTTTCTCTGAATACCTTTCTAAATATTCCGTTTAACAGCTGCTGTAAGATTTTGTCATACACTAGTTATGCTCTACTGGGAATAGCTGTTATCATCTCAGTGGTAAGGTTTAAGGATTATGTATTATGGGATATCCAGAAGATGCGACTTAAGAAAGAAGAAGCCCTGTCTTTTGGAATAATGATGCTGACCATTCTAATTGTTGTAGCAAGGATTATATATCTTTCAGATTTTGAAAGAGATGATATTATGCTTGAAACAGTTAGAATTAACGTACTTACCTCTACGGTAAATACATATAACCCAATGACAGGCAGACTCTTTGAGTTGGGCTTTATAACCTCTAAAAAGCTTGTAACGCTTCCAGTTTATTATAGCTATTTGTGTATGAATTATGGAATCAGTCCAAGAGTTCTCCTTTATATAGTTATTACATTGCAGACACTGTTTTGTACAATGTTTGCCTGTAGATGTGCCATGACGGCTGTAATTAAGAGCCGTAGAAAGCAGTATTTGTGCTCATTTTTTGTAGCAGTAGTATTGGCATCCGGTGACTATTTTAAGGGGGCAGTAGGATATAAAGTGCTATGGAATGGTTATGAAGGGGCAACAATAGTTGTTGCTGTAATGATGGCATATGTAATATATCTGGTTATGGATATATACAGACTGGAGCGGGGAGATTACGGTAAGTCCTCATGGGGCAAGCGTTTAGTAAGAGTATTTAAGCTGATTATCTGTTTTGCAGCTACGCTTTTTATAAGTAGTCTTGCTACAGGATTTTTGATGATCGCCTTATGTCTCTTATCAATGATCGTCTGTGCCTCGCTTAGATTTGGTAAGGAGGAAAAAGCGTGACAGAAACATTGAACACTATGTTGCAGTATTTCTCCAATTCCAAACTTGCTGGAAGTTATTTTCTCTTATTCCTGGTGAGTATAGTACTGCTTTATTACATGAACAAAGAGAAAAATGTATGGTTTATTATGTACGGCATTGTTCTTCTTGTAGTTGTAGTTATGAATCCGATAGTAGTATGGGTTCTGGCTCAGGTATTTCCAGTGCTTTCAACTTATAGACCACTTACATTACTGGTACCGATTCTGTTTTATATACCCTTTGCTGCCACTGAATTGGCGGAAAGATTAAAGAGTAGAAAGATTAGACACCTTGTAGTATTAATACTTGTTTTCCTGATTTTTGTTGCGGGAAATATGTGCGGACTGGTAACCAAGTACTCTGTTTCTGACAACAATGTCACTACTTCAGAGGAAAAGAAAATAGTGGAGTATTTAAATAAGATTCATCCTGCTATGGTTCTTGCTGACGAATCAATAATCCCGGCAATCAGTGCCAGAGCTGACGCAATTCCTCTATTTTACGGAAGAGATCTATGGATGGCTAACCTTGATACAGGCATTATGGATGGCTACAATGAGGAAGCATATACACTTTTTGACGCTATGAAGAATAGCGAGGAGAATGCTGAATTTATTGCCGAGACAGCAGCAGAATACAGTTGTGATGTAATCATAATGGATTATTATGATGAAGCACCTTTACTGCTTAAGGCTTACAAGCTGGAAGAGAAAACGAACAACTATTTAATATATGTTTTGAAATAATATTGGAGGAGTATATGGAATTACTAAGTGTAATTGTTCCATGTTATAACGAAGAAGAAAATGTTCGCTATTTTTATGAAGAGCTTATGAAAAATGAGTCCTTTTTTAAACAACGCGAACTTGATGTAGAAGTAATATATGTCAATGACGGATCCAAGGATAAGACTGTTGAAGAGGTAAAAAAACTTCACGCCGAGGACGAGCGAGTTAAACTGGTGTCATTTTCAAGAAACTTTGGTAAAGAAGCTGCTATATATGCTGGTTTCAAAAAAGCAGCCGGTGATTATGCAGTTATGATGGATGCAGATCTGCAGGATCCACCGCATCTTCTTCCTGAGATGTTTAAGTATATTGATGAGGGCTATGATTCCGTTGCAACCAGAAGAGTATCCAGAAAAGGTGAGCCGGTTATCAGATCATTTTTCGCAAGAATGTTTTACCGTATGATGAACAAGATGAGTAAGACTGAGATTGTGGACGGAGCCCGTGATTACCGCCTTATGACAAGACAGGTGGTAGATTCTATTCTTGCACTTGGCGAATACAATCGATTCAGCAAAGGTATATTTGGCTGGGTTGGATATGAAACGAAGTGGATTGAATTTGAAAATGTGGAAAGAGCCCATGGGGAGACGAAATGGAACTTCTGGGGACTCTTTAAGTATTCTATTGAGGGTATAGTCGGCTTCACGACATTTCCATTGTCCTTGGCTTCCTTTATGGGAGTGTTGTTTTGTTTTATGGCTGTTGTACTGATTATTTTTATTATTATCAGAACCAGCCTTTATGGTGATCCAACAAATGGATGGCCTTCTCTGGTGTGCATTATCAGTCTGATTAGTGGTGTACAGTTGCTTTGTCTGGGAATCATCGGACAATACCTTGCTAAGACTTATCTTGAGGTAAAGCAGAGACCATTATATTTTGTAAAAGAGGAAATCTAAGTGGCAACAGTAAGTATAATAGTGCCTGTACATAACGCAGAAGATTTCATATTGTCTACAATTTCAATGGTACAGGCGCAAAGCTTTGAGGATTGGGAACTTATTCTAGTTGAAAATGCTTCTACAGACGATACCAAAATGATCCTTCAAGAATTTACAGATAATAGTTTGGATAAAAGAATCAAGGTTATTTATCTTGATAAGGGTCAGCGCGGAGCAGCTTTGGCGAGAAACAAAGGAGTAGAGGCTTCTTGTGGAAAGTATATTGCATATCTTGATGCTGATGATGTATGGAAGAGAAGCAAACTTGAGCGTTCCCTGGAGTATATGAAGAAGAAGGATGCAGCATTTATATTCACTGCGTACGAGTTTGGAGATGAAAATGCGAATCCAACTGGAAAGATTGTGCATGTACCTTCTGAAATCAATTATAAAAAAGCTTTATCGAGAACAGTGATTTTTACATCGACTGTATTGTTTGACACTGACAAAATAAGTAAAGAGTTAATAAAAATGCCAAATGTCCCAAGTGAGGATACGGCTACCTGGTGGAATATTCTCAGACAGGGCTATAAAGCATATGGACTGGATGAGGTACTGGTGGTGTACAGGAGACCAGCTGTGTCTCTTTCATCCAATAAGGGTAAGGCAATTGTAAGAATCTGGAATCTATACCGTAATGTGGAAAAGATTTCAATAATAAAAAGTGGATGGTATTTTTGCGGATGGGCTATAAGAGCTACATTGCGCAGATTGTAGAAAAGTTATGAAAAAAGGCGAAGCATTAAAAAGATCATTTATATTACTGATGTCTGTAGTAGGCCTGCTGGTTATGATTGGCTGTTATGCATTTGTATGGACTCAGGTCTATCATAGAAATCTTGTCTGGAATGTAAAATATACCTTCTGGGGACATTTTCTGATGATTGCAGTCTATGCAGTATTACTGTTTTTCTTTTCAGTAAGTCTGGGTGGGCTAAAGATAGGATATCTGAAGGTAAGAGACGTATTTTTTGCACAGATTGTAGCGGTATTTGGCACCAATGTAATCAGTTATTTCCAAATTTCACTTATGGAAAATAGACTGGTATATTCACCACCTATAGTAAAAATGGGACTGGTGCAGATTTTGTTTTCATTCGCATGGGTTAATATTTGCAATATTCTATACAATAAGCTGTTTCCACCAAGAAAGCTGCTTCTAATATATGGTGATTATTCAATAGAGGATATAAGCAATAAGTTTGAAGCAAGAAAGGATAAGTTTATCTTATCCAAAAGCATGAACATCAGCGAAGGCGTTGAAGTGGTAAAGGCAGAAATGCTAAAGACAGAATATGATGCAGTCGTGATTTGGGATATACCAACTTCTGTTAGAAATGTGCTACTCAAATATTGTTACAGCCATGATATACGTATGTATGTGATGCCAAAGATCAGCGATGTAATAATTAAGGGATCTGATGAGCTTCATATGTTTGATACACCAATTCTGTTAAATAGAGAGTATTCGCTTAAGGTTGAACAGCAGTTTATTAAGAGAATAATAGATATCGTGTGTTCACTCATGCTCATTATTTTGTCATCGCCATTTATGCTTATTACAGCCATTTTGGTTAAATGTCAGGATGGAGGACCTGTTCTTTACAAGCAGGTCAGATGCACAATTGGTGGAAAAGAATTTAAGATAATGAAATTCAGATCCATGAGTGTAGATGCCGAAAAAGATGGAGTGGCAAGATTAGCCACCAAAAATGATTCCAGAATCACACCGGTTGGACATTTTATTAGGGCGACTAGACTTGATGAACTTCCACAGCTTTTCAATATTCTCAAGGGAGATATGTCCTTTATTGGACCAAGACCAGAGCGACCAGAGATTATCAAGGATTATCTGGAGGAGATGCCAGAGTTTGCCTTTAGAATGAAGGTCAAGGCTGGACTTGCTGGATATGCACAGGTGTATGGTAAGTATAACACCACGCCTCTTGATAAGCTTAAACTTGACTTAACCTATATTGAGAATTATAGTGTGTGGCTGGATATACAGCTAATGATACTTACAATAAAGATTATCTTTACTCCTGATGCAACAGAAGGAGTAGATGCTTCTCAGCGTACTGCATTAAAGAAGGAATCAGCTGATGATAACAAGTAAGAAGATGGATGACAATTTCATGAATGAGACCATGGACATAAGACGTTTTATGCTTTGTCTCTTAAAGTGTATTTGGGTTCTGTTTTTAGCAGGAATAATTGGAGCTGCACTTGGAGCAGGAATATATAAGCTTTATTATGCCATTACTGATGGAGAGATCAGTTATCAGATCAGGGATGACTATTATGTGGTATTCAATGAGAAAGATTATCCCAATGGAATGGACTATTATAATGCCTATACATGGAATGAATTCTCAGTGGATGACAAAATCGTAGATTATGCACTTGAGCAGACAGACGGAGTAGTAACTAAAGAGGATATTAGAGCTAGTGTTACGAGCTATATGCCAAGCGATTATCGTGTTGTAACTATAGTAATAACCAATACAGATAAAGAAAAGCTTCTGGCAATAAGTGAAGCCTATAAACTGGCTATGCCACATTTTGCAGAGGCTGTAAATGAACTCAGTGCTATTGAGTTGTGGTCCTGTGGAGATATAACTGTAGCCAATGAACATAATCTGACTGTAAATGCTGCTATCCTCGGAGCTATTATAGCATTGCTGATAGCCGTATTCGTATGGCTAGTCTATTATTGTATGGATGGCAGAATATATGTGGAAAATGATTGGAAGAAGCTTAATTTGCAGATTCCATTTTTAGGATACGACAGTCAGTTATTTAAGGAAGACACGGATGCTAATATAAAGGCGTTAATTGGTGATAATAAGGTTCGTTGGACAGCTGACGTAAAAGAGGCCTATTCGGATAACGAATCCGAAGAAATAGTGCTTCAGATTCCAATGGGAAAGAGACAGAGAACAGCTGTAGAATATGACTTAGATCTGCTAAAAAAGCAGAATAAGAAAGTAGTGGGAGTGATTCTCACAGAATGTGATGAATGCTTCCTTAGAAGATATTACGGCAAAAGATAGGGAATATATATGACGCTGCAAACTCTTGTATCGACAGTACAACAGAATATGGAGACAATAGCTGATACAATGAGTTTACAATCTGACGCCATTGTCATAAATCAGTGTGATAGTAATGAATATACTGAGTACGAATATGAAGGCAGCAGAATTTGCTGTTACAGCTTTAATGAACGTGGAGTAGGTCTTTCAAGAAACAATGCGTTGCTTAGAGCAACTGCAGATATTTTGCTTTTTTCTGATGAAGATATTAGATACAACGAAGGTTATGCTCAAATTGTTGTTAGTGAGTTTGAGAAAAGGCCTGATGCAGATATACTGTTATTTAACTTTGATGTCATTGAGGAAAGGGCAACATATAAGATCACTAAGGAACAGCGTATAGGCAGACTGAATTGTGGAAGATATCCAACCTACAGTGTAGCAGTAAAGAGAGAGGCTGTAATGAAGGCTAATATCACTTTCAATCTCTTATTTGGTGGTGGCGCGCCATATAGTTGTGGAGAAGACAGTCTCTTTATTATGGAATGCATAAGAAAAGGACTTAAGGCATATGCTTTGCCGGTAACACTTGGTAGAGAAGAGCCAAGACCTTCCACCTGGTTTAAGGGATATAATGAGAAATTCTTTTATGACAGAGGCGTGCTATATGCTCCACTTTATGGATGTTTTGCCAAGCCTCTTGCTTTAAGATGGCTATTGGCTCATAAGGGAACTTTTTTTGCTAACAATCAGGAAATAACAGGTGTGGGACAAGCTTATAGACTTATGAAACAGGGAATGAAGGAATACTTATCATGATACTGTATACTGTTGTTGCCCTGATTACTATACTATTGGGAGTATGGGTTAACAGGGCATCCTGCAATCTAAATACAACAAGACAGCAGCTATTAAGTAAAATATCTTTAGCTGCTATTTTTTGCGTACTTTCTTTGCTATGTGTTCTCAGAGTCGGAGTGGGTAATGACTACCTCACATATGTACAGAATGCTCATGAGATAAATGTTGGAGGAATAATAGTAACGGAGCCAGGTTATAACTTTGTAGTAAAGGCTTTGTATACTCTGGCTGGTTGGGAAAATTATCTGTTAATCTTTGGATTATTTGGAATGGTTACTATCTTTGTGTTCCTCAAAGCTATGTATGATCAGAGTGACATATTTGCCATAAGCTTTCTTTTGTTTATGTCACTTGGAATCTACTTCAGATCCTTTAATACTGTCAGATATTATTTTGTACTTGCGATTTCGTTGTATTCTTTACGTTATGTGTTAAGAAAAGAGTATTTCAAATTTGTAATTCTGATATTATTTGCAGCACTGTTTCACAAATCAGTCCTAATAGTAATACCTATGTATATTATTTGTAATAGAGAATGGAAGAAATGGTTTTATGCTGCTATTGCAGTGTCAGCAGCATTTTTGTATCTTTTCAGAGATTTAATAATGAAAATAATACTTGAGCTGTATCCATCCTATAAAGATACAGTTTATCTGACACAGGATATAGGTATTAAGGCTAACCTTCCAGGTATTTTACGATGCATGTTATTAATTGCTTTTTGTATATTCTTTTATAGAGAGGGAATAAAAGGCAATAAGGCTAATAGCTTGTATTTTAATATGACCAGTCTGGCGCTGGTTCTATATGTAGGTGGCTCATTTATTCCTATGGTATCCAGATTAGGTTACTACCTTATTACTGCTCAGATATTACTTGTTCCAGGAGTATACACTTCTCTTGAAGAAGGTAAAAGGAAACAATACGCCCTATATGGAATCTTAGTAGCGGCAGTCTTATACTTTGTATATTTTATTATTACGGCATCGAAACCAGGAATAGCAGTTCTTCCCTATAAGAGCTGGCTGTTCAATGGAGTGGAGTGGAATAATATTGAAGATGTGCTTATATATACTAATCGCTAGTCTTAATCCAGGTGGAAGGTTGAAGACCACACTTGAAAGCGTATTTTCGCAGGACTATCAGGAATACAAAATAATAATTAAAGATGGTGGGTCTAAGGATAATTCTATTGAAGAGCTAAAGAATAGCGGCTTCCTTCAGGGACATGACAATGTTCAGATACTGGTAAAGCCGGACAAGAGTATCTATGATGGCATGAATCAGGCAGTAGAATATATGATGACAGATCTGTCAGAAGAAAAGGGAGCATACTGTATCTTTCTAAATTGTGGAGATGAGTTCCATGATTCCAGTGTGCTCAGCAGAGTTTCAACTTATCTGAAGGAGTATGACCAGCCCCATATTTTTTATGGAGACCAGTATAATCTAATACAGAAGAGTATTGTCAGCTCAGCACCAGTAATCAATGAATTTGCTCTGTTTAGAAATGTGCCATGTCATCAGGTCTGCTTTTATTCAACGCAGTTGTTTAAAAACAGAGCTTATAAGCCTGAATATACAGTCAGAGCGGATTATGAGCATTTTCTATACAGTTTTTATGAACAAAATGCGGTATGTGAGCATATGGATATAGTGATATGCAACTACGAGGGAGGAGGATATTCAGAGACTGCTGAGAACAGGAAAAAATCAGCCCTTCAACATAGGGAAATTACTGATAAATACATGGGTGACCAGGCTGCAAGATACAGAAGAATTATGTTGCTTACACTTGCGCCAGTCAGAACAAAACTGGCGGAAAGTCCAGCTTTCTCAAGGGCTTATAATGGCCTGAAGAGTGCTATTTATAAAGTAAAGAGATAAAATCAACAGATCAGATTTGAAGACATATACATTGGAGTGGTGTGCTAAGGGCATGCTGCCAGAGGATAAAAGATGAAGATATTATGGTTGTGCAACGTGGTTCCACCTATGATTGCAAAACAACTTAATATTGAGACTACAGTTAAGGAGGGATGGGTAGACGCCTCCTTAAGAAAGCTTGTTGCAGATAATAAGCGTAATCTGGAAATGGGAATATGTGTTCCTTACAATATAGATTCAGCTTTCAAAAAGGATACAGTTACGCTTGATAGCAGGTCAGTTGTTGTATACAGATTTTTGGAACAGACACAGTCACCATGGGTATATGATAAGACTCTTGAGACTACATTTGACAGCATAATCAAAGATTTTAAGCCAGATTTAATTCATATATTTGGTACAGAGTATCCACATACCCTTGCCTGCCTGAGAGTGTTTAATAATCCACAGAAGGTGTTGCTGGGAATCCAGGGTGTAATGAGCGAATGTGCCAAGCATTATTGTGGTGGACTTAGTCAGGAAATTATTAATAAAAGTACATTCAGGGATAGCCTTAAGAAGGATAATATTGCTGCGCAGCAGGAAAAGTTCTACAGGAGAGCAGAATTTGAGCAAGAAGCGCTGTCTCTGACTGGAAATGCCACAGGAAGAACTGCATTTGACAAAAATGCTGTTTTGTCAGCTAACCCAGAGATTAGTTATTTTCATATGAATGAAACCCTAAGACAGGAGTTCTATGAGGGTTCATGGAATATGGATAAAATGGAAAAGCACAGCATATTTGTAACACAGGCGGATTATCCGCTTAAGGGCTTTCACGATCTGTTGAAGGCTATGCCTGCAGTACTGGAGAAGTATCCCGATGCTCATATATATGTGGCTGGAAACAGTATCACTGGTTATACAAGCCTAAAAGAAAAGATAAAAATTGGAACTTATGGGGCATACCTGAGAAAGCTTATGGCTGAACGCGGACTAATGGATAAGGTGTCAGTATTAGGAAAACTGTCTGCGGCTCAGATGAAGGATAGATATCTTAAGAGCCATGTGCTGGTATGCAATTCATATATTGAGAATTCACCTAACTCAGTTGGTGAAGCAATGTTGCTTGGTACACCTGTTATTGTACCAAGAACAGGGGGAATTCCTTCTATTGCGGAGGAAAATGAGGCGGCCTTTTATGAGGTTGGTAATATAGAGCAGCTTACAAATCAAATCATTAAAGTCTTTGAAGATAAAGATTACATGACACAACTGTCAGAAGCTGAAAAAGCCAGAGCAGTGCTGAATTATGATTCAGATAAGAATTTTGAAAGATTGACGGAGATATACGATCAGTTATGTTAAAAGTAACCATGATAAGTAACTTCATAAATCATCATCAGATGCCATTTTGCGAAGAGATGTTTAAAAGGTTGGGAGATAATTTCACCTTTATTCAGACAGAGCCAATGGAGCAGGAACGTGCGGATATGGGCTGGTCAGTTGATGAAGAGCAGATAGCTTATCTCAGACTTTTATACAAGGATGAGCAAGAATGTAAGAGGCTGATAAATGACTGTGACATGCTTCTTGTGGGATGGCAGGAAAGAGAAGATCTGATTCTGCCAAGAATCAAGGCAGGAAAGCTGACTCTAAGAATCAGTGAAAGAATATACAGAGAAGGTCAGTGGAAAGCAGTTTCTCCAAGGGGACTTATTAGAAAATACAAGGAACATATCAGATTCAGAAAGAAAGACAATGTATATATGCTTTGTAACGGAGCATATGTAGCTTCGGATTTTAATCTGATTAAGGCTTATCCAAAGAAAATGTTCAAATTCGGATATTTCCCCAGATTCAGGGAACTGAATTGGGATTTAAAGCCTTCAATGGATTCTCTTGAGTTTATTTGGGCCGGCAGATTTATTGAATTAAAGCATCCTGAATATATAGTTCGTCTGGCTGCAGATATGGCTGATCTGGGAATAGACTTCAGAATCCATTTTGTTGGAAGTGGACCTATGGAGGATATGTTAAGGCAGCGTGTCAAAGAGGGAGAGCTTGAGGATAATGTATACTTCTACGGTTTTTTAAAGCCTGAAGAAGTGAGAGATCTGATGGACCATTGTCATATACATCTGTTTACCAGCAACTATCTGGAGGGTTGGGGAGCTGTAGTTAACGAAGGTATGAACAGTGGATGTGCTGAAGTGGTTTGCGAGCAGGTTGGAGCAGCACCATATTTAATAAAGCATGGAATCAATGGTCTATTATTTGATGGAAGCTACGAGGACTTCAGAATACAGGTATTCAGTCTTGTTGAGGACAGAGAACTTATATTGAGACTGGGAGAGAGAGCTTACGATACTATAGCAGATTGTTGGAATGCATCTAATGCAGCTGATCAGATAATTAGATTTTATGAGAATTATGCAAATGGAAAGATAGAGCCACCAAGGGAAGGACCTCTTTCTGTGGCAAGAGTAATTAGGCCATTGCTGCCTAGCGAGTAAGTGAGATTATTAATGAAGATAACGGTTATTGTTCCAATATACAACATAATAGATTGTCTTGAACGATGCGTTATGAGTATTGTGAATCAGACCTATAAGGAGCTGGAGATAATACTTGTGGATGATGGTTCCACTGATGGCACATCTGCTTTGTGTGATGAACTGGCTGCTAGAGATAACAGGATAAAGGTGTTTCATAAGGAGAACGGTGGGTCTTCTTCAGCAAGAAACTTAGGCCTGAAACAGGCTACAGGTGACTTTATAGGATTTATCGATAGTGATGATTACATTGAGCCAGATATGTATGCGCTTCTGGCGGATGCCGTGAGCCGTTATGGTTCAAAGATGGCACAGATATCCAGAGATGAGGTCAATGAAGATGGAAGCAGACGTCCTGATGTGTGCACCCCACCTGAAACAGAGCTTTTAATCAGCAATAAGGAAATGATGCGTGAGCTTCTTATGCACAGAGGAGATTGCTCATTCTGTACAAGAATTACATCAAGGGAACTGTTTGCAACAAGAGAGTTTCCAGTAGGTGAGCTCAATGAAGATTTTAAGCTTCTGACAGATATGCTTGCTGATGTGGAATCATTTCCTATCCTTCCAAAGCAGTGTTACCATGTGTTTTACCGTATGAATAGTAATAGTCGCAGAAAAGATAAAAATGACTTCTCCAGAGTTTTTACTGACATAGTTGTCAATTCTGACTATGTTCAGAAGATAGTGGATGAAAAATACCCTGAGTTATCAGATACAGCATTCAGATTTGGAATGTTTCAAAGGATAGACTATATGCTCCATATTCCTATCAGCATGATGAATAAGGATAATCAGTTCTACTGTGCTGTGGTTGCATTTATTAGAAATAACTGGCTTAGAGCTATGGGCAATAAGATATTAACGACAAAAAACAAGATGTACCTGACATTGTTTGCAATAGCACCAAAGGGTGTAAGAGTGATGCATGCTAAGATGAAGGGCTTGTAGAATCAGATAAATTTGGGAATAAACAAGATTAATAAAAGTAGAATGGATTAATAGTTGGAGGCTAGGATATGAGATTCGTATATAAGAATGGATTGGAAAAAGCATTAACATTTAGTTATGATGATGGCCAGGCATATGATAGGAAACTGGTGGAGATATTTAACAAGTATGGAATGAAGGGGACATTTCATCTTAATTCAGGAACTCTTGATGGCGTAACCGAGATTCCTGGAGAAGAATTTGTAAAATCAGAAGAAGTGGCCACTCTTTATGAAGGTCATGAAGTAGCATGTCATGGTGTTAATCATCTTAATATGCCAGCTTTATCAGTATCGGTAACAGTTAGTGAGCTGTCAGACGATAGATTGGATTTAGAGAATTTGACGAGCAAGCTTGTACAGGGCTTTTCTTATCCATTTGGTAGTTATTCACCAGAAGTGATTTCAGCAGCAAAGGCAGTTGGCATTAAGTATGCTCGTACGGTTAATGCTACACATGGATTCTTTCCTCCATCAGATTTTATGCAGTGGCATCCAACTTGTCATCATGCAGACAATGTTATGGAGTATGGTAAACAGTTTTTGGATGTTCCAGGCTATGTTGAGCTTCCACTTATGTATGTCTGGGGCCATAGCTTTGAGTTTGGAAGATCTAAGGACTGGACAGTTATTGAGGAATTCTGTGAGATGATGTCAGGCAAGGATAATATCTGGTATGCAACCAATATGGAGCTGTGTGATTATCTCACAGCCATTAGAAATCTTGAGTATTCAGCGGATGGAAGTATGATGCATAATACTTCAGCATTAAGTATATGGTTCCTGTCAGACGAAGGAAAGCTGACTGAGATAAAGCCAGGAGAAATTAAGTCTGTATAATAAATATAAAAAAGGAATAGAGAACTATTATGAAAAAAGAATATGTAATGGGAAATGGTGCAATCGCACTGGGAGCTCTTTCAGCAGGAGTTAACCTTGTTTCTGGATATCCAGGAACACCATCCTCTGAAATAGTTGAAACGATATCTAAATTTCCAAGAGAAGGAGCTCATCTTGAGTGGTCAGTAAATGAGAAGGCCGCAATGGAAGTTGCCTGCGCAGCAGCTTATAGTGGAGCAAGAAGTATGGTAACTATGAAGCAGGTAGGATTAAATGTTGCGTCAGATCCATTTATGTCTCTTGCATATGTTGGCGTAAAAGGTGGAATGGTAGTCGTATCAGCAGATGATCCGGGACCAATATCTTCACAGACAGAGCAGGACACCAGACGATTTGCAGAATTTGCCAGAGTTCCTGTATTTGATCCTTCTTCTCCAGAGGAAGCGTTCCAGATGATTCAGGATGCTTTTGATTATTCAGAAAAATACAGCACACCAGTGATTTTTAGACCTACCACCAGGGTTTGTCATGCATATGCTTCAATTGATGTGGCAGATTCATTTGATGTGAAAAAATATGATGGTTTTGTAAAGGACTCTAAGAAATGGGTAATATTCCCAAGACTGTCATTTGCTAATCATGCGATGATAGAGAAGAGAAATGTTACAATCGGAGAGGACTTCTCAACCTATAAATATAATACAGTGGAAGGAACATCATCAAAAGCAATTCTCGCGGGTGGAGTAAGCTATTCTTACGCAAAGGAATTTTTGAAGGATTATCCAGAGATTAGATTAATAAAGATTGGAACACCATATCCTTTCCCAGAAAGCTTTGCATTAAAGGCACTTGAGGGTGTTAGTGAGGTGCTCTGCTTTGAGGAGCTTAGTCCATTTTTAGAGGAAAATATATTAAGGCTGGCAGGAAAGCATCATTTGAACATTAGTGTGTCAGGAAAATTAGATGGAGTAGTACCAGCAAGCGGTGAAAATAATTCTAATAATGCTGCTGATATTATAGGAGCTTTCCTTGGAATTAATAGTGCAAATGAAGGAATAGATATTTCAGATGCACCTACTCTTCCTGTAAGACCACCTGTTCTTTGTGCTGGTTGCCCACACAGAGCTTCTTTCTATGCAGTTAAGCAGGCAATGAGGGGAAAGAAAGCATATTTCTGTGGCGATATTGGATGCTATACACTTGGAAATGCTATGCCACTTGATATGGTCGACACATGCCTGTGTATGGGCGCAGGTGTAACAATGGCACAGGGCTTTCATTGGGTTGATAAGGATTCAACTACCTTTGCATTTATTGGTGATTCAACATTTTTTGCTTCAGGAATCACAGGAGTGGTAAATGCAGTATACAATGATGCAGATATGATTCTTTGTGTATTGGACAATTCAACAACTGCCATGACAGGACATCAGCCGCATCCAGGAACTGGTAAAAATATGATGGGCGATGTTGTTGACAAGGTTAGTATTGTAAAGATTCTTGAGGGAATAGGACTGAAAAAAATAATTACTGTAGACCCACTTGATATGAAGGCGTCTGTTGATGCAATCGAGGAGTGCGTTTCAGTTAAAGGTGTAAAGGCTATTATTTTCAAGTCCCCTTGCATTGCTATAACAAAGCCAACTGACAAATGTGTCATAAGTGATAAATGCATTAGTTGTAAAAAGTGTATTAGAGAAATTGGTTGTCCTGCACTTATTACAGTAGATGGTCAGGTTACTATTGATAAGAATTTATGTACAGGCTGTGGACTTTGCAGTCAGATATGTCCTGTAAATGCGATAGGAGGTGCCGATCATGAATAAAGACATTTTACTTTGTGGTGTAGGTGGTCAGGGAACTGTCCTTGCATCAAAGATATTGGCTGCTACAGCTATGAACGCTGGTAATGCGGTTCATTCAGCTGAAACTATTGGTATGGCGCAGCGTGGTGGCTCTGTAACCAGTCATGTCAGAATAGGACAGTCATATTCGCCACTTATTCCTTATAGAAAAGCTGATATCCTGATGGCCTTTGAGCCTGCAGAAGCAGTAAGGAATCTTGTATATCTTAAGAAGGATGGAGTGGTAATAGTAAATAAAGTTCCAGTAAAGCCAGTTACAGAATCCCTTCATGATACAGGCTATGATGGAGTAGAGATGATTCAGTATCTTAAAGAGAAATGTCACTGCATCGTTATTGATTCGACGGAGTTTGGATCTGCAAAATTTCTTAATATTGCAATGCTTGGTGTTGCGGTTGGAACAGGTAAACTTGGATTTACCAAGGAACAGGTTCTTGAAGAAATAAAGAACAGAGTTCCACAGAAATATATTGATGTTAATGTAGAGGCATTTGAAAAAGGAATAGCAATAGGAGAAGCAAAATGAAACTCAATGCAAAGCAATTAGAGCAGGTAGATGCTCAGATTAAAAGATTAATACAGTCAGACAGTTATTTTGGAAAAATGTATAAAGAAGCGGGGATTACTGGTGTAAGCTCTCAAGAAGAGTTTGAGAAGCTCCCATTTGCTGATAAGGCCGAGCTTAGAAATGCATATCCTCTTGGAATACAGGCTGTACCAGATGAGGAGGTTGTAAGAATTCATTCATCTTCAGGTACAACAGGAAAGCCAGTAATAATACCTTATACAAAAAAGGATGTTGAGGACTGGGCAATAATGTTTGCAAGATGTTATGAAACAGCTGGCATTACTCCTAAGGACAGAATTCAGATTACACCTGGATATGGTCTATGGACAGCAGGAATAGGCTTTCAGGCTGGAGCAGAGAAGTTAGGCGCCATGGCAATTCCAATGGGCCCTGGTAATACAGACAAGCAGCTACAGATGATGCAGGACCTGGATGCAACAGTAATCTGTGCAACCTCGAGCTACGCACTTTTACTTGCGGAAGAAATTAATAAGCGTGGATTAAAGGATAAAATCCATCTGAAAAAAGGTGTAATTGGTTCAGAAAGATGGAGTGAAAAGAAGAGAGAATATATTTCAAGAGAGCTTGGAATAGAACTCTATGATATATATGGATTAACTGAAATATATGGTCCTGGAATCGGTATCAACTGTATAGGTGAGACAGGCATGCATTATTGGGATGATTATCTGTACATCGAGATTATTGATCCAAAGACAGGTATTCCTGTAGAAGATGGAGAAGAGGGAGAAATTGTAATTACAACTCTTGTTAAAGAAGGTGCGCCTCTTATCAGATTTAGAACGCATGATATTTCGCGTATTATTCCAGGGCAGTGTAAATGTGGAAGATGTTATCCAAGACTTGATATTATTCAGGGAAGAAGCGATGATATGTTCAAGGTTCATGGTGTAAATATGTTCCCAAGCCAGATTGAAGAATTACTTGGACAAGTTGATGGAGTATCCAGTGAATATAAGATTGATATTGCCCACGACGACGAGAAAAACAGGGATATTATTATGCTGACTGTGGAAGCAGAAGGAAGAGTAAACTTCGATGAAACTGCAGCTTCGCTCAAAAACCTTGTAAAGTCACGCATGATGGTTACACCAAAGGTGGTGGTTGTTCCTGTTGGAACATTGCCAAGAAGTGAGAAGAAGACACAGCGAGTATTTGATCACAGAGCACAGTAGCTTTATTACCCTGAAAATCTGTGATTTGGCATACTGTAATTCTGCGAATGTAAATGTTGGAAGTTTGCACAAATATAGTCATTATGCTATAATTCGATAGATTATGAGATTCGTTAAAGACGCATTTTGCGTTCAGAAAGGAATATATGTTAAACGATAAGACAATACTTATTACTGGAGGAACAGGTTCCTTTGGTAAATGCTTTACTAAATATGTTTTAGCAAACTACAACCCTAAGAAGATTATTATTTATTCACGTGATGAATTTAAGCAGTTTATAATGCAAAATGAGATGAAAGAGTACGCAGACAAGCTTAGATTCTTCATCGGTGATGTAAGAGATAAGGAAAGACTTGAAAGAGCTTTTGAGGGAGTTGATTATGTAATTCACGCAGCAGCACTTAAGCAGGTTCCTGCTTGTGAGTATAATCCTAACGAAGCAATTAAGACTAATATCCATGGTGCTATGAATATAATTGAAGCTGCACTAAATAAAGGAGTTAAGAAAGTAGTTGCTCTTTCAACAGATAAGGCCGTTAACCCAGTTAACCTGTATGGTGGAACAAAGCTTGTTTCAGATAAGCTTTTCATAGCAGCCAATTCTTATTCAGGAACAAAGGATGTAAACTTCTCGATTGTACGTTATGGTAATGTAGCTGGATCAAGAGGAAGTGTAATTCCTTTCTTTAATAACATAATCAAGAATGGTGGAACAGAGCTTCCAATTACAGATTACAGAATGACAAGATTCTGGATCAGTCTTACAGAAGGAGTTGAGCTGGTTATCAAGGCGCTTAAAGAGGCACGTGGTGGTGAGACATTTATTAGTAAGATTCCAAGTTTTAAGATTACAGATCTTGCAGAGGCTATGCTTCCGGGATGTAAGATGCCAGAGGTTGGTATTCGTGAGGGCGAGAAACTTCATGAGATAATGGTAACTGTTGAAGATTCCATGACAACCTATGAATATGATAAGCATTTTATCGTATATCCTCAGATGGTATGGAACGATAAGCAGAGAGAACCGATTCCGGGTGGCAAGAAGGTTGAGCAGGGATTTTCTTACAGCTCAGGCAACAATACAGAATGGCTTAGCGTGGAAGAGATCAGAGAACTGCTTAAGGGCATTGATTTAGAGAAATAATTAAAAAGAGATAAACAATAATAGGACATGTGGATATCTGCATGTCCTATCGGTATATTTAAGAAAGATGTAGAAGTTCATTCTATAAGCGCCCTCCAGATTATGAAGGGCAGAACGGAGATTAGTATGAATAAGCCAGCAATTGAAGGTGGCACACCTGTCAGAAATACAAAGATATATTATGGTCATCAGTATCTTGACCAGTCGGATTATGACGCAGTAGTGGATGTACTCAAAAGTGACTATCTTACATGTGGTCCTAAGATTAATGAGTTAGAGGATAAGCTTTGTAAGCTTACTGGTGCAAAATATGCTGTAGTTTGTAGTAATGGTACAGCTGCTCTACATATGGCTGCCATGGCGGCAGGTCTGGGTGAAGGTGACGAGTTGATAACAACACCAATTACCTTTGCAGCAAGTGCTAACTGCGCATTATATGTTGGAGCAACACCGGTGTTTGCAGATATTAATGCAGATACATATAACATTGATCCAGCCAGCGTTGAGACACATATTACAGAGAAGACAAAGGCAGTGGTAGCTGTAGATTATACAGGTCAGGCAGTGGAACTGGACAGACTTACAGACATATGTAAGAAGCATAATCTTGTGCTTATTGAGGATGGAGCTCATTCTGTTGGAACTCTTTATAATGGCAAAGGAGTAGGCTCTATCGCAGACATGACTACTTTCAGTTTCCATCCTGTTAAGACAATCACAGGTGGTGAAGGCGGAGCAGTTCTTACCAATAGCGAGGATTATTACAAAAAGCTTCTTCTTGCAAGAAGTCATGGAATTACAAGAGATACGTCTCTTATGGCCAATGAATCAGAGGGGCCATGGTATTACGAGCAGGTGAATCTTGGTTACAATTATCGAATGACAGATATTCAGGCAGGACTCATTATCAGTCAGCTGGACAAGCTTGCAATGTTTAAGGCAAGAAGAAAAGAGATAGTAGCAAGGTACAATGAGGCTTTTGCAAAGCTTGATCAGATAGTAGTACAAAAGGAGATTCCTGAATCAGATACAGCTAGGCACCTTTATGTTTTAAGAATCAATCCAGATAAACTAAGCATAAACAGAAGACAATTCTTCGATGCTTTGGGCGCAGAAAATGTGGTATGTAATGTTCATTATATTCCGGTATATTATTTCCCACATTATCAGAAACTGGGATATAGAAAGGGTCTATGTCCAAAGGCTGAGAAACTGTATGATGAGATAATATCACTCCCACTTTATTACAGTATGAGCGATGAGGATGTGGACAGTGTAATAGAAGCAGTTACAAAGATTGCGGAGTATTATAAGAAATGATTGGAATCAGAGCAGACGCCAATAAAACAATAGCAACAGGTCACATTATGAGATGTATGACTATAGCAGATGCAATAGTAGAGCTAGGTGAAGAAGTGATCTTCTTTGTGGCAGACGAAGAATCTGCGCAGTGGCCTAAATCCCGTGGCTTTAGTTATGAGCTGCTTGATTCAGACTGGGCTAATCCTATTGGAGAACTGGATACATTAGTGACAAGAATGTCAGAACGTGAAGTAAGAATACTTCTTTGTGACTCGTATAGCTTTAATACAGAATATTACAGTCTATTGAGAGAAAAGACTAATTCAGAGATTAAGCTGGTATGTATGGATGATCTGGGTAAAGAAGTATATCCCGTGGATATTTTGATTAATTACAATGCTTATGCGAAGACTTTGGGATATGAAGACAAATATGACGAAAGCGTCAGTTTGTTGCTGGGACCAATGTATGCCCCATTAAGAGTACAGTTTGCAAAAAGCTACAGCAGAGAATCTTATGGACAGAAGCAGGTACTAATAGCAAGTGGTGGTGGAGACAGCTATGGAGTATGTCTCGCTCTTATGGAGGAACTTGCACAGAGAAAAACTCTGGAGGATATAGATTTTCATATTGTGATAGGTAATCAGGCAGATGGTGATAAGATAGCAAGGCTGGCCTGGTGCTGTCATAATGTTTTTCTTCATAAGGGTGTGGAGGAAATGGCAAGACTTATGTCTGACTGTGATGTTGCGATTTCTGCAGCAGGAACTATGCTCACAGAATTGTGCGCAATGAAGGTTCCAGCCATAGAATACGTTATGGCAGATAATCAGCAGCAGAACAGTGATTATTATAGTGAACAGGGGATTATGATATATGGAGGCGATGTGCGACAGGATTTAGGGGTCGTAGCCAAAAATATAATCGATGAGTTGGAAAAACTAATAGAAGACAAAGCAAGACTGAGCGCCATGCGTAGCAAGATGACAGGTATCTGTGATGGCTGTGGAGCTAGCAGACTTGCAAAAGAGATACTAATGGGCTAAAATATGGCCACTCAGGAGAGCGACATATTATGATAAAGATATTAAAGCGATTAAATATACTGCTGGATAGAAAACAAAAGAATAAGATGGTATTGATAGTAGTACTCATGCTGGTCGGAGGCGTACTTGAGTCACTCAGTATTTCTGCAATTATCCCAGTTATGGGTGTACTGCTGGATCCTGAAGCAGTAGATACTAACAAGTATTTGTCAGCTGTTTATCATGGGTTAAATATGTCATCGCCTATGCAGTTTACTCTTCTGATGATGCTGTTTTTGGTATTTGCATTTGTACTGAAGAATTTATTTTTGTTTTTCCAAAATGTTGTTCAGTTGAAATTTGTATATACGAATCAGTTTGCAACTTCAAGACGCATGATGATTAATTTTATGAAGCGCCCCTATGAATTCTATCTTAATGCAGAAACAGCTGTTATTCAGAGAAATATTACTTCAGATGTAAACAATATGTATGCGCTGATACTTACCATTCTTCAGCTTACAAGTGAAATAGTAGTATTTGCCTGTCTTGCAGCAGTACTTATTGCCGTGGATGCAGCTATGGTTATTACTATAGCAGGTCTTCTGATAGCAGTTCTGGTTATAATCAAAATAGTTCTTAAGCCTATTATGTATAAGGCAGGACAGGATAATCAGGATTATTACAGTGCACTGTTTAAATGGATTGAAGAAGCAGTAATGGGCATAAAGGAAATCAAGGTAGCCAATAAGGAGCATTATTTTATCAATGAGTATGCAGAATGTGGAGCAGGATATGTAGGTGCAGTTCAGAAATACAATATCTATAATTCTACTCCAAGATTGCTGATTGAGACTATATGTATAGCAGGCCTTGTGGGATATATGTCGGTTGTAATGGTTAATGGAGCCTCAGTTGATGAACTGCTTCCGCAATTATCAGTGTTTGCTCTGGCTGCAATGAGATTGTTGCCTAGTGCTAATAGAATTAACAATTATATGACATCAATATCATATTTTGAGCCATTTCTCTGGAATGTATCAGAGCATCTGCAGACCGAAATCAACGATGAAAATGTTGTGTATGATGAAGCAGCCTACAGAGTACAGAAGAATGTTATCAAATTGCCAGTTACAAAGAAGATTAGTGTTGAGGATATTACTTATGCATATCCCAATACAGACAGACTGATTTTTGACCATGCAAGTGTTGAGATTCCAATAGGATCTGCAGTAGGCATTGTTGGAACTTCAGGTTCAGGAAAGACAACTATGGTGGATGTGCTCCTGGGATTACTTGAGCTTAAGGACGGTGTAATCAAGGCTGATGGAGTTGATGTAAAGAGCAACTACGAAGGCTGGCTGAAGAATATAGGATATATTCCACAGTCTATCTTTATGATAGATGACACCATAAGAAAGAATGTGGCATTTGGTTATCCAGATGCAGAAATAGATGATGAAAAAGTATGGGCAGCACTTAAGGAAGCTCAGCTTGATGAATATGTAAGATCTCTTCCAGATGGGCTTGATACAGGAATCGGAGAAAGAGGTATCAGAATCTCAGGCGGACAAAAACAGAGAATTGGTATTGCCAGAGCTCTGTTTGAGGATCCAGAAGTACTTATCCTTGATGAGGCTACATCAGCCCTTGATGGAGATACTGAGGCTGCTATCATGGATTCAATCAACAGGCTTCATGGTAAGAAGACTCTTATTATAATAGCTCACAGACTACAGACTATAGAAAAATGTGATATGGTCTACAGAGTGGAAAATGGAAAGATTACTAAAGACAGATAGTACGAAAATCTTAACAAAGAGTGGAATATAAGTATTATGCTTAAATAAAGTATTTAATCATTGATACAGTATTGAACTTAAAAAGAGTGATAAGCTTAGGCCTATCACTCTTTTTGGATGTTATTTATATCTTATTGAATTAGATTCCAAGAAGATCACTGTATACCTTAAGTGCTCCGTCTGTTTCATGAGCGAGAACCTTCTTTGCAAGAACCTTACCAAGCTGAACGCCTTCCTGGTCGAAGCTGTTTACATTCCAGATGAAGCCCTGGAACATAATCTTATTCTCGAAGTGTGAAAGGATAGCGCCCATTGACTGAGGATCAAGTTCTTCACCAATGATGATGCTTGATGGACGGTTTCCTTCAAACTTCTTATTGTTGTTCTCATCATCTTTACCACATGCAAATGCAACAATCTGAGCAGCAACGTTAGCACATAATTTCTGCTGGCTTGTGCTTCCCTGAATATCAACATCAACTCCGCACTGGCTCTTCTTGAATCCAATGAACTGAAGTGGAACGATATCAGTTCCCTGATGAAGTAACTGATAGAATGAATGCTGACCATTGGTTCCTGGCTCACCATAGATGATAGGACCAGTTACATAGCTGATTGGTTCACCAAATCTGTTTACGCTCTTACCATTTGATTCCATATCAGCCTGCTGAAGATGAGCAGGAAATCTTGAAAGTGCCTGTGAGTATGGAAGAACTGCTGTAGCAGGCATGCCAAGTACATTTCTTTCATATACACCAATAAGTGCATCTAATAATGCAGGATTCTTTTTAATATCTTTGTTTGTAGCAAGTTTGTCTTCTGCTGCAGCTCCAGCGAGGAAGTCAGCGAATACCTTAGGACCAAAAGCAAGCGAAAGGATTGCACCACCTACTGCAGATGAAGAAGAGAATCTACCACCAATATAATCATCCATGAAGAAAGCAGCAAGATAATCACTGCTCTTTGCAAGTGGTGATGTCTCAGATGTAACTGCTATCATATGATTGCTTGGGTTAAGACCAGCCTTTGTAATAGCATCCTTAACAAATGATTCATTTGTAAGTGTCTCAAGTGTTGTACCTGATTTTGAAACAAGTACAAAGATTGAATGAGCAACATCGATTGAAGCAAGAACTGCTGCTGCATCATCAGGATCAACGTTAGAGATGAACTTTGCTTCCATCTTGAAGTTGCCAGTCTTTCTAGCCCAGTTTTCAAGAGCAAGATAGATAGCACGAGGACCAAGGTCAGATCCACCTATACCAATCTGAACAGCAGTTGTGAATTTCTCACCAGCTGCATTTGTAATCTCACCATTGTGAACCTTGTTTACGAAATCAGCAATGTTGTTCTGTTGTGTTACATAGAAATCTCTCTTATTGATTCCGTCAGCAACAACATCGTTACCAAGCTGTCCACGGCATAACTGATGAAGAACAAGTCTCTTCTCACCAGTGTTGATAACTGCACCATTGTAAAGCTCAGCAAATTTATCAGTAAGTTCAGCCTCGTCAGCCAATGCCTGAAGATCAGCAAGGATCTCATCATCAACAGCCTTAGCTGCATAGTTATAGTTAAGACCAGCTGCCATAGCAACATTGTAGTTCTTAACTCTGTTAGCACCATTTTCTCCAGCCATTACTTCTTTAACTGTAACTTTGCTGGCATTTTCTAAAGTCTTGAAACTATCAAGTGTGTCAAGATTTTTCCATGAAACCATTATTTTATCCTCCTTAAGCTCAATGAGCAAATCTACAATAATCCATGTCAGTATACCAATCCAGATTGTATTTTTCAACATTATATGACCTTGAAAAATGCTTATTTTATGCGGAAAAATGAGCTAAAGCCGATACAAACGGGCAAGTGACCGAGCACGATAAAAATAACAATTAGAAACAATATTTTTATATTTTGATTTCTTCCTATGATTAAAGTGTGGGATTTATTGAAGAGTTTATTCTATTGTGCTAAAATTTTAGTGTTTCATGGGGTTGTAAACATCATTTTATTGAGAAAAGAGGTATGGGGATATGTTTAATGAAACATTTTGGGCCTTGGTACCACCATTGGTAGCCATTGCGCTCGCACTGATTACAAAAGAAGTATACAGCTCATTATTTATTGGTATTGTAGTTGGTGGTCTTTTATATGCTGAATTTAACGTGGTTGCAGCATTTGAACATCTTTACAATGATGGACTTGTAGCAGTTTTATCAGATTCCTATAACGTAGGTATCCTGATATTTTTGGTTGTACTGGGAGCCATGGTTGCGTTGATGAATAATGCGGGAGGATCGGCAGCATTTGGTGAATTTGCAAAGAAGAAGATAAAAACGAGAGTCGAAGCACAGCTTGCTACAATTGCTCTTGGCGTATTAATCTTCATAGATGACTATTTCAACTGCCTTACAGTTGGTAGTGTTATGAGGCCGGTTACAGATGAGCACAAGATTTCAAGAGCAAAGCTTGCATACCTTATTGATGCAACAGCAGCTCCAATCTGTATTATTGCTCCTGTATCGTCATGGGCAGCTGCAGTTGCCGGATTTGTTGAAGGCGAAGATGGATTTACTGTATTCTTAAAAGCTATTCCATATAACTACTATGCATTACTTACAATTGTTATGATGCTTATGGTAGCTATACTTAATATCGATTTTGGACCAATGAAAAAGCATGAATCCAATGCTCTTAAGGGTGACTTGTTTACATCTGGAACAGCTGCAGAAGCAACTGAGAAGATTCCTGTAAATGAAAAGGGTAAAGTTATTGATCTTATCTTCCCAGTAGTTATTCTTATTGCATGCTGTATCGTTGGTATGATCTACTCAGGTGGATTCTTTGGTGAAGAAGGTGGCAGTTTTATCGACGCATTCTCAAATTCAGATGCATCTATTGGTCTTGCAATGGGAAGTATTGTTGCATTAATAATTACAGTTGCATTCTACCTTTATAGAAAAGTACTTACATTTAAGAAATGTATGGATTGTGTACCTGAAGGCTTCAAGGCAATGGTACCTGCAATTTTGATTCTTACATTTGCATGGTCACTTAAAGCTATGACAGATTCACTTGGCGCTAAGGAATATGTTGCCGGACTTATAGCTGGTTCTGCTGAGGGACTTGTATATTTCCTTCCAGCTATTATTTTCCTTATTGGATGCTTCCTTGCATTTGCAACAGGAACAAGCTGGGGAACCTTTGGTATACTTATTCCGATAGTAGTAAATGCATTTGCAGCAACCAATCCACAGCTTATGATTATCTCAATCTCAGCTTGTATGGCAGGTGCTGTTTGTGGTGACCACTGCTCACCAATTTCAGATACAACTATTATGGCCAGTGCAGGAGCTCAGTCAGATCATATTAACCACGTTAATACACAGCTCCCATACGCACTTACCTGTGCAGCAGTATCTTTTGTAACATATATTGTTGCTGGATTTACACAGAAGGCATGGATTGCTCTTCCTGTAGGTATCATCCTTATGGTTGGTGTAATGTATATAATCAAGTATGCGATGAACAATTCATCAGAAAATGAAGCTGCATAAGCAAGGCCATATACAGGATTTATTATAATAATAAAGGGCATGGCGGTTGGCCATGCCTCTTTAAATTAACGAAAAGGAAAATAACAGATGTCAGCATTAGGATTAGAACCATCAAGAGTGTTTTATTATTTTGAGGAGCTTTCAAAGATTCCTCATGGTTCTGGAAACACAAAAGCAATCAGTGACTATTGCAAAAACTGGGCTATAGAGAAGGCTTTTGAATATCATCAGGACGACAGCAATAATATTATCATTATTAAAAATGCGTCTGCAGGAAGAGAAGATGAGCCAGCAATAATCATTCAGGGGCACCTTGATATGGTATGCGAGAAAGCCGAAGGTGTAGATAAGGATATGGATAAAGAGGGTCTTGAGCTTTATGTGGATGGAGATCTGTTAAAAGCAAAGGGTACTACGCTTGGAGGCGATGACGGAATAGCAGTTGCTATGGCTATGGCTATTATGGAGGATGAGGAACTGTCCCATCCAAGAATCGAGGCTGTATTTTCTGTGGATGAAGAGATAGGCATGCTTGGGGCAGCAGTGCTTGATGTCAGTCCGCTTCAGGGAAAGACAATGCTCAATATTGACTCAGAGGATGAAGGTGTATTTACCGTAAGCTGTGCCGGAGGAGTGGTTGCAAGCTGTCATTTGCCTTATAACACAGTAAAAACAGATGCAAAGATGGCTAAGATCCAGATTAGTGGACTTACAGGAGGACATTCCGGAGTTGAAATCAACAAGGGAAGAGCTACATCCAATAAGATGATGGCGGCTATACTGAAGACAGTATCCGAAGAGATGAAGATAAACATCGTATCTGTACAGGGTGGACTAAAGGATAATGCTATTCCAGTAGCTACAACAGCAATTGTAGCATGTGAAGATATCGAAGAATTGAGCAAAAAAGTAACTGTCCTGGCTGAAGCATTTGCAGAAAAGTATGCAGAGACAGATCCTGGGATGAAGACTGAAGTGACAGCTACTGAAGCAGAAGGCATATGCATGGATGATGATTCCAGTGCAAGAGTTATTGACGCTCTGTACTCACTTCCAGAAGGAGTTCAGAAGATGAGTGAGGATGTAGCAGGGCTTGTACAGACATCTCTCAATATGGGAATTCTGATTACAACAGGCAGCGAAGTAAAGATGTCTTACTGTGTAAGAAGTAGCGTGGATGCTGAGAAGGCGAAGTTGCTAATGCTAATGAAGGACAAGATGACAGAGCTGGGAGGAGAATTGACAACAGTGGGTGATTATCCAGGATGGCAGTACAGAAAGGAATCTCCACTCAGGGATCTGATGGTTGATATATACAAGGAACAGTATGGCAGCGAGCCTGTAATAGAAGCCATTCACGCAGGTGTGGAATGCGGTCTTTTTGCAGGTAAAATACCTGGGCTTGACTGTGTATCATACGGACCTGATCTGAAGGAAATCCATACCTTCAGAGAGAGCATGAGTATAAGTTCGGTTCAAAGGGTTTATGCCATGACAAGAAAGATAATTGAAACAGGAGTGTAATTATGAATCCAGCAGGAATGATGCAGTTTATGTCTGCAATTAACACATTTAAAAATAACCATCCAAAGTTCGCAAGTTTTCTTGGACTTGTGGTAAAGGGTGGTATTCCAGAAGGAAGTGTAATAGAAATTACAGTGACCAGACCGGGAGAAGAACCAATAACAGCCAATATGAAGGTTCTTCAGTCAGATCTTGAGTTACTCAATTCGTTAAAAGATTTAAAACCATAATACATTTCAGAAAGACATCAGGGAAAATGGAAAAGAAATATCTGTACGAAACACATTTGCATACTAATCAGGGAAGTGCCTGCGGTAACAATACAGGCAGAGAGATGGCTATTGCCCATAAGGAGGCTGGCTACAGTGGAATTATTGTGACGGATCATTTTTTCTATGGCAATACTGCAGTAGACAGAAGTCTTCCATGGCAGGACTGGGTACATCAGTACTGCGCTGGTTACAGGGATGCAAAAGCAATAAGTAAAGAGATTGATCTGGATGTATTCTTTGGATGGGAAAGTGGCTACAATGGTACAGAATTCCTAGTATACGGTCTGGATGAGGACTGGCTTATCAATCATCCAGAGATTAAGGATGCTACTGTTGAGGAACAGCTTAAGCTGGTGCATGCAGGTGGAGGAATAGTATTCCAGGCACATCCCTTTAGAGAAGAGTACTATATTCCAGAAGTGCGTCTTTTTCCAGAATATGTTGATGGAATAGAGGTATTTAACGGCAGTAACAAATGGATAGATGGCAGGGATCTGTTCAATGAGAGAGCAAAGCAGTACGCCGAGCAATACGATTTTCCTGTAACCAGTGGCTCTGATATCCATTGTAATGTTCCGATAGGCAGTGGCGTAGCATTTGACCGAAGAATGGCGGACATACAGGATTTTATTGAGCACTTGATGCGAAGGGACTGCGAGATGGTTAAAGTGAGCAAATTTGCATAAGGATAATAGGTTTGGGAATAGGTGTTGTTAAGGAAAATGATAACTATATAGTGATCCATAAACCGGCAGGGCTGGCAACCCAGACAGCAAAGATGGGTGAAAAGGATCTGGTCAGCGAGGTCAAAAATTACCTGGCAAAAAAAGGTCAGAAGAACCCATATCTGGCAGTGATAAACAGACTGGATCAACCGGTTGAGGGGCTGGTATTACTGGCTAAGAAGGAGAGTATTGCAAGAGAACTCAGTAAGCAGCTGACGGATAATCAGATTAACAAATACTACTATGCCACAGTGTGGGGGAAGCTTGATAAGCCCTCCGGAGTATTGGAGGATTATTTGCTGAAGGATGCCAAAAGTAACAGCTCTAAGGTGGTGAATAAGGGTACACAAGGAGCCAAACTTGCCAGATTGGAATACGAGGTTATAGCAGGAAATGATAAAACTGATATGCTTAGAGTGCACTTGATAACAGGAAGGCATCATCAGATCAGAGTACAGTTTGCCAACCTGGGACACCCACTGTTGGGGGATACAAAATATGGAAATGTCCAGTCAGTTGCATTTTCAAAGGAAATCGGTATGAGATGTATATGGCTTAAGGCTTATCATTTGTCATTCAGAGATCCACAAACAAAGGAAATGGTTAATATAGAACTTGATATAAAATAGTGCTATAATATATTCGTTTATGTGAAATTGAGCGGGATTGCCGCTTTATATAAAGGAGGCCAACATGGCAGATAAGAAATTAGTTGAAGCAATTACCTCGATGAGTGAAGACTTTGCACAGTGGTATACTGACGTAGTTAAGAAGGCAGAGCTTATTGATTATTCTAATGTAAAAGGATGTATGGTAATTAAGCCCGCAGGATATGCATTGTGGGAGAATATCCAGCGTGAGTTAGACAGACGTTTTAAAGAGACAGGTGTAGAAAATGTCTACATGCCAATGTTTATTCCAGAAAGCCTTCTCCAGAGAGAAAAAGATCACGTAGAAGGATTTGCACCAGAAGTAGCATGGGTTACACACGGCGGACTTAATCCACTTCAGGAGAGAATGTGTGTAAGACCAACTTCTGAAACATTATTCTGTGATTTCTATAAAGGTGATATTCAGTCATACAGAGATCTTCCAAAGGTATATAACCAGTGGTGTTCTGTAGTTCGTTGGGAGAAGGAGACACGTCCATTCCTTCGTTCCAGAGAGTTCTTATGGCAGGAAGGTCATACAGCTCATGCAACAGAAGAAGAAGCAGTAGCACGTACAGAGCAGATGCTCAATGTATATGCAGACTTCTGTGCAGAAGTACTTGCTATTCCAGTAGTAAAGGGACGTAAGACAGATAAAGAGAAATTCGCAGGTGCAGTAGCAACATATACTATCGAAGCGCTTATGCATGACGGAAAGGCACTTCAGTCAGGTACAAGTCATAACTTTGGTACAGGCTTTGCCGAAGCCTTTGGTATTCAGTATACAGATAAGGATAACAAACTTCAGTATGTACATCAGACATCATGGGGTGTTTCAACACGTATTATCGGTGCTATCATCATGGTTCATGGTGATGATTCAGGACTTGTTCTTCCTCCAGCAATCGCTCCTACACAGGTAATGATTGTTCCTATTATGCAGAAGAAAGAAGGAGTTCTTGAGAAGGCAGCAGAGCTTAAATCAGAACTCATAAATGCAGGCTTCAGAGTAAAGGTTGATGATAGTGACAAGTCACCTGGTTTCAAATTCAGTGAGCAGGAGATGCGTGGTATTCCACTCCGTGTAGAAGTTGGTCCTAAGGATATTGAAGCAGGTAAATGCATTATCTGCAGAAGAGATACACGTGAGAAGATTGAGGTGGCACTTAGTGATCTTAACGATACAATTGCAAAGCTTCTTCCACAGATTCAGAGCGATATGCTTGAGAGAGCTAAGGCTCATCTTGCAGAGCATACATATGAAGCAAAGACAAGAGAAGAATTTGAGCAGGTATTCGCTGAAAAGTCTGGCTTTGTAAAAGCTATGTGGTGTGGCGAAAGAGAATGTGAAGAGAAGATTAAGGAAGAGATGTCTGTAACAAGCCGTTGTATGCCGTTTGAGCAGGAATGTCTGTCAGAGAACTGTGTATACTGTGGCAAGCCAGCTAAGAAGATGGTTTACTGGGGTAGAGCTTACTAATATAAATGTGTGCCCCGGGCGGTTATAGATTATAAAATCAGCAGGTATTTGATTATAGTATAAAGAAGGTATTGATATGAACGTTTTAGTTATTAACTGTGGTAGTTCATCACTTAAGTATCAGCTCATTTCATCTGATACAGAAGAAGTTTTAGCAAAAGGTTTATGTGAGCGTATTGGTATTGATGGTAGTGCCATTACTCATCAGCCAGAAGGAAAAGAAAAGGTAAAGACCGAAGTTCCTATGGCTAATCATACAGATGCTGTTAAGTATGTAATCGAAAAGCTTACAGATCCAGAGGTTGGAGTTGTAAAGTCTTTAGAGGAGATTGATGCAGTTGGACATCGTATTGTTCACGGTGGAGAGAAATTCAATTCATCAGTTGTTATTACAGACGAAGTTATTAAAGCAATTGAGGAGTGTAATGATCTTGCACCCCTTCACAATCCAGCTAACCTTATTGGTATTAATTCATGTAAGGAGCTTATGCCGAATGTACCAATGGTGGCAGTATTTGATACAGCATTCCATCAGACTATGCCAGAAAAGGCATATCTCTATGGTATTCCATATAAATACTATGAGAACTACAAGATAAGAAGATATGGTTTCCACGGAACCAGCCATGATTATGTTTCTAACAGAGCTGCTGAGATTATGGGCAAGAGCAGAGATGACCTAAAGATTATTGTATGTCATCTTGGCAATGGTGCTTCAGTTACAGCTGTTGATCATGGCAAGTCAGTAGATACTTCAATGGGTCTTACTCCACTTGAAGGACTTATAATGGGAACCAGATCAGGTGATATGGATCCAGCAATCATCAGTTTCCTTGCAGATAAGCTTGGAAAGACTGCTGATCAGATTATTAATATCTGCAATAAGGAATCAGGTGTACTTGGTCTTTCAAATGGATTATCAAGTGACTTCAGAGATCTTTCAATCGCTGCCGAAGGTGGAGATGAAAGAGCAAAGGCTGCACTTGAGACATATTCTTACAGAGTAGCAAAATATATCGGATCATACGTAATGGCTATGAAGGGCGTAGATATTATCGCATTCACTGCTGGTATTGGTGAGAACAATGCATTTGTTAGAGCTCAGGTATGTGAATATCTTGAGTGGCTTGGAACAAGTATGGATCCTGAGAAGAATGCTATTCGTGGTGAGGAAGTTATTCTGTCTAAAACAACAGATAAGGTAACAATCATGATTGTTCCAACAGACGAAGAGATGGCAATTGCACGCGATACAGTTCGCCTTATAAAATAATTAGAATTATTCATTAAAGTTACATTTGAATTATTGTATTGAAAAGGGCTGTAAAAACAGCCTTTTTTCATACAATGTAAGATGATAAAAGCTTGTATCAAAGCACTATTTTAAGAATATGAAAAAGATAAATTTACCTGAAAACGTCAATTTCATAATTAGTACGCTACAGGATGCGGGATATGAAGGTTACGCTGTAGGTGGCTGTGTGAGAGACAGTCTGTTGGGAAGAGAGCCCAGCGACTGGGATATTACAACAAATGCCAAGCCTTATCAGATGAAGAGCCTGTTCAGACGTACAGTTGATACCGGCATAGAGCATGGAACGGTGACAGTGTTACTGGGTGATGACAGCTATGAGCTTACTACCTATCGAATTGATGGGGAGTATGAGGACAGCAGGCACCCAAAGCAGGTGGAATTCACAACCAGTCTGATTGAGGATTTGAAGAGAAGAGATTTTACTATCAATGCTATGGCCTACAATGACAGCACAGGTATCATAGATGAGTTTGGTGGAATTGATGATCTTGAATCAGGCATCATCAGATGTGTTGGTAACCCTGAGGAGCGATTTGGTGAAGATGCACTTCGTATTATGAGAGCAGTCAGATTCAGCGCTCAGCTGGGATACAGTATAGAGGAAAAAACCAGCGAAGCGATTACAAAGCTGGCAGCTAACCTGGAAAATATCAGTGCAGAAAGAATCCATGTGGAATTGTCTAAACTGATAGTATCTCCTAATCCTGGATTCATAAGAAAGGCTTATGAAACAGGTATTCTTAAAGTCATTCTTCCAGAACTTGACTCGCTGATGGATGTGGAACAGAACAATCCTCATCATTGTTATACGGTGGGAGAGCATATAATCCACTCGGTGGAGAATATTGAGTCGGACAGAGTTTTAAGATATGCTATGTTATTCCATGATATTGGAAAAGGCATTAGCAAATACACCAGCGAAGACGGCATAGATCATTTTCGAGGTCATGCTCTGGTGTCAGCTCAGATGACATCTAAGATAGGAAAAAGACTCAAATTTGACAATGATACTCTTGGTAAAGTACTCAAACTGGTGGAGAATCATGATGTTTGGGTTGAGTGCAATGAAAAAGCGGTAAGAAAAGCCATGAACAGAATAGGAAGCGAAATGTTCCCACTTCTTCTTAAAGTTAAAAAAGCTGACTTTGAAGCTCAGAGCTTATACAAAAGGGAAGAGAAGCAGGCTGAGCTGGATGAATTGTGGAGATTGTATTATGGCATAATAGAGAGAGCGGATTGTGTTACTATTAAGGATCTTGCTATCAATGGGAAGGATCTAATGGAAGCTGGTATTGGACAGGGGCCTGAAATAGGAGCAATTCTTAGCAGACTGCTGGATAAGGTAATAGAAGATCCAGCGCTCAATACAAGAGAGAAATTAATGGAGTTATTGTAGATGATAAAGAAGTCAGGAGCGAAAAAACTTAATATTGTTTTGGCAATAGTATCGCTTCTGGTACTGTGTGTCGGATGCGGTAATGCTAACCAGCAGTCAGATGAATCACCTCTGGTAACTGGTTTTGTAAAAGCAGAGCCAGGCAGCTATGACTCCGTGGATAACAAGGCAGTATTGATATCAGTGGATAAGAGTAGCCAAACCATTACCTTTTATAACCGCAGTTTGGATAAGAATTATACTCTTTCCTACGATGGAACCAGCAAACTGTATGACAAATACGGTTCATCACTGGTAATAGATCAGCTTCAGAAGGGTGATGTGGTGGATATCACATTTACTAAGAATAAAAAACTTATAAACAGTCTGAGCAAATCAGCAGATGCCTGGGTATATGAAGAAGTTGAAGATTTTGAAATTAACTCACTTATTGGTAACATGAAAATCAATGGTGGTGA
Organism: Lachnospiraceae bacterium UBA1712; assembly: GCA_002317175.1. Classification (GTDB taxonomy): domain Bacteria; phylum Bacillota; class Clostridia; order Lachnospirales; family Lachnospiraceae; genus Colinaster. The sequence continues at coordinate 26,749 of DCJA01000014.1, read as the reverse complement.
TTATAAGATTTCCGGACTAACAAAGATTTTTTCAGATGGAAAGGATGCCCAGTTTATAGATATTAATAGCTGCGACAGGCTTATTGTGTCCGGAGTTGATCACACAGTATACAGTATAATAATTGAGTCTGGACATGGATATCTTCGCCTTAAGGGACAGGATTATTTCGTAGGTGGCTGGATTGAGATTGGCAATAAGATTATTAAGACTGTAACTGATGACATGCTGCTTGCAGTGCCTGTGGGTAAATACACTGTAAAGCTTGCAAATGGCGAATACGAAGGGGATAGGGAAGTAACCATAGTCAAGAATAAAGAGGCAGTCCTTGATGTAAGTGATATGGTTGTCATAGAAGAGGAAAGCGAAGGAACTGTGGTACTGGTTATGGAACCAGCTGGAGCTATGGTATACATAGATGGCAAGGAGACAGATATCAGCAAGCCAATCAAACTCGAGTATGGTATACACCAGCTGATAGCCAAGGCTGAAGGCTACAAGACTTTGACACAGTATATTAAAGTTGCCCAGGAAAATGCCACCCTGGATATAACCATGGAAAAGACAAAGAATAAGACTGAAATAGATAGTGAAGCCATAGGGCCATCTCCGTCACCTGCTTTGGAGGAAACTACCATTACTGAAGCGGTAAGTGCCCTTGATACTTCGGATTACAGGGTGCACATCGAATCTCCTGAAGAAGCAGAGGTATATGTTGATGGTTCATATATTGGAATAGTTCCAGCAAGCTTTGCAAAATCCGAGGGAACCCATGTTGTAACTCTTCGAAAAGATGGGTATGAAACAAGAAGTTATACTATAACTCTGGATGGATTACTTCAGGATGAAACATTTTCTTTTTCAGCATTGATAGAAAGTGAGTAAAAATGCCTAAAAACCTTGAAAAATAGGCAAAATTCATTGACAAAACTGGTAAAAAAAGATATCCTACAAATAGACGTTTTACGTTAAAAACAATCTCAGATTCAAATTTTAGGAGGAGAGTTAATAATGAACAAGACAGAATTAGTTGCAGCTATGGCTGAAAAGGCTGGTATCTCAAAGAAGGATGCTGAAGCAGCATTAAAGGCATTCACAGATACAGTTGCAGATGAATTAAAGGCAAAGAACAAAGTACAGTTAGTTGGTTTCGGTACATTTGAAACATCTGTAAGAGCAGCTAGAGAAGGAAGAAATCCTCAGACAAAGGAAACAATCAAGATCGCTGCATCTACAGCTCCAAAGTTCAAGGCTGGTAAGGCTTTAAAGGATTACGTTAACTAGTATATAATTGTTGATGAGATCAATCGGAGGTAAGTACCTGGTACTTACCTCTTTTTATTTGAAAGGAATGATATGAGACTTGATAAATATCTGAAGGTTTCCAGACTGATAAAGCGTAGAACAGTTGCTAACGAGGCATGTGACGCTGGAAGAGTTCTGATTAATGGTACAGTTGCAAAAGCAGGTACCAATGTAAAGGTCGGGGACAGGATTACAATACAGTTTGGTAATAAGGAAACTAACGTGGAAGTAATCGCAGTAGAAGAAACAGTAAGAAAAGAAGCTGCTGCAGAATTATATAAATATGTATAATTTATGTTAACCACAAGATAATGTAATTTGGTTAACATATTCTAATATATATTGTTGTTAGGATCAAAAAGCCTTGAAAATACGCACTTTTTGCACAAAGTGGTTGACGTAACATATTATGAGACATATAATATTTATGTAAACGCTATTGTAGAGCGTGATGTATTGCAGGTGGTTAAATGAGCAACAAATATCTTAGAGTTAAGAAAAAACAGAATAGATTCAGTGTTATGCTGGTTATTATTGTTCTTATTATGATGATGGCTGTTGTATCATATAACAGACACAGTCTGAAGAAGCGACAGGAAGTATACCTTAAGCAGGAAGAGATTCTTCTGGAACAGATCGAACAGGAGAAGGCCAGAAGCGAAGAAATAGCAGAGTATGCAAAGTATACCAAGACCAAGAAATATGCGGAAGAAGTAGCAAAAGAAAAGCTTGGACTTGTTAATGAAAATGAGATAATATTTAAGACAGAAAACTAAAAGGACTGTAAGGTACAGTCCTTTTTAATTTTGATTTGAATTGTTAGGAAATAAGATGCTCAAACTTGTAGAGAATTATATACGACAATTTAATATGATTGAAGCAGGAGACGAGGTGATAGCCGGGGTGTCCGGTGGAGCAGATTCGGTCTGTATGCTTCTCAATCTGCTGGAATACAGAAATACAGTTGATTTTAATATTAAAGTAGTGCATATCAACCATCTGATCAGGGAAGAAGCTGGAGAGGATGCAGCCTTTGTAGAAGAACTGTGCAGAGAGCATGGTATTGAGTGTCATATCTTCAATGAAGAGGTTGAAAAGCAGGCGAAAGAGCAGGGAATTTCCACAGAAGAAGCTGGAAGAAAGATCAGATACCAGCGTTTTGCTCAGCTTATGACCTCGGACAAAGCCAAGATAGCAGTGGCCCATAATAGAAATGATGTGGCAGAAACTGTGCTATTTAACATTTTTCGTGGAACAGGAATAGAAGGCCTGGCAAGCCTTTTGCCAGTCAATGGCAACATCATCCGCCCACTAATAGGTGTGGACAGAATGCAGATAGAACAGTATCTGCAGGAAAAGAACCAGAACTACTGCACAGATGCAAGCAATCTGGCCAACGATTATGCGCGCAATAAGATTAGAAATGTGATTCTTCCATATGCGGAAAATGAGATAGTGTGTGGAGCAGCCAATCATGTAGCTGCCCTGTCAGAAAAGATGGCTCTGGTGAGAGATTACATAGCTGAGGAAGTTATCAAAAAGAGCAATTCTCTTCTGGATATATTGGAAAACAGCGTTGAGATAGATGTGAACGCTTTACTGCGGGAGCCTTTGCTGATACGTCAGGAACTAATACTTAAAGCTTTTGATGTGCTGACTCAGGGAAGAAAAGATATAGGTCAGGTACATGTGGAGGCTGTGCTTACTCTTCTGGCTAAAGCTGGTGAGAAGAGGGTGGATTTGCCATATAGTCTGGAGGCCGTAAAGCAGTATGACAGGCTTATTATCCGCAAAAAAGAAGAACAGGCAACAGTCGGTCTTGATTATAATCTGACTATGGATACACAACTTCAGATAGAAGGGGATAGCTGTATTTCGGTCAGAGTATTTGACAGAGAGGAAGACATGGATATTCCTCAAAATACATATACTAAATGGTTCGATTATGATAAAATATTAGGATGTCTGAAGCTAAGAAACAGACGTCCAGGTGATTATCTAACCGTGAACAGTCAGCTTCAGAAAAAATCGCTGAAAGATTATATGATAGACGTAAAGATTCCTAGAGAAATGAGAGACAGACAGCTGCTCATAGCAGATGACTCACATATACTCTGGCTAATCGGATACAGAATCAGCGAGTATTACAAAGTAACTGAAGCTACAACAAGAATTATAGAAATAACTGTACATTAATATGGAGGATCTTATGGAAAAGCATCATATTGAGTCTTATCTTTCAGAGGAAGAAGTAGTTGAGAGAATTAAGGAACTGGGAGCACAGATCAGTAAGGATTACGAAGGCAAAACAGTGCACCTTATCTGTGTACTTAAGGGTGGAAGCTTCTTTATGTGTGAGCTTGCAAAGCGTATTACAGTTCCTGTAACACTTGATTTTATGTCAGTAAGCAGCTATGGTGGTGGCACTTCATCAAGTGGAGTAATTAAGATTGTGAAAGATTTGGATGAGACACTTGAAGGAAGAGATGTAATCATTATAGAGGATATTATTGATTCGGGCAGAACCCTCAGCCATCTTATGGAACTTCTTTCAAAGAGAAATCCAAACAGTATGAAGTTATGCACATTGCTTGATAAACCAGACAGAAGAGTAGTTGACGTGCATGTAGACTACACTGGTTATTCTATTCCAGACGAGTTTGTAGTAGGCTATGGACTTGATTATGACCAGATGTACAGAAATCTTCCTTACATCGGTATTGTAAAATTTGATTAAAGAGGAGTACTAAATTGATAAAGAAAAAATCGGGATTAAATATATATTTTATTTTCTTGATTGCAGCAATTTTGTTTTTATTGTTCTATTCATCAGGAAAAAATGATGTGACAGGATACACTAAGAGTCAGCTTTTGGAAGACATAATCAATCATGAGGTTATGTCTGCTGTAATCAATCCTAGTTCCTCTGTTCCTAATGGAAAGATTACAGTTGTTAAGTTTGAGAACAATAATGCAGTGACAGAAAAAGTGGTTGTTACTGATGTCAATGAGATAGCAATCCTGTTTGATAATGCAGGCATCAACTATACAGTTGCAGAAGTTGAGAGTGGTAATACATTAATTAATTACGTAATTCCAATCGCTTCAATCATACTGGTTGTAGTTATGATAATGATGATTATGGGTGCCCAGTCAGGAGGCGGAGCCAATGCCAAAATGATGAATTTTGGAAAAAGTCGAGCCAAGATGAGTAATGACACCAAGAAGAAGTTGTCAGATGTAGCTGGTCTGCAGGAAGAAAAAGAGGATCTGGAGGAGATAATAGATTTCTTAAAGGATCCGGTAAAATATTCAAAGTTGGGCGCAAGAATACCTAAGGGTGTTCTGTTAGAGGGACCTCCTGGAACGGGTAAGACTCTCCTTGCAAAGGCTATTGCTGGTGAGGCTAATGTGCCATTTTTTAGTATTTCTGGTTCGGATTTTGTAGAGATGTTTGTTGGTGTAGGTGCCAGCAGAGTAAGAGATTTGTTTGCAGATGCCAAGAAGAATGCGCCATGTATAGTATTTATCGATGAGATTGATGCTGTGGCAAGACGACGTGGTACAGGTATGGGTGGTGGACACGATGAACGTGAGCAGACCCTTAACCAGATGCTTGTGGAGATGGATGGTTTTGAGGATAACCAGGGCATTATAGTTCTGGCCGCTACAAACCGAGTAGATATTCTTGATCCTGCTATTTTAAGACCAGGAAGATTTGACAGAAAGATAGCCGTAAGTCCTCCAGATGTGAGAGGACGTGAAGAGATTCTTCATCTTCATGCAGAGAAGAAGCCAATCGGTGATGATGTTGATCTTAAGCAGATTGCGCAGACAACTGCCGGATTTACAGGAGCTGATCTTGAGAACCTTCTCAATGAAGCAGCAATCCTGACAGCTAAGGATAACAGAGGATATATCACACAGGGTGATGTACAGAAGGCATTTATCAAGGTAGGCATTGGCGCAGAGAAAAAGAGCCGTGTAGTATCTGACAAGGAGAAGAAGATAACAGCTTATCATGAAGCAGGACATGCAATTCTTTTCCATGTTCTTCCAGATGTTGGACCTGTATATACGGTATCTATTATTCCGACTGGAGCAGGTGCTGCTGGATATACCATGCCGCTTCCTGAAAAGGATGAAATGTTCCATACCAAGGGACAGATGCTTCAGGATATTATGGTACTTCTTGGCGGACGAATCGCAGAAGAGATTATCTTTGATGATATTACCACAGGAGCATCCAATGATATTATGCGTGCCACAAAGGAAGCCCGAAAGATGGTTACCAAATATGGTATGAGTGATAATATTGGTGTTATTTGCTATGATGACAATGATGACGAAGTATTCATTGGACGCGATCTTGCTCATGCTAAGAGTCATAGTGAGTACATCACAGGTGAGATTGATAAAGAAGTAAAGGCAATTGTAGAAGAGTGTCACGAGAAAGCAAAGAAGATTATTCTTGAAAACAGGGATGTTCTTGAGCGATGCGCTCAGTTACTTCTGGAAAAAGAGAAAATCACAAAAGAAGAGTTCGAAGCGCTCTTTGAAACAGAAAATGAGATATAATTGTGCAAAATTCACAAAAACACATGGGGTTATTTGTAATTTTTATTAATCCTTTGCATTGTGGCATATAGGGACCTCTGATATTATACTACTTGTAACCCCCAATACATTTTGTAGTTTTTTGCTATACCCCATAAGAGAAATACCTTCTCTGAAAAGACAGCCGACCCGCTGTCTTTTTTTCTTTGTCCAAATAAATTCATTTATATGTAAATGTGCTATAATGTTTGGTGGATGCGTAAAAACATATCTCAGAGGTTGATATTATGTTTAAGAAGAAAGACGCTGAAAAAAGCGGAATGAATATTATCATTGTAGGTTGTGGCAAGGTTGGAGCTACTCTGATTGAACAGCTTACCCAGGAAGGCCATGATATTACAATAATTGACCTTAATTCCAAGAAGATAGAGGCTATAACCAATACATATGATGCCATGGGAGTTGTGGGAAATGGAGCAAGCTATTCAACCCAGTTGGAAGCAGGTATAGAAAAAGCAGATCTGTTTATTGCAGTAACCAATTCAGATGAGCTTAACCTGTTATGCTGTACAGTTGCCAAGAGAGCAGGTAGTCTAGCCGCTATCGCAAGAGTAAGAACTCCTGATTATATAAAGGAGGTAGATTACTTCAGTGAGAAGCTGGGTTTGGCTATGATTATTAACCCGGATTTTGTATCTTCAAGAGTAATGGCAAGAATTCTTACTCTTCCAACAGCACTCAACGTTACATCCTTTGCGCATGGAAGAGTTAATCTTGTAAGAATAGAGATTCCAGATGACAATGTTCTTTGTAACAGAAACATTGCTGAGATAGGTCGTGATGGAATCACAGAGAGAACAGTTATCTGCGCTATAGAGCGAGATGGCAATGTATTCATTCCTTCTGGTGAGTTTATAATAAAGGCAGGAGATATAGTATCTTTTGCAGCTGCTCAGAAGGAATCCCGAGTATTTCTTAAGAAGATAGGATTTAAGACAAATCAGGTTAAGAGCTGTATTATCGTCGGCGGTGGCAGAGCTGGATATTACGCAGCAGACCAGTTACTAAAGGCTGGCATGGATGTAAGAATCATAGAGATAGATCAGGCCCGTTGTGAGCGCCTTTCAGAGTTACTTCCAGATGCAACTATAATTCATGCAGATGGAACAGATGAAGAGGTGTTAAAGGAAGAGGGAATCGAGGATGTAGGCGCATTTATTCCACTAACAGGAATAGACGAAGAGAATGTGCTCCTTTCACTCCATGCAAAGCATGTATCTAAGGCTAAAGTAATTACCAGAATCACCAGAAATAACTTCAAAGAGGTAATTACGGAGCTGGATTTGGGAAGTGTAATCTATCCTAAGTACATCACTTCGGATGCAATTATTGCGTATGTAAGAGCAAAGAATAATTCTAAGGATTCAAATATCGAGACTCTTTATCCTATGCTTGATTCAAGAGCAGAAGCGATTGAGTTTAAGGTTGAAAAAGAAAGTGAAGTGGTTAATGTGCCACTCTTTAAGCTTTCACTCAAGAAGGATCTTCTTATTGCATTTATTAACCGTAATGGCAAGATAATAATTCCAAAAGGTCAGGATTCAATCCAGGTAGGTGACAGTGTCATGATTGTTACTACGCACACAGGATTTAACGATATTCAGGATATTTTGGCTTAGAAGAATTAGGAGTTAATGCAATGAACAGTTCAATTATTCGAGTTGTTCTCGGACATGTATTAAAGATAGAAGCGGCATTTATGCTCTTACCGTGTTTGATAGCGGTAATATATGGAGAAGAGGAAGGTTTTGTATATCTGGCGGTGGCAGGAGGCTGTGCTGTGATAGGTACACTAATGACACAGATAAAGAAGCCAAAGGACAGTTCCCTTTATCTTAAAGAGGGTTGTGTAGCGACAGCTCTGAGTTGGATTTTTCTTAGTGCTTTTGGTGCACTTCCATTTTGGATAACAGGCGAGATAGCCTCTTATGAGGATTCTCTTTTTGAGACTATTTCAGGTTTTACAACAACTGGAGCAACAATCCTGCTGGATGTAGAAGCATTAAGCCATACTTCTTTGTTTTGGAGAAGCTTTACACACTGGTTAGGCGGAATGGGTGTACTTGTATTTCTGTTAGCCATTATTCCACTTAGTGGTGGTTCAAATATTAATCTTATGCGTGCAGAAAGTCCGGGACCTTCAGTTGGCAAGTTGGTACCAAAGATTAAATCTTCAGCCAGAATTCTTTATGTCATCTATTTTTTTATGACAGTTTTGGAGATACTGTTGCTTCTATGTGGCGGAATGAATCCATTTCACGCAGTCACTCTTAGTATGGGTACAGCAGGAACCGGTGGATTTGGCGTGCTTAATAGTTCTATTGCTGATTATTCAGCCTACTGTCAGTGGGTTATTACAGTGTTTATGATACTGTTTGGTGTAAACTTCAATGCATTTTATTTTATTATGCTGGGCAAGATTAAGAAGTTCTTCAGTGTAGAAGAAGTAAGATGGTATCTGGGAATAATAGCATCCGCAATAGCGCTAATTACTATCAATATATATGGTACTTATACAAGTATCTGGGAGACCTTAAGACATGTATCCTTCCAGGTAGCTTCTGTAATAACTACAACAGGTTATTCAACTGCAGATTTCAATACATGGCCTATGTTCAGCAAGGTAATGCTGGTGAGCCTGATGTTTGTCGGAGCATGCGCTGGAAGTACAGGTGGTGGAATTAAGGTATCACGAATCGTAATTATGCTTAAGACTGTTAAGAAAGAGCTTAACAATTATATTCATCCAAAGAGTATAAAGAAGATAATGTTTGAAGAAAAAGCAGTGGAACATGAAGTGTTAAGAGCTATCAATGTGTATTTCATCACTTTCGTGGCACTTTATGCAGCATCTTTCATTATCGTATCTCTTGAGAATTATGATTTTACAACAACCTTTACATCGGTTGTTGCAACTATGAACAATATAGGACCAGGTCTTGAAATGGTTGGCCCAAGCGGTAACTTTGCTTTCTGGAATCCAATTTCAAAGCTTGTATTTATGGTGGATATGCTGGCTGGTCGACTTGAGCTGTTCCCATTATTGATTCTGTTTAGTCCGAAGGTATTAAAAGACCTCTTGTTTTCGAATTTTATAAAGCGACGTTCCTAGATAACAAGTTAAAAACACTTAAAAAAGACTACTTGCAGAAAGTAGTCTTTTTTATTGCAATAAATATGTAGAGCTCTTTAAAAAAGCTATTTCACATTCGAGCTATCTTCTCAGTCCTGAGAACACGAAACCATGCTCAAGCAAGTAATCACACCAGAGTGAGTAATACTTTGCGTAAAGATGAACCTGGTCGAAGGAATAGCCTTCACGAAGATTACCATTCTCATCAGAAACAGCCGGATTGATATCCAGATAGTAGATGTAGAAATCATTGGCCAGTTCTGAAAGACGTTCATTACGTCTCGCCAGATTAGGATTGTTAATTGATGCGTGGGATGCAGATTTCTGTGCTCCGACGCACATAATACTCTGAACGATAATTATAGCATCAGGCTGCCATTTGTGTATCTGATCCACAACCTCGGTGTATTTATTGATGTAAGTATCGATATTAGAACCACATTCATTGATACCTAACATGATATAAATCTTGCCGTAATGGTTAGTAGTAAGAATCTCTCTTGCAGTAGTGTGGGAGATATTCCTGTATTCAATGTCTCTGTCGAGACAGTCATAAATAGTCATACCAACATCTGAAAGGAAATCGCAGTTATCCCAGCCGGAATAGAGCTTAAGACCTTCAGTTCTTGAATCTCCAAGAAAAACTGCATCATCAAAATAAGACTGGGCTACAGGAGCTTCCTTGTAATATGAAGCAGGTTCTGTAGCAGCAATTATGTCCTCAAGAGGCTCACCCCAGATAGGAGTCGGTGTTGGTTCGTCCATAACCGCCAGCACATCGTTGCTGCTTTTATCAGAGGATTCTGGAAGTTCGATTTCATCCGGGAGAGGAGTTTCCATTATCACTGTATGATCTTGGGCACGAGGTTCCAGCCACATCTGTTCAATTGTATTAGCGATAGAAGTTATCTCGGCACTGATTGTTTCGCCTTCAACCCCAAAGTATGGGAAATATACTTCCAAAGTCGGTGAGAACTGCGTCAGCAGAAACATCAACACCAGACTTATGTAGGTGAAGAGGTACAATGGAGCCTTACGTAATAGATTTTTCACGTGTTCTCCTAAAAGTTTATATACATAAATGGATTATTTCCATTTTTCATTACCATGTAAACACATAACCAGAACAGGGCAAATGAAATAAATCTTGTCATCATAATTCTGGTTTTAACAAGTGCATCCTCAATAAGAGGGAAGCAACATGCAACCCCTCCGATTAGGAAAGGCGCATAATCTGATAAATAGGACAGTATATCTGACTCATTGACATTAAGTGGCTGGCATATAGCTGTAAGTCCAAAAAGTCTTGTGAAGAATATACCAATCTGCTCTGGATTAGATATGGCAAACATGACCCAGGTCATAGGAATGACCAGAAGCACATATATATGACAGAAAATGTTAGCAAATATATTGCTGGACTTTATCAGCTTCTTGAGAACAAATTTCTCAAGAATAATGAAGAACAACAGGGTCATGGCCCACATCATAAAGTTAATGGTCACACCATGCCAGAGTCCGGTTAACAGCCAAACTGCAGCCAGACTGAGGACTGTCTTAAAAGCACCATTGTGACTACCTCCCATAGGGATGTAGATATAATTCTTGAACCATTCACCCAAAGTCATGTGCCAACGACGGTAGAACTCAGATATACTTTTGGACATGTAAGGTGACCTGAAGTTATTTGGAAGTGTGAAGCCCAACATCTGTGCCACACCGATAGCCATCAGAGAATAACCCTGAAAGTCGAAGTAGAGCTGCATACTGTAGGAATACATGGACAGCCAAGCCAGAGGAGTAGATATACTTTGGAAACCAACGGTCTGAACACCATTCCATAGATAGGACAGATTGTCCGCAATCAGAATCTTAAAGGATATACCAAGAATAAAGGTTCTGATACCCTTTTCCAACTTTTCAAAGGATACACGCTCAGGCTCTTTTAATGCCTCTTCAAGATCTGCAAAGGATACAATAGGACCCTGCAATACCTTTGGGAAGAAGAGTACATAGTTGGCAAAAGTAAGGATATTTCTGCAGGGATATATATTGCTCCTGAGAATATCCAGATAATAGCCTACTAACTGAATGGTAAAAAAGCCGATTCCAATAAATGCATGGTTTTTGAATAAGAAAATGGAAGCCGCCATGAGTCCAATCTGAAGAGCGATACCCGAATAGAGCAGGGTCTGTCTGATCTTAGGACGGTTGAAGGCCATATCTGATAAGATGCCCAGGGCAAAAACCACGATTATATCCACCAATAGAACTGGGAGAACCCAGATATCATTTACTGCATAAAAAGCGATTCCTGCAGCCAGCAGAAGCCAGGGCTTTGCCTTTTGAGGAATTACTGCATAAATCGGTACAAATATTAAGATGAAAAGCATTAGAAAATTAATATCTGAAAAAGTCATCTTTCACCTCGCCGCAATGTAAATTATATGTTTTTCCAGAGTAGATGTAAATTGAAAAATATCCTATTTTAAGTATAATATTAATGAAAAAGCTCTTATATAAATCGAACATACCATGGAGGTAGTATAGATTATGGGACTAGACAACGAAAATACACAAAATACAGATGAAAATAAAAGTGATAATCTAATCAGAGGACTGGATATTTGCAGAAAATATTATGAAGAAGTTGGTGCTCCAATGATTCATGACAAGTTTGCCAGATATGAATCAAGAATAGCAGTAGGCCTGGTGGGAGAAGGGTCGGATTGTTTTGGACTGGATGATGAATACTCGAGAGATCATGACTGGGGTCCGGGTTTTTGCATGTGGGTTGATGATGTAACCTACGATGCCATAGGTGAACAGCTGCAGGAAGAATACGATAAGCTTCCAGCTGAATTTATGGGTTATAGGCGAATGACCACAAGAGAGGCAGAAGGTCGATTGGGAGTTATCAGAGTAAAGGACTTCTATTCAAGAATGCTTCGCCTTCAAAATGGTATTCCACGTAATGAAAATGAGTGGCTCTCAGTTGCAGAGGAGGATCTGGCAACAGCTACAAACGGTGCCATTTTCCGCGATGACGAAGGCATATTCTTTAGTATGAGAAATGCGCTTCTGTCATATTATCCAGAGAGAATATACAGAAGAATACTGGCATATGAGCTGGTTAGAATGGCTCAGACGGGGCAGTACAACTTCTCAAGATGTCTTAAGCGAGAAGACAAGGTCACTTCCATGATGTATCTGGCTGAATTTGCAGAGCATACCCTGAAGGTACTCTTCTTACTTAACAAGAAGTATGCACCATATAAGAAATGGATGCTTAAGTACGCAGCCAACAAGCTGCAGATACTGCCAGAGGTTACAGATATTCTTCGTGCCATAGCGGATATGGATATCACAGATGAAAAGATTGAGGGTTGTATAGAGATAATTGCCAACCTGGTATTGGCAGAACTTAAGAACCAGGGGTACGTAATAGCAATAAACAGGAGGGATCCATATTATCTTGAGCCATACGGACATGATATATTGGAGAGTATTAATCATATGTCAGCAGATGATGTAACAAAGACAGATTCAGTAAAGATCAAGCATGCTGATCTTGTAAACAGGGTTGTTGAGGCTGAATGGGAGGCCTTTGATCAGGTGAAAAATGAAGGCGGAAGAGCAAGTTGCCAGGATGACTGGAACACATTTTCCAAAATGAGAAAGAGCCAGTATATGACCTGGTCAATAGAGATGATTGAAAGCTTTCTGGAGGATATGGAATCTGCGAAAGCTGCAGGATGGAATCTTATTACAGAGAAGTATGGTCGAATGGAAGCCAGCACTGCTCCAGAGGAATATGCCAAAATAGAGGCAAGTCTTCCAGCAAGGGATGAGCGAACCAGAGCGATTGTAGAGGAGATAGTAAAGACTCAGGTTGGATTTATGGAGGAACTTGCAGAGGAATATCCAAAGGTTGCTGGAACGGCAAGAAGTATTCATACTTATGAGGATAGCGAGTGGAACACATCCTACGAGACATATCTGCGAGGAGAGCTGTTGACATATTCAGAGAAGACCCTTGCTTTATATGGCAGATACATTGTGTCATATGTTCAGAATGAGAAGAATCTTGCTATGGAGATTATGAACAATACGGCTATATTATATGGCTATAAGTCAATTGATGACCTGGAAGAAAAACTGGGATAAATAATAAAGAATTAGGAATAGTAACGGATGAAGAGAAATATCAGATTAATTCTTGTGGGAGCACTGGCAGCAGTGCTTCTTGCGGGATGTGGTGAACAGGCCACTGAGGAACCGGCGGAGGAAGCACCTGCAATTGTACACATATATTCAACCAATGAAGATATAGCCAATGACCTGGAATATGTGTGGCAGAAGCATACTGACTGGAAGGAAAGAGTAGAGTTTGTAACATTGCCAGAGGAAGGATATGTGGAGGCGATAGAGGCTCTTCTTCAGAACAAAGAGGAAGAGAAATGTCCTGATATTATACTAGCAGATTATAATGATGTGCCTTATTTTACCAGCACAGAGGATATGCTGACGGTAGCAGAGCTGGGATTAACTGAAGCAGATCTCAATCAGATGTATGCATATACTACAGAATATGCCAGTGATGCAGAGGGCAATGTAAAAGGCTTAAGCTGGAGAGTTCAGCCGGGGGCATTTGTCTATAGAAAGAGTCTGGCCCTTAATTTTCTTGGTTACGATGATGAGGAAAATGTTCAGTCCTTTGTAAGAGACTGGGACACATTTGTAGATACAGCAAGAACTGTGGATAAGAAGTCCGATGGCAATGTAAAGATGCTGGTATCAGTGAGTGACATCGAGAAGACATTTGCTGGAGCAGCCTGGATGAAGGGAGAAGAAGCGGTAATTGACAGCAGATATAGCAAGATGCTGGATATAGAATACGCTCTTAAAAACAATAACTTCGCACTAGGATTAGCCAGAGATTCTGAGCAGTATATCAAGGTTGCCAACAAGGGTAATATATTTGGTTATTTTTGCAGTCTGGATATGTTGAAAGCACTTAACCAGGAGTGTACTGGTGAGCTTAAGGGTGATTGGGCAGTATGCAGAGGTCCAAAAGCTTATGTATGTGGCGGAGACTGGATATTTGTGACAAAGAACTGTAGCGACAGTGAACTGGCAGGAAATATTCTGAAGGAGTTATGCTGTGATGCCAATATACTAAAGCAGATAAGAGAGAACAATGATGAATTTGTCAATAATATCAAGGAGATGTCCAATGCCTATAATTTAGGAAAAGGAAAGATAGAGCTTCTTGGTGGTGGTGACTATATTAAGACCTATTCAGATGCAGCAGGAAAAGCTACTATAGCTGACAGGAGCATCCATGATGGCAAGCTGGAAGCTATGTATCTGTCATTAGCTGGAAGCTATTGTGAAGGAAAAAGTAGTAAAGAAGAGATTGAGGATTCTTACCGACAGGAAGCGCTTGAGCTTTTGCAGCCAGCTCTTATAGAGGAAGATGAGACAGGTACAGATACGGAAGCAGAACAGGACTAAGCGATGGCAGCAAAGGTTTCAAAAAAAGTAGAGGATATTCTTCGTACTCTGGATGAGGTATATGGAACAGAATTCAGATGTTACCTGAATCATGACAGTGCTTGGCAGCTGTTAATAGCAACCATTTTAAGTGCCCAGTGTACAGATGCAAGAGTAAATATAGTAACAGAAGATTTGTTTAAGAAATATCCGGGAGTGAACTACTTTGCGGATGCAAATCTTAAAGAACTGGAGCAGGATATCAAGCCCACAGGTTTTTATCATAACAAGGCCAAGAATATCATAGCCTGTTGTCAGAGACTTAGGGATGATTTTGGTGGAGAGATTCCTAGTGATATTGATGCACTTACATCCCTTCCGGGAGTAGGCAGAAAAACAGCCAATGTTATCAGGGGCAATATATATGGTGAGCCAAGTATAGTAGTGGATACACATGTGAAGCGTATTACTAAGCTACTTGGGCTGACCAAAGAAGATGACCCGGTAAAGATAGAGTTTGAGCTTATGAAGAAGCTGCCAAGAGATCATTGGATAATATATAACATTCATATTATCAGGCTGGGCAGAACTATATGTATTGCGAATCGCCCACGATGTAGTGAATGTATGTTAAAAGAATATTGTGATTATGGGAAAAAGCTAAAGTGAAGATTAAAGACACAGCTATGACATATGATGCGGTATGTCATTTAGGGGAGAGTAAGCATCAAAAGCCTGTTAAGCAGGCAGCTATCTGGAGACAGATTATCAAACTGCTTTCAAAAGCAGAAATGAAGGCAGTAAACTTTAAATACGAAGAAGTAGGTATGGATAGGTTAGGTAAGGATGAACCCTGCCTGATACTTATGAATCATTCCAGCTTTACGGACTTACAGATAATAGGAACTCTGTTTGCAGACAGGCAATATCATATAGTATGTACCAATGACGGATTTGTAGGCAAAGAAGGACTGATGCGCAGGATTGGCTGCATACCAACCAAGAAGTTCATAACGGATCCTGTTCTGGTAAAGGACATGAAGTACACTTTTGATACACTGAAAAGCTCGATAGTTATGTATCCAGAGGCAAGCTACAGTTTCGACGGCACACAGACTCCACTTCCAAGAAGTCTTGCCAAATGTCTGAAGATTATGAAGGTCCCAGTGGTAATAGTTAAGACTGACGGCGCATTTTTAAGAGACCCTCTCTATAACAATCTGCAGAAGAGAAAGGCGGATGTTAAGGCAACAGTAACATATCTACTGTCTAAGGAGGATATAGCCCAAAATAGTGCGGATAAACTCTATGAGATATTGAGTGAAGCTTTTGAATATGACCATTTTCGCAGTCAGCATACAAACAATGTTATTATTAGTGAACCATTCAGAGCGGATGGCCTGCACAGGGCTCTTTACAAATGCCCATCCTGTCTGAAGGAAGGTTACATGTATGGAAAAGGTATCAGCGTCAGCTGTAAGCATTGTAACAAGACATATACACTTGAAGAAAATGGAACCCTTAGAGCTCATGAAGGTGAGACTGAGCATCAGTATGTTTCAGACTGGTATGCCTGGGAAAGAAAGCAGGTCAGAGAAGAGATAGAGCGGAATGATTACCTGCTGGATATAGAAGTGGATATAAAGATGCTTGTGGATTCAAAGAGTATCTACAGTGTAGGCGAAGGTCGACTGATTCATAACAGGGACGGATTTAGGCTCACTGGCTGTGATGGGAAGTTGGTGTATGAGCAGTCGCCTAAGGCATCATATAGTCTATATGCGGACTATTTCTGGTACGAGATCGGCGATATGATCTGTATAGGTGACAGTAAGAAACAGTACTACTGTTTCCCTAAGGATCAGGATGGAGCCATTGTTGCAAAGGCCAGACTGGCTACTGAAGAGATGTATAAACTCAATGCATAAGCCTATGCAATATGTATATGTTTTGCATATATTTATGAATGTGTAACGAGCACAAAAATTGCTGTTTAGTGCAAATATACGAAAATGAGTTATCAGCCCCTTTTAAAGGGGCTATTTTCTTGCTTTTTATAAGGCTATCTTCTATACTTTAAGTACTATCGCTCCCTATGGGAGAACAAAAAATACAAGATGTAAATGGAGAGAAAAACATGAAATTTGGTTATTTTGATGATGCGAACAAAGAATATGTCATCACCACACCTAGAACACCTTATCCATGGATCAACTACTTAGGAACACAGGGATTCTTTTCACTGATTTCTAATACAGCAGGTGGATACTCTTTCTACAAGGATGCTCGTCTTCGTAGAATCACAAGATATCGTTATAACAATGTACCTATCGATATGGGTGGACGTTATTTCTATATCAACGACAATGGTACTATCTGGAATCCAGGCTGGTCTCCAGTAAAGACAGAGCTTGACTCTTATGAGTGCCGTCACGGTATGGGATATACAATTATTACAGGTAAGAAGAACGACTTAAAGGCTGAAGTAACATTCTTCGTTCCACAGGATTATGATGGAGAGGTTCAGCAGGTTGTACTTACCAATGAAGGTTCAGCAGCAAAGACATTTTCACTGTTCTCATTCGCTGAGTGGTGTTTATGGGATGCTCAGGATGATAGCAATAACTTCCAGAGAAACTTCTCTACAGGCCGTGTAGAGATTAAGGATTCTGTAATCTATCACAAGACAGAGTACAGAGATCGTCGTAATCATTACGCATTCTATTCAGTAAATGATACAATCGACGGTTATGATACAGACAGAGATTCATTCATTGGTCTTTACAATGGCTTTGGTGATCCTCAGGCAGTAATCGCAGGAGAGGCTACAAACTCATTTGCAGATGGATGGGCTCCAATCGCTTCACATTACAAGAAGATTACTCTTGCTCCAGGCGAGACAAAGAAGCTTGTATTTGTTCTTGGTTATGTTGAGATGCCAGTTGAAGAGAAATTCGAGGCAGATGGCAAGACAATTAACAAAGTAAAAGCTAACGCAATGATCGAGAAGTTCAACACACCTGAGAAATTTGAAGCAGGTATGGCAGAACTTAAGAAATACTGGGATAAGCTCCTTGGAATTCTTAGCGTTGATACACCAGATGAGAAGGTTAACCGTATGGTTAATATCTGGAATCAGTATCAGTGTATGGTTACATTTAACCTTTCACGTTCAGCATCTTATTTCGAGTCAGGTATCGGACGTGGTATGGGATTTAGAGATTCTAACCAGGACGTACTTGGATTTGTACATCAGATTCCAGACAGAGCTAAAGAGCGTATCATTGATATCGCCTCAACACAGTTCCCAGACGGTGGATGTTATCATCAGTATCAGCCACTCACAAAGAAGGGTAACGCAGACATCGGTGGTGATTTCTCAGATGATCCATTATGGCTTATCCTTTCAGTTTCTGCATATATCAAGGAAACTGGTGACTGGTCTATCTTAGATGAGATGGTTCCATATGATAATGATATGTCAATCGCTCAGCCTATGCTTGAGCACTTAAGAGTTTCATTCTATCATATCGTAGACAACCTTGGACCTCACGGACTTCCACTTGCAATGAGAGCTGACTGGAATGATTGTATCAACCTTTCATGCTTCTCTGATACACCAGGCGAAAGCTTCCAGACATATACAAACCCTAAGTTTGCTGCTGAAGGCGGTTACTCTAAGGTTGCTGAGTCTGCATTCGTTGCTGCACTCTTCACATATGCTGGACCAAACTATGTATCAATTCTTAAGCATTTAGGCAAGGATGATGAGGCTGCAAAGGCTCAGGCTGAAATCGATAAGATGATGGCTAACATGATGGAATCTGCATGGGATGGTGACTGGTTCCTTCGTGCATACGATGCAAACGGCAAGAAGATGGGTTCTAAGGAATGTGAAGAAGGACAGATCTTCATCGAGCCACAGGGCTTCGCAATTATGTCAGGCCTTGATAAGGATGTTACAGCAAAGACTCTTAAGGCTATTGATGAAAGACTTAATACACAGCATGGTCTAGTACTCAATAACCCAGCATTCACAAAGTACTATGTTGAGTACGGTGAGATCTCTACCTATCCAGGTGGATACAAAGAGAATGCTGGTATCTTCACACACAACAATGCATGGATTATCTGTGCTGCAGCTTATGCTGGAGAAGGTGATCAGGCATTTAAGTATTATTCAGAAATCGCTCCTGCATTTACAGAAGAGACATCAGATCTTCATAAGACAGAGCCATATGTATATGGTCAGATGATTGGTGGTAAGGACGCAGGTTCTGATATCGGCCAGACAGGAAAGAACTTTGGTCAGGGCAAGAACTCATGGCTTACAGGTACAGCTGCTTGGAACATGGTAGCTATTTCTCAGTACATCCTTGGTGTACAGGCTGACTTCGATGGATTAAAGATTGATCCTTCTATTCCATCTGCCTGGGATGGACTTACAGCTAAGCGTGAATTCCGTGGTGCTACATACGAAATCAAGGTTTCAAATCCTAACCATATCTGTAAGGGTGTTAAGAATATTACTGTTGATGGCAATGTTATCGCCGGTAATGTTATCCCAGCTTTTGCTGATGGAAAGACACATACAGTTGAAGTTGTTATGGAATAATCCTAAAGGACATAGATCCTGATGGGAACTCATTCCTAGCTAAGACAATGACAAAGGAGCTGCAATTGCAGCTCCTTTTTAGATTTAGCGCTCTTTAGATTTAAGTGTTTTAATTATACTGGTTTTCATTGCAGAATCGAGTGACTCAGCTGAGCTAATCAGGTCAGTGATCTTTTCTGGCTGATCTTCCTCGATATAAATGTCTGCGGCCATATAGTATATTCCGCTGATATCGGCATGAATGCTGATGGCATATTCACACAAAAGCAGAGCTTCATTATGATATCCTGCTTCAAATAACTGCTTGGCCCAGCGGTGAAGCGAAGTGACCAGGCTGGAGAAGTTAAAGTCACATTTCTGGAGAAATGGAAGATTGGCAGGACCATAGGCAAGTTTTAGATCTGTGTTGGTCTGACCAGTAAAATTCACTATTGATTCTTCCATAAGTGACTTGATAGTAGATATACATTCTGCCACCACGGGATCCTCCGTTAAAACATCTGTTGGGAAGCTGTCAAAGGGCACAGAAATATAGTCAAGATTATCCAGTGGCTGTTTTCTTGTATTGTTGGCTTCGTTCTCTCGATCGAAGTAATCGCGCATGATTTTTTCGCTGTTTCGGTCAGCTTTTTTTCTGTTGTGATAAAACAGAGCACAAAGCACAAGAAAGCTTGCAAAGAAGGGATATTTCATATATAATTCCTTTCGTAGAATGTATGTAAAATTGCATAAAGGACAAATAAAAAATATGTTTAATATGAACAATAAAAAAACTAAGAAAATAGTCTCTACAATTATTATTATATTCCTTGTTTTAGCAATGATTTTACCATTGCTTTTAACTACTCTTGTATAGACTAACACATTTTAAAATAAAAGAGAATGAACTACAGATGAAAAAGCTAGGTCTTATTATTATGACGATTTTAGCTTGCTTTTTTGTTGTAAACGGAGTTGTATTACAGACTCATGCTTCCACAATTAGCAAGGGAATTTATATTGATGGAATGGATATATCGGGGATGACTGCAGAGAAGGCAAAGCAGGTAATCACTGATGAAGTAAATACATGGTCGGAGTCTGTACTGACTTTTAAAGGTGCTACCGGTATAGAGTATGAGGTGCATCCATCCGATCTTGGTATGACCTGGACAAATTCTGAAATAGTAGAAGAAGCAGCTGGTTTTGGAAGTAGTGGTAACGTATGGCAGAGATATAAAGCAGCCAAGGATATTGAACTTGAGAATATCAATTATAAAATAGAACTTGCATTTGATAAGAACAAGGTCAATGATCTTATAGACAGTCATATTGATGAACTCAACCAGGAGGCTGTTAATTACCAGTTGGAGAAAACTGCCAATGGTATAGAAGTAACCAAGGGTCAGGAAGGTGTAGTTGTTGATCCTAACGCAGCAGACAAGATATATGATTATCTGGTTAATTCATGGAGTCGTGGAGATGAAGTAATTGACATTCCTTCAACAGTGAGTGAGCCAATGGGCAGTTCTGAAGAACTGACTCAGTTAAGTGATATCATTGGTACTTACACAACAGAGTACAAGAAATCCAGTGCAGCACGTGTTAAGAATGTCGAGAATGGATGTCGACTTATTACAGGAGCCACTCTTTATCCAGGAGAGCAGTTCTCTGTGCTTAAGCATCTGGTACCATTTAATGCGGAAAATGGATATGAGCTGGCTGGTTCATATATGAATGGACTTGTAGTTGATACATTTGGTGGAGGTATCTGTCAGGTATCATCAACTCTGTACAATGCAGTTCTTTTGGCAGAACTACAGGTGGATGAAAGATCCAACCATTCCATGATTGTAGATTATGTTCCTGCTTCAGGAGATGCTGCAATAGCTGAATCTTCAGGTAAGGACTTTAAATTCACAAATAATAAGAGTTATCCGATATATATTGAGGGTTATACAACAGCAGAGAAGACTATAACATTCAATATCTATGGTGTTGAGGACAGACCTTCAAACAGAGTCGTATCCTTCAGAAGTGAAGTGCTGGAGAGAACAGTAGCGGATTATGAAAGCATAGTTCAGGATGCTGGTAAGCCGATTGGTTATACTTCAATCACATCTTCACATGCTGGAATCAAGGCCAAGTATATCAAGGTGGTTACTGTTGATGGCGTAGTTGAGAGTGAGAAGGATATAAATAAGAGTAGTTATAAGATGACGCCAAGAACTTTGGTTGTTGGAGTTGGAACAGACAATCCTGATGAATATAATCAGATTCAGGCAGCTATAGCTACAGGTAGTATTGATCAGACAAAGGCAACAGCAAATGCGATTGCGGCGCAGAGGGCATCTGCTCAGAGCGTACCACAAACAGAAGTAGTTGGAGATCCTTGATGAGAAACGTAGGTAAGATAAGTGAGACGGTTCTTAAACGTTCCGTTATAAAACCTATTGAGCAGAATAAAGTTGGAATTACAGGCGCGTCTAGCAGTTTAGACTGCGCCTTTTTGGATAATATAAGTGCAGGTGATGGAATAGGGCTGGCTATTGGATATGTGGCATATAAAGACCAGAGAGCCTGCTCACATGCTATATCACAGGCATGTAATAATCTTTGGGCACAGGGTGTGCAGCCAGGAAGCATTATGCTATCCATATCTATGCCAGACAGTTATCGTGAGATTAAACTCAAAGAGATAATGAAGCAGGCTTGCGAAGCGGCAGAGAAAAATGCTGTTCCGATTGCAGGAGGCCATACTGAATATGTTCAGGGACTGCTCAATCCAGTAATCAGTGTAACTGCTCTAGGAAGCAAAACAGAAGTAGTTGCTGACAATGATCAGAAGGCAGAAGACTCTACACAAAAGGCAGGACTAGGAATTGTCATGACCAAGTGGATGGCACTGGAGGGGACTTCGGTAATTGCAAGAGAAATGCGTGAGGAGTTAATCAGTCGACTGCCAGCCTACTATGTGGATGAAGCAATTGGCCTTGATCAGTTTATAGATATCAGCCCTGAGGCGAGAATAGCACAGATTTGTCCAGGTACTGTGATGATGCATGATGTGGCCGGAGGAGGAGTCTTTACCGCACTTTGGGAAATATGTGGAGCACTTGGCTGTGGCTGTAATGTGGAGCTGAATGATATTCCGGTACTTCAGGAAAGTATAGAGGTGTGTGAATTTTTTGATATCAATCCATACAGACTCAGAGGAGATGGTTCAATGCTTATTGTCAGTTCACAGGCAGAGGAACTGGTAAGACGTATTCGAGCTCAGGAGATTAATGCGACTATTATAGGAAGAACAACAGATAACATAGACAAATGTGTAATCAGGGACGATGAAAGCCGTTTCCTGGAACCCGCCAATGGCGACGAGATATTGAAGGTAATTACAGCATGAATATAGTACTTCATCAGCCGGAGATTCCGGCAAATACAGGAAATATAGGAAGAACCTGCGTGGCAACAGGTACAGTATTGCATCTGATAGAGCCTCTGGGATTCAGGATCGGAGAAAAAGAACTGAAGCGCGCAGGCATGGATTACTGGAAAGATCTTGATGTGCGTAGATATATGAATTTCGAGGAATTTCTGGAGAAGAATCCTAATGCCAAAATCTGGATGGCAACAACCAAAGCCAAGCAGGTATATAGTGATGTGAAGTTTGGTCCGGATGATTATATTATGTTTGGAAAGGAAAGCGCAGGTATTCCAGAAGAGATACTGGTAGATTATGAAGACAGCTGCATCAGAATTCCTATGCTGGATCAGATAAGAAGTCTTAATCTTTCTAATTCGGTAGCAATTGTGTTATATGAGGCATTGAGACAGCAGAATTATGAGAGCATGCAGCTTGCAGGAGAACTTCATCGCCTTCACTGGAAGGAATAGCCTGCAAAGGCACTGATGTAGACAAAAGGAAAGGCACAAAGTATACTGTTTTTATGGATGAGATTAATAATAAAGAAGAGTATGAACTCATACGTGAACGAATAAAAACAAGACCGATTAACCGTAAGAAGTTATTTAGAAGAACAGTCATAACAGCTGCTATGGCTGTAATATTTGGTGTCCTTGCGTGTATCACCTTCCTGGTGCTGGAGCCGGTATTTAGTGAACTGCTGTCTCACAATGAAACTCCGGTTCCCAATGAGATTACTATCCCAACAGACAAAGAAGAGACTTCGCCTGAGGACATGATTCTGGAGGACAGGGAAGAGCCTCAGACACAGATTATTATTAAGGAAACTGACAGACAGACCACTAGTATAGAGGACTATGTTAATTATAGTAATGAAGTCTATGACATGTATAGAGCATGCCAGAAATCCTTAGTTACAGTAGCTGGAGTTAGCCAGGATGTGGACTGGTTCAACAATTCCTACGAAAGCCAGGATACCACAACGGGACTGATTGTTGCCAATAATGGAGTAGAACTTCTGATACTGACAGAAAGTGATGCAATCAAGAACTCCGAGAGTATAGAAGTCACCTTTTTTAATGAGCTTACAGCAGAGGGAACAATTAAGGAAACAGATAAGAACACAGGACTGGCTATCATTGCAGTTCCTGCCTCAAAACTGACAGCCACTGTACTTGATCCCGCGATTATAGCCAGTCTGGGTAATTCCAAGACCAATCGACTATTTGCTACACCAGTTGTAGCTATAGGCAGACCATTGGGCAATGTGGATTCTATTGAAACAGGAATTGTAACCTCAAAGAGTAGTACTATCAACATGGTAGATAACAATTATGATGTATTTACCACAGACATGAATGGAAATGCATCATCCAATGGATTCATATATAATCTTAATGGTGAAGTAGTAGGTCTTATCTATCAGAAGAGTGAAATATATTCACAGTCTACACTATCTGCAATCGGTATTTCAGATCTGAAGAAGACTATTGAACGTATGTCAAATGGAAGAGCCAGAGCTTATCTGGGAGTAACGGGAACAGATGTAACCAGTGATGCTGCAGCCCATGGAGTGCCTGCCGGTGCATTTATTATGGAGATAGAGATGGGGTCGCCCGCTATGAATGCAGGAATTCAGAGTGGAGATGTAATAACCAGGATAGACGGGTTTGAGATTACATCCTTTACAGTATTTACAGAGTCAATATCTTCTCATTCTATACAGGACGAAGTAACAATCACGCTGGAGAGACTGAGTGGAGACGAATATAGAGAAATAGAAGTTAATGTAACGCTGGGAGAATAGCAGATGAAATATATTAAGGACCTAAATGACGGAGACAGAGTAGCAGACATATATATGTGTAAGCAGCGTACTGCTGCCGTAACCAAAAATGGAAAGAATTACCTGAGTCTGATATTACAGGACAAAACTGGTGTAATAGATGCAAAGGTATGGGACCCATCAAGTCCTGGAATCGCAGAATTTGACGCCATGGATTATGTTGAAGTAATGGGTGATGTAAGCCTGTTCAATGGATCACTTCAGATGAGTGTCAAAAGAGTGCGTCTGTGTCGAGAGGGTGAATACAATCCAGCTGATTTTCTGCCAACCTCAAGTCGTGACATTGAGGAGATGTATCAGGAACTACTCAAGCTTATTAATAGAACACAAAATGAATATTTAAAGAAGCTGCTTAATAGTTTCTTTGTAGAAGACGAAGCATTTATAAAGAAATTCAAATTCTCATCTGCAGCCAAGTCTGTACATCATGGATTTGTTGGAGGACTACTTGAGCACACACTTAGTGTGGCAACTCTATGTGAGTATTATGCAAAGCAGTATCCGATACTTAAGAGAGATCTTCTGGTAACAGCAGCCATCTGCCATGATATAGGAAAGGTACGTGAGCTGGATGCATTTCCAGTCAATGACTACTCAGATGAAGGAAATCTCCTTGGACATATAGTAATGGGATCAGAGATGGTAGGAGAGAGAATCCGTGAGATTCCAGGGTTTCCACAGGTATTAGGCAATGAACTTAAGCATTGCATATTGGCACATCATGGAGAACTGGAGTATGGTTCACCGAAGAAACCAGCTCTGGTAGAAGCATTTGCTCTTAATTTTGCGGACAATGTAGATGCAAAGATGGAGACCTTCAAGGAACTGATGGAATCAACAGCAAGCCAGGACTGGATAGGCTTCCAGAGAACTCTGGATACAAATGTCAGAATGACAAAGATGCCTGATTAGTGAACAATAAAAGGTATGAAATAAACAACCTGCTTTTATGACAGTAAAAGGAATTAAAATATGGATTATAAGAAAGATGACAGACTTGTCATTGATATAGTTGATATTGGCAATGATGGAGAGGGTATAGGCAAAATAGATGGCTATACCCTTTTTGTAAAGGATGCATTGCCTGGAGATAAAGTAAGAGTAAAGATTATGAAGGCTAAGAAGAACTATGCTTATGCCCGACTAGAGGAGATTATTAGTGCTTCCCCAGACAGAGTTGAGCCACAGTGTCCGATAGCAAGACAGTGTGGAGGCTGTTCACTTCAGGCAATAGATTATAAAAAGCAGCTGGAATATAAGCAGGCCAAGGTGAGAAACAATCTGTTAAGAATTGGCGGATTCGACGAAGAATATATAGACAGTATCATGGAACCTATCTGTGGTATGGAGGAACCATACAGATACAGAAATAAGGCACAGTATCCAATAGGATACGACAAAGAGGGCAATCTGATAGCAGGATTTTATGCTGGAAGAACACATAGTATTATAAGCAATACAGACTGTCTGTTGGGCTGCGAAGAAAACAAAGAGATATTAGAAATCATACTTAACTGGATGAAGAACAATAAGGTCACTGCATATGATGAGACCAGTGGCAAAGGCCTGGTTCGTCATGTGTTAATCCGCAAAGGATTCAGCACAGGACAAATCATGGTATGTCTGGTAATCAATGGCAATAAGCTGGCTAAGTCAGACGAACTTGTAGCTGCTCTGAGGCAGATAGAGGGTATGACAAGCATCTCCTATAGTGTCAACACAGCTAGAGACAATGTCATAATGGGAGATAATTATTGCACCATATGGGGATCAGAAACCATAGAAGATTATATAGGCGATCTGCTGTTTTCTATATCACCATTGTCATTTTTCCAGGTAAACCCTCAACAAACAAAAAATATGTATGGTAAGGCTCTTGATTATGCTTCTCTTACAGGAGAAGAAGCTGTATGGGATCTATATTGTGGAATAGGAACCATATCTTTGTTCATGTCAGGCAAGGCTAAGCAGGTGTATGGAGTGGAGATAATCCCACAGGCTATCGATAATGCCAGAGATAATGCCAAGAAAAACAATATTGATAATGCGACTTTCTTTGTAGGTAAAGCGGAAGAAGTGCTGCCGGACTTTTATAAAACCCATGAGGGTTCAGATGATGCTATGATGCATCCAGATGTCATCATGGTAGATCCACCGAGAAAGGGCTGCGATGAGGTCTGTCTTAACACTATGCTTAAAATGAAGCCAAATCGTATAGTGTATGTAAGCTGTGACAGCGCCACTCTGGCCAGAGACCTGAATTATCTTTCTGCTCACGGCTATGAATTAAAGGCTGTTCAGGCCTATGACAACTTTCCTCAAACAAACCATGT
>DCJA01000012.1 GCA_002317175.1 Lachnospiraceae bacterium UBA1712 | reverse complement strand
TGGACGGACCACTGGTGCACTTGTTGGCGATCAACGCCATGGCAGGGTAGCCAAGTCCGGCAGGCATAAACGCTGAAGGCATCTAAGCGTGAAGCCCCCCTCAAGATGAGATATCCCATGCATGACATGTAAGACCCCTTGAAGACGACAAGGTAGATAGGACCAAGGTGTAAGTGCAGTAATGCATTCAGCTGATGGTTACTAATAGGTCGAGGGCTTATCCAATAGGTTATCTTTGAAAGTATTTGATGTTCAGTGTTCGATTTTTGAAGCTCACGCAAAAGATAGTAAAAAAGAAAGCATAATGCTTTCTTTTTTTGTACAAATTTGCTACAACTATGGTATAATAATCTATATTTTAGGATATAATTTAGGGGTAGATATAGACTGAGAGGTATAGCTATGGACACAAACATCCTGTTAGAGAATGGAACTAATGAATTGGAGGTACTTGAATTCCAGGTTGCCGGTAATTCATACGGTATAAATGTTGCTAAGATTAAGGAGATTATTCCTTATCAGAATGTTACACCAGTTCCAAATGCACATCCAAGTATTGAAGGTTTATTCATGCCAAGAGATGTGATGATTACTGCAATTGATCTTAGAAATTGCTTACAGAGAGGCACATCTGAGCCAGGTGGTTTGTTTATTGTTACAAACTTTAATAATCTGGATATCGCTTTTCATGTAGATGCTGTTATTGGTATTCACAGAGTTTCATGGTCAGATATTATTAAGCCTAATGTTACTATAGCTAATAGTAATGATGGTATCTCTACTGGTATTATTAAGATTAATGGAAAGCTCATTATTATTCTTGATTTTGAGCGAATTGTAACAGATATTAATCCTGATACAGGTCTTAAGATTGAAGAAGTTGATGCAATTGAGCATAATTCTAAAAGAGCAGAGAAGCATATAATTATTGCAGAGGATTCTGTACTTCTTAATAAGCTTATTGTTGACAGTTTGACTAAGGCTGGATATACAAGACTTATTCATACAGCAAATGGTAAGGAATGCTATGATATCATTATGGATTTCAAGGCAAAAGGCACATTGAATGCTAATATTGATCTTGTTATCACAGATATTGAGATGCCAGAAATGGATGGTCATCGTCTTACAAAGTTACTTAAGACAGATGATGATACAAGAAATATCCCAGTAGTTATTTTCTCTTCTTTGGTTAATGAGGAGATGAAGCGTAAAGGTGAGGCGTTAGGTGCAGATGGACAGTTGTCTAAGCCTGAAATTGGTAATCTGGTGTATTTAATTGATGATTTGTTATTGAAGTAAGACATGAAGCCGGGACAGATGTCTCGGCTTTTTTTATGACATGGAATGGATAAGGTTATGGAACTTGAATTAAAGGAATATGATAAGGTTTTAATTGGAATTGGAGACGATTTCAATACAAAAACTGATGATAGTTGTAAAAATAGCTGGGAAGAACTTATTTTTATAGAGAATCATGTCGATTCTAATATTATCGCTGCATTTAATCATTTGCAGACGGTACTTGAGGATACAGATCATTTCATAGTTACTACATGTAATGATGATCTTATCTATAGGAGCAATCTGGATGAAAAGAGAATTGTAACTCCTTGTGGGGGCTTCAGATATCTTCAATGTATTGATGACTGTAGTCATGAGCTGCTTCCTTATGAATCAGCTATGTACGAATCTCATGAGCAGATTGTATGCCCGCATTGTAAAAAGCCTGTTGTGTTTAACAGAATGCCAATTGATAACTATAATGAAGGCGGTTATATGGAACAGTGGCAGGAATATAATAAATGGTTGCAGTCTACCATTAATAAGAAACTTCTTATACTGGAACTGGGAGTAGGAATGGCTTATCCAAGTGTTATACGTTTCCCATTTGAGAAGACAGCTTTTTATAATCAGAAGTCAATTATGTACAGAGTACATGAGAGCCTGGCATTTTCCACCCCTGAGCTTAAAGAACGTTGTGTATGTGTGAAGGCTAATCCGGTGGAATTCTTAAACAATTTATGATAAAATGATATGATTATTGTAGCTAATGTGTAAACAATAAAGAGGTAAACATGGCTGTAGATACAGATTATTTAGATGAACTAATGAAATCAATAGAGCCTGCAATTTATCCAGATGGTGTTCCAGGAGAAGAGGACGAGGACCAGGTTGAGGGAGAAGGTCAGGTTGAAGAAGCTGAAGCAGTAGAAGCTGTGGATGATTATGAGCTTGAACTTGCTTCAATTCCTGAGAAGAACACTGCCAGTGATAATGAAAAGGAGGTAGCTTCTGCTATTGAAGCTATTGATGCTGAAAACGCAACAAAGCAGGGTGAGGCCGAAGAACTGAATAATGATATTTCTGCAGAGGATATACCTGAAAAGTCTCAGAGCAATGCTGAAGAAGGTTGGGAAGAAATCAATGTCTCAGAACCAGCTGTTGCTGAGGAGATTGAACTTGACATGAACATGTCTGAGGATGAAATTGAGGCTATGCTTAATGCGGCCAAGTCTTCAGCCAATGAAGAAGTAAGCAAAATTAGTGAGGATGATGATATCACTGATATCCTTTCTATGCTAGATGGAGATGATATCAATGATATTAAAGATACAATCGAGAAGTCTGATAAAAATATAGCAGTAGATGCTTCTGCTCTTGACCAGCCAGAGGTGGTTATTCCGGACATAGATGAGGAAGAAGAGCCACAGGAGGATGGCAAGAAGAAAAAAGCAAAGAAAAAGCGTAAGTCAAAGTCAGAGGATGAAGCAGCCGAAGCTGGAGATGATACGCCAGACGCTGAAGCTAAGAAGAAAAAGAAGAAGGGTGGACTGTTTGGAAAGCTGTTTAATGCTTTGACAGAAGAAGTACCCGAAGAAGTACCAGAGCAGTCTGAAACTGGTATAACAGATGAAAATGCGCAGATTTTAAGTGAACTTGACTCTGAGGATAAGGGCAAAAAGAAGAAGAAAAAGAAAAAGTCCAAAGGAAAAGATAAGCAGAGTGAAGCATCGGGTGATGAACGTGACATTCGTGAAAAATCAGATGATGAAGATGAAGAAGGCGCAAAAGGAAAGAAGAAAGCAAAGAAAGAAAAGAAGCCGAAGATTAAGAAGGTTAAGGAACCTGAGAAACCTTCGAAGAAGCTTCCTAAGAAAAGGGTTAGAAATACTTTTATACTTTGTTTATCAATTCTTGCAGCGATTCTTGTTTTAGCAGTATTTGGAACAGAATATTTGAATAAAAAGCAGGCAAGATATGCATTTGACAATGCTGATTATGAGACTGCTTATGCAGACCTGTATGGATTTGATTTGGGTGACAGTGACAATGAGATATA
This sequence comes from Lachnospiraceae bacterium UBA1712, assembly GCA_002317175.1. Classification (GTDB taxonomy): domain Bacteria; phylum Bacillota; class Clostridia; order Lachnospirales; family Lachnospiraceae; genus Colinaster. Next base: position 29,989 of record DCJA01000012.1, on the reverse strand, counting down.
TCAGAAGTCACGTACAATTATGTTTATGCAGAGAAAATGGTCTTCTTATGAGAATTATATGCAGCTTGGTATGAAGGCAGAAGCACTCAATTCACTTCTGGAAGGTTATAAGATATATCCTGCAGTAATGGAAAAAGCACAGGAATATGGTGTTGAGGATCAGGTTAAGGAAGTATATGACAAGATTATTGCAGCTTTGTCAGGATTTGGCTTAAGTAGCGCAGATGCTGATGAGATTAACTCATACACAAGTGAGGTTGCATATAATAAGCGTATTTTGTCGATTGTGAATGGAACTCCTTTTGAGTACAGGGGAGTGGATATCAGCGACAATAATGCAGATACAGAACAGGAAGATACACAGAATTCTATGCAGGATATTCTCCCTGAGGAAGAGGATTTTCTTCCAGATAATCCTGAGGAAATATTCCAGGATTAAAAATACTTGTAACGAGGTTTTCAGATGATAGCAATAATTGATTATGATGCTGGAAATATTAAGAGTGTAGAGAAGGCACTTGAGTTTCTTGGCCAGGAAGTTGTAATTACAAGAGATCCTGAGATTTTGCTTAATGCAGAAAAGGTAATATTACCTGGAGTTGGTGCATTTGGCGATGCCATGGAAAGACTCGAAGAATATAAGCTTATTGATGTAATTCAAAAGATTGTAGATAATAAGACTCCATTTTTAGGAATCTGTCTTGGACTGCAGCTGTTATTTGACAGCAGTGAGGAAGCACCTGGTGTCAAAGGACTGGGAATACTTCCTGGAAGGATTGTAAAGTTTCCCATGGATATGGGACTTAAGATACCACAGATTGGATGGAATGCTTTAAAACAGCCTAATAAGGGCAGGCTTTTTGAAGGAATAGAAGAAGGCGAGTTTGTATATTTTGTTCATTCCTATTATCTTCAGGCTGATAACTTTAGTGATGTAGTGGCTACGACAGAGTATGGTGTTATTGTTCATGCAGCTGTTGAAAGAGGCAATGTATTTGCCTGTCAGTTCCATCCAGAGAAGAGTTCTGATGTTGGACTAAAGATACTGAAGAATTTTGTTGAGTTATAGATGATTTAAAGGTCAATGGCTATCAGCCATGACTCCGAAATAAAGGTTTTGAGGTTTTAATATGCACACAATAAGAGTTATTCCATGTCTTGATGTTAATAATGGACGTGTTGTAAAAGGTGTCAATTTTGTCAATCTTGTTGATGCCGGAGATCCTGTAGAATGTGCAGTTGCATATGATAAAGCTGGTGCAGATGAAGTAGTATTCCTTGATATTACAGCCAGTAGTGACGGAAGAAACACAGTAGTAGATATGGTAAGAGAAGTTGCCAAAAAACTCTTTATTCCATTTACTGTTGGTGGTGGGATAAGAACAGTAGATGATTTTAAAGTGTTGCTTAGGGAAGGCGCAGACAAGGTATCTGTTAACAGCGCAGCTATAAAGAGGCCAGAGCTTATCAGAGAAGCAGCTGACAAATTTGGAAGTCAGTGCGTTGTGGTTGCGATTGATGCAAAAAGACGTGTTCCATTTGATGGATGGAATATCTATCTCAATGGTGGACGTGTTGATACAGGAATTGATGCTATAGAATGGGCAAAGAAGGCAGAAAGTCTTGGAGCTGGGGAGATACTCCTCACAAGTATGGACTGTGATGGAACAAAGGCAGGTTTTGATATCGAGCTTACCAGAGCTATATCTGATGTTGTGGGTATTCCAGTTATTGCTTCAGGCGGAGCAGGTAAGCTGGAACATTTTTCAGAGGCAGTTACCCAGGGACACGCAGATGCAGTGTTAGCTGCAAGCCTTTTCCATTTTAAAGAACTAGAGATAAAAGAAGTAAAGCAGTATATGCTTGACAAAGATATTGATGTGAGACTGTAGGATATGGCTGCTATAGATAATGACTGGCTTCCATTTTTAGAGGAAGAATTTAAGAAGGACTATTACAAAGAATTATATAAGTTTGTAAGACAGGAATATTCTACAAAACAGATATTCCCACCAAGTGATGATATCTTTAATGCTTTGCATTATACACCACTTAGTAAGGTCAAGGTGGTTATTCTGGGACAGGATCCCTATCATGATGATAATCAGGCTCATGGACTTAGTTTTTCGGTTCCAGTCAGTCAGCCTAAGATTCCGCCATCGCTTCAGAATATTTACAAAGAACTTCATGATGAGCTGGGATGTTATATTCCAAATAATGGTTATCTTAAAAAATGGGCTGACCAGGGAGTTTTGCTTTTGAATACTGTACTAACAGTACAGGCCCATAATGCCTTTTCTCACAGAGACAGAGGCTGGGAACAGTTTACTGATGCAATAATCAGGGCGGTAAATGCACAGGACAGACCTGTGGTATACCTACTGTGGGGATCACCTTCACAAAAGAAGGCAGCTATGCTTGATAATCCCAAACAGCTTGTGCTCAAAGCACCTCATCCAAGTCCACTTTCGGTATATCGTGGATTCTGGGGTTGTGGACATTTTGCAAAGTGTAATGAGTTTTTGCAGCAGAATGGTCAGACAGCAATCGACTGGCAGATAGATAATATATAATAGAAGTTAATAAGTAAGTTGAAATGCACCTTGGAGTCAGAAGTTGAGCTGATTTCGAGGTGTTTTTTATATGTGAGAAAATTCGAGTTAGAAAAGTCTAACTAATTGTGTTAAAATGTGTTGACATACTAATTACTAAGTAGTATATTATGAGTGTTCCTAAAAAGAAACACCACAGGAAAGACGCAGTATGGATTATATTGAATATCTAATTGAATATGGTCTTACAAGGCAGGAAGCAATAATATATGTGGAGCTTCAAAGACATGGTTCCATGACTGGCTATGAAGTGTCTAAAGAGACGGGAATCTCCAAGTCCAATGTATATGCGGCACTTAAAGGGTTAACCCAAAAGGGGGCTGCAGTTTGTGAGGAGGGTGAGGCTACCAGATACTTACCGGTTGAGATAGAAAACTTCTGTGATAATCATCTTAGATATCTTGGCGAGATGAGAGAGCAGCTCATTAAAAACAAACCAAAGCAGCTTGAAGCAGTTGAAGGCTATATTACTATTCAGTCCTACAGACATATCTGTAATAAGATATATGAGCTTCTTGGTAAATGTGAAAAGCGACTTTATATGATGGCTGAGACGAAGATTGTTATGCAGTTTAAGGATGATCTTTCAAAACTGGCCAGTGAAGGCAGAAAGGTAGTCATTCTTACAGGAACAGAGCTTAATATTGAAGGTGCAACAGTATATAAAACAGATGTTGTAACCGGACAGATAAGATTTATAACTGATTCAAGTTATGTTATTACAGGAACACTCACAGGAGACAGTGATGATACCTGTCTTTATTCGGGACAGGAGAACCTTGTTAATCTTGTCAAGGAAACAATAAAGAATAAAATGCTTTTGGCAGCTAAATAAAATGAAAGCATAAAGCAAAAGAAAAAAGCATAAAGCAAATAAGTCAAATAATGCTTCTAGCACAAAATAAATGAATGAATGTGGCAAAAGCCCAGAAAGGAAACAAAATGAAAGTAGCTATTTTAGGTTATGGTAATCTTGGTAAGGGAGTAGAAAGTGCAATCAGACAGAATGCTGATATGGAATTAGTAGCATTCTTTACAAGAAGAGATCCAGAAAGCTTAAAGACACAGACACCAGGAGTTCCAGTATATAATGTAAAGGATATTGCAGCACATAAGGATGAAATCGATATTCTTATTCTCTGTGGTGGTTCTGCAACAGATCTTCCAGAACAGACACCAGAGTATGCAAAGTATGTTAATGTTATTGACAGTTTTGATACACACGCACGTATTCCAGAGCATTTCGCAAATGTAGACAAGGTTGCAAAGGAAAATGGTAAGGTTGCACTTATCAGCTGTGGATGGGATCCAGGTATGTTCTCACTTAACAGACTTTACGCAAACTGCATTTTGCCAGAGGGTAATGATTACACATTCTGGGGCAAGGGTGTAAGCCAGGGTCACTCAGATGCAATCAGAAGAGTAGAAGGCGTTAAAAATGGTAAGCAGTACACAATTCCAGTTGACAGTGCACTTGAGTCAGTAAGAAATGGTGAGAATCCAGAGCTTACAACAAGACAGAAGCACACAAGAGAGTGTTTTGTAGTTGCTGAGGATGGCGCTGATAAGGCTAAGATCGAAGAAACAATTAAGAATATGCCAAACTATTTTTCAGACTACGATACAACAGTTAACTTCATCTCAGAGGAAGAGCTTATGGCGAACCACAGTGGTATTCCTCATGGTGGTTTTGTATTTAGAACTGGTGTTACAGGTATCAACAAAGAACATAAGCATGTAATTGAGTACAGCTTAAAGCTTGATTCAAACCCAGAGTTCACAGCAAGCGTTATCTGTGCATATGCCCGTGCAGTTGTACGTATGCAGAAGGAAGGCTTAACAGGCTGCAAGACAGTATTTGATGTTGCTCCTGCATACCTTAGTCCACTTTCAGCTGATGAGATTCGTGCTCACCTTCTGTAAGATAGTTTTATTTGTAATTTATAATTAACAAATAGAAATAATCATTCAGCCATTTGCCAGGGGTGAATGGCTGTTATTATCCAAATGATAATGGAGGAATAATTATGAACAAACTACCATTTGTTACAAAAGAAATGATAGATGAAATCACAAAAACATATCCAACACCTTTCCATATCTATGATGAGGCTGGGATTAGAGCTAATGCTAAGGCTATGAAGGAAGCATTTAGCTGGAACAAAGGATTCAAGGAGTACTTCGCAGTAAAGGCTCTCCCTAATCCAAAGATTTTGGAAATCTTTGGTGAGTATGGTTATGGCTGTGACTGTGCATCGTCTAATGAGATTACACTCGCTCTTGCTGCAGGCATGAAAGAGGGAGATATCATGTTCTCCTCAAATGAGACACCAGCACATGAGTATGAATATGCATATAAGTCAGGAGCAATTATCAACCTTGATGATATTACACACATTGACTTTTTAGAGAACATCATTGGCAAATTACCAGAGACTATCTCAATAAGATATAATCCAGGCGGAACCATTACACTTAGCAATGGTATTATGGATAACCCTGGTGATGCCAAGTATGGTTTCACAACAGAGCAGGTATATGAAGGCGTTAAAATCCTCATGGAAAAGGGCGTAAAGAACCTTGGTATCCATGCTTTCCTTGCTAGTAATACAGTTACAAATGACTACTATCCACAGCTTGCAAAGCAGTTATTTGAACTTGCAGTTGATGTAGCCAAGAAGACTGGTATTCATATTGCATTTATTAACCTTTCAGGTGGTATTGGTATAGCTTACCGTCCAGATCAGACTCCTAATGATATCTATGCAATAGGTGAAGGGGTAAGAAAGGTATATGAGGAGATTCTTGTTCCAGAAGGAATGGATGATGTCTCAATCTATACTGAATCAGGAAGATTTATGACAGGACCTTATGGACAGCTTGTCGCAACAGCTATTCATGAGAAACATACACATAAGGAATACATTGGTCTTGATGCCTGTGCAGTTAACCTTATGAGACCAGCTATGTACGGTGCATATCATCACATAACAGTGCTTGGAAAAGAAAATGCCCCATGTGATCATGTATATGACGTAGTTGGATCACTTTGTGAGAACAATGATAAGTTTGCCATTGACCGTGAACTTCCAAAGATTGACATGGGAGACTATATTGTAATTCACGATACAGGTGCTCATGGTTTTTCAATGGGTTACAACTACAATGGTAAGATGAAGAGTGCAGAGCTTCTCCTTAAGGAAGATGGTAGCGTAGAGCTTATCAGAAGAGCAGAAGAGCCAAAGGATTACTTTGCAACACTTGACTGTACACCATATTTTAAGAAATTAGTATAAATGAATACATTAGTAGCCATTTATAATCTGTATTAGAGTTTGTGATATGGAGAAAAATAAAAGCGTCAGATAACTTTGAGTTATCTGACGATTTTTGTCTGCAATCCTAGTCATCTATATCAAGATGCTCTAACAGTGATTTTTTCTCGGTTCCTATAGAGTCACCATGCTTAACCTGTGACATGGTCACAAGGGCGAGAGCAGAAAAAACTACTGCATAAGGAAATAGTGTTTTGTAGGATACATACTGAAGAAAGAATCCAGAAAGTACAGGAGTGAGAACCTGTGCCGCCATGGAGAAGGTGTAGTAGTATCCAGTGTACTTTCCAATGTCCCCATCTGTTGCAATATCAACTGCCATTGGGAAAGAGTTAACATTGATAGCAGCCCAGGATACACCTACAAGGGCGAATAGACCGATTACAACAGGTCCGGCGTGGGATGCAAAGAAACAGCAGCCAAAGCCAATAATCAATCCGATGATACCTATCATGATTACTTTTTTTCGACCGTATTTGCTGGAAATCAGTCCGATAGGAATATAACTTATTATGGCTGCAACAGTTGCTATCATTAGATAGTTGGCGTAGGAACCATTTTCAGCATGCCATACGATAGTGGCATATCTTGAAAAGGCGGTTGTTACAGCATTATAGGCAATGTACCATAGGGCTACCGAAATCAGTATGAAAATAAGACTTCTCAGTTTGTCCTTTGGAAGCTTATTTGATGGAACGCCGATTTCTTCATCTACAGAAGCGTTGGCGTTGCCTTTGTCCACATTGGCTGTCTCTGCCAGACTCTCATTTTCAATTGCAGTATCAACCTCCCTGGCCTGATTGGTCCAGAGATTTTCTTTAACAACAAAAGCCAGTATGGCAATTGTAATAAGCATAAATACAATAATGGATATAAATAGTGGCTGGTAGTTAGGAGTATCACCTTCGGCTACCAAAACACCTATCATTGCCAGAGCATAAATAGCGCCAACAGTTCCCATAAGATTGATAATGGCATTGCCCTTGCTTCTAAGATGCTTTGGCGTAATATCAGGCATCAGAGCAACAGCTGGAGATCTGAATACAGACATAAACAACAGTACCAGACCTGTCATTAGCAAAAACATTGGAAGGTTACGGGAATTGTCTGCAACGGGCATAAAGAACATAGCCAGATTAGCCAGGATAGTTCCGATCACAATGAATGGAAGTCGTTTGCCAAAACGTGTATTAATCTTATCTGACCAGGCTCCAAAAAATGGGAGCAGAAAAAGAGCAAGTACATTGTCCACGGCCATAATTGCGCCAATGAGTACATCATTGAGTGCAAAGGAGTTTTTTAGAATAAGTGGAATAATGTTGTCATACATTTGCCAGAAAGACATAATTGCCATAAAGGCGAAGCCAACCATGATAGTCTTATATTTGTAATGAATCTTCATGATTAATAAATCACCCTGGACACATCCAGAGTATTTCCCCCTTTAAAAGTGTAATATATAAAAAGTATACATTATAAAGTAACTACTGGTAAATAAGTAAATTATGTTGATATTTAGGCATAAACAAGGTATTCTATAAAAGCGGATTTTTAAGTCTGATAGGGATGTTTAATACACCATTGGGGGATGAATATGTATATTTATTTTATCGGAGCGCTTATTGCTTATCTGCTGGGCTGTATCAGTCCTTCTTATATTATAGCTACAGCTAAGAATAAGGATATCAGAGAGCATGGCTCGGGTAATCTTGGTGCCAGCAATACTACCATTCTGTTAGGCTGGAAATGGGGAGTGCTTGTTGGACTAATAGATATACTTAAAGCTTTTCTGCCTATTTTGATGGCAAAGCTTTTATTTCCGAATATGATAATATTGCCATACATAATAGCGGTAGCTGCTATTATGGGACACATTTTCCCTTTTTATCTGAAGTTTAGGGGTGGTAAGGGGACAGCAACATACTTTGGAGCAATGCTGGGATTAAGTCCTCTTGCATTTGTGGTTATAGGACTTATTTTTTTGATCGTGACATTTGCAACAGACTATATCGTAATAGGAACCTTTACAGTTATTAGTCTGTTTCCTATATATCTATTTATTTTTGCAAGCATAATGGTAACCTGTATTATGCTTGTTGGCAGTCTTCTGGTAGCCTACAAGCACAGAAAGAATCTGGGCAAGATTATCAGAAAAGAAGAGATAGGACTGCGAGCTGCTTTTTCAGGAAAGCATAAATTATAATAATTGAAAGTTACAGTGGTTTACATAAATGTTTAAGATTATATTGCATGATATAACAAGCTACATGGGCAGCTACTTTTTTAGGAGTTTGCTTTTAGGTTTGGTCTGCGCAATAATACTGTTTATTGTGCTGACACAATTGAAGAAGAAAGGCCGTTATGACGGCAGTAAAGACAGAATAAGAGATAAGACAATAGCCTTCTTTCTGGGTATTGTCTATGGATATATGGTTGTAGGTATTACCTTTTTATGCAGAGAACCGGTTTTTGAACGCGTTGTAGCTTTAAGACCATTTTCTGCACCTGTGGGCAATCCAAGACTGTGGGCTTATCAGGTGGAGAACATCATAATGTTTATCCCATATGGTTGTATATTTCCAATTCTTATTGGAAGCTTTGAAAAATGGTACAGATGCCTGTATTTGGGAATAATATCCAGTGTTTTGATTGAGACTGTTCAGTATATTACTGCCAGAGGAAAGGCTCAGGTAGATGATGTACTACTCAATAGTGCTGGCATGATGATTGGATGGCTTATATTCACTATCCTTGCAACAGCTCACAGGAAGAAAAAGGAGAAAACAGAGTCTGATGTATAATTATGTTTTATTTGACCTTGATGGAACTATTTCTGATTCCAGTGAAGGTATTACCAAGGGAATACAGATTGCATTAAGAGAACTTGGAATAGAAGAAGACCGAAGTAATCTAGGTAAATTTATTGGACCTCCACTTAAGTATTCCTTCAGTCAGTTTTATAATTTTACGGAGGAACAGACAGACCTAGCTATTAAAAAGTATAGAGAATATTATGCTGTTACAGGACTTTTTGAGAATAAGGCCTATGATGGAATTGAGGATCTTCTTAAGAAGATTAAAGCCAGTGGAAGAAAGATGGCAGTGGCTACTTCCAAGCCAGCCAAGTTTTCATGTGAAATTCTTGAGAAGTTTGGCCTCTTGCAGTATTTTGACTTCGTATCAGGAGCTACACTTGAGAATGAACCTGGCAAGAAGCGTGGCGAAAAGAAGGAAGTAGTGGAATACGCCATTGAGCATTTTGGTAATCCTGATAAATCTGAAATAGTACTTGTTGGAGATACAAGATTTGATGCAGAAGGATCTGCTCAGGTTGGAATTGACTGTATCGGGGTATTGTATGGATTTGGTTCCAGAGAATCACTTGAAGCAGCAGGAGCAAAACACATAGCAGAGACCATAGAGGATATATATCAGTATCTGTAGATGTGTTATATTAGTATCTGCCAATAGTTTTTGTATACTATATTGGTGTTATGAAATGCTTTATTATATATTGTTTTATGCCATCAATTAATCCGTCGCAGCATTGCTGTGGCGGATTTTTTATGTAACTTAGAATATAATATCACTGAACGAATAGCATCTGGTGCTAGTGACATAGCTTTGTGATATAATAACAGACATGAATAATATTATTGACTATATAAATGAATATGGTGATAAGACCTGTTTGGACAGGGAATTTTGTGAGGCAGATGCACTGGCTCTGAGTCAGCTGTCATATCTCAGATGGGACAAGCTTATCCCACCTCTTTTTGATGATAAGGGGCAGGATATGGACTGGGTAACTCTTGAAGATATATACGGCAGTGTTGATCCTAAATATGTGTACAGACGTGAGCTGTATCCTGATGAAAATGCGCAGCTTTTGGAGGCGATGGTTAAAAGCAAAAGATTTTCAAAGATGAAGTGCAACTATTATCTTTCAGATACACGTATTGCAGAAGATATGCAGTTTGCTGCTATGACGATGCATATGGAGGGAGCCCTTCCACTTGTAGTTTTTAGAGGTACAGATGGGACTATTGTGGGTTGGAGAGAAGACTTTACAATGGCCTTCAGCAAGCCCTATGCTGGCGCATTTATGGCATCCAAATATGTGGATATGATAGCTGGAAGACTAACTGCTGACTTTATGGTAGCCGGGCATTCCAAGGGGGGCAATCTTGCGGCTTTTAGTGCCATGAGTTCCCGTAAAGAGGTTCGACAGAGAATAACAGATATATATAGTTTTGATGGTCCCGGTTTCAGGCCAGAAATACTTGCTGAATATGATTATGAAGCCATCGCATCAAGGGTACACAAGTATCTGCCACAGAGCTCACTTGTAGGCATAGTACTTGAGGGAAGTCAGGATTATGTCACGGTTAAGAGTCATGCTGTAGGTGGAGTGTTCCAACACAATCCATATAAGTGGTGTGTGCAGGACTGCGAATTCATCAAGGTAGATGATATCAAGAAAAAATCACAGATAATGCATAACTCCCTCAATGAATGGATAATGGAACTGGAGGAAGATGATATCAGGCTTCTTATAGAATCACTGTTTGGAATTCTTGAATCTACTGATATGCAAAATATTCCAGATCTTTTAACTAATTGGAAAGCATCATTGAGAGCAATGAAAGATACTGCATTTGGAATTGATAAAGAGAAGAGAAAGCAGCTCAAAAAGATAATTAGATTACTTCTGGAAGCGATATATAAGAGTCTGATGGAACAGATACAGGAGCAAAGGCAGGAGCATGGAATTAAACCAGTATAATACAATTGAATCTGAGGCAGAAGGCGAGATTGTTGAGAAGAAATCCCGCTTTATTTGCAATCTTTATCATGTGGAATCAGAGGAAGAGATTGTGGCGCTGGTGGAAGCGCTCAGAAAGAAGCATTATCAGGCAAGACATGTCTGCCATGCAGCAATACTTGGAGAGGCAGGAGAACTGCTTAAATATTCAGATGATGGAGAGCCTGGTGGAACAGCAGGAAGACCTATGCTGGATATATTAAAGGGCAGAGGACTAACTTATACTCTGGCCTGTGTTACCAGATATTTTGGTGGTGTTCTGCTTGGAACAGGAGGCTTGGTAAGAGCTTATTCTGATAGTCTGCTGGCGGGACTGGATAATGCCATTATTGTGGAGAAGAGACTTTGCAGGAAGTTATCATTTACTATAGATTATCAGACTATAGGTAAACTTAAATACAATCTCTCTGATTATGAGGCAACAATTGTTAGCGAGGAATATGGTAGTGAAGTTGATCTTATAGTGGCGCTTCCTGAGACTAATAGCGAAAGATATAAGGCATATCTTGTGGAAATGACAGGAGGCAAAATAGTTATAGAGGATAAAGGGGTAGAATATGTCTAGCGTGATTGCATTATTTTTACCCGTTTTGTATCTTGTTATTTTATGGTTGAAGAAATTCTTTGACAAGTATTGGAGTTCTGGACTTGAGGCTTATCCTCCTGAAAATGACAGTGCCCTGTTTTTGGAGAGAGTTGAAGGAAAGCGCATTTCCGAAAGAGGAATAGTAGCTGCCATAATCGAGTTGGCAAAAGAAGGTTATGTTAAAATTCAAAAAACGGGAGAGGATTATGATGTTCTTCTAATAAGAGAGTACGATGGTAAGGATTTCTATAAAAGGCAGCTTATGGAGGCAATGTTTGATGGCAATAATGAGCTGACTGGTACAGAGGATTCAATAGTTGCTTACCCGGTCTGTCATCTGACTAAAGATGGCGATCTAAAGATAAGACTTAAGGAAATTCTTAAAAGGATTAATATGGAAAAGCAATCAGGAAAAAAGAAGATAGTATTTCCTGACAATAAAGAAAAGAAATACTGGCTGTTATGGAGTGTAATACTTATAGAGCTGGTGCTTATGTGTGCTATTCCATTTAAGAGTATATCTGTTCAGGCAATTTTATTTGTTCCTTTCATATATATTGGACTTAAGATGATTACTGATGGTTTGGAGAAGGATGATGCGATAAGACTGATTTTGGGATTGGTATGGACCATATTTGTTGGGAATGTTATCCGGGGTATGGTTGTAGGCGGTTTGGGACAGACAGCATTGATTTTAAGCTATATTGCAGTGGTTATTAGTTATTTTACAACTGCCCTGGAATGGGTAAATGACAGATTACAGAAAGAACGTAAAGCACTTGCTTCCTTTAGAAGAATGCTTAAAGGAAGCAAAAAGATTAATGAGTTAAGCAGAAGTTATACACTGGCCAATCCAGAAAGATTCTATGAAGTTCTTCCCTATGTTTGTGCAATTGGTAAACAGGATGTCTGGCTAAAGCAGCATAAGGATATGGAGATAGGCAGACCTGACTGGCTTATTGCTGAAGATGGTGAGGATATTGCAGGGCTGCAGGAATGTGTGGACACGCTGGTGAATTCTGTGAAGTAGAAGCAGATGTGTTGACATGCATTTGTCATAGTGATATATTATGTGAGTAATTAATGATAGAGGTTGCGCGACTTATTAGTAGCTTCCAGAATGTGACAGGCACAGTTGAATGGTAGTAAAAGGGAGAAGCGCCGAAAGGAAAGTGGGCTGTACACGGAACTTGGGCATAAGGTTAAGAACTTTATGACTGTCATCTTAACTAAGATGGGGAGCTATCGACGATTTTGCATTTTACAAAACCGACCCCATTTTGGCGTCGGTTTTTTTAAACCCTCAGCCAGACAATTCAAAGGCCAAAAGGAGGATAATAAAATGGCTATTTTTACAGGTTCAGCTGTAGCAATTATTACACCAATGAAAACAAATCTTGAGGTGGATTATGATGCATTTGCTGCTATTGTTGAGGAGCAGATTGCAGGTGGTACAGATGCAATTGTTGTATGTGGTACAACAGGTGAGGCATCAACACTTTCACATGAAGAGCACCTTAATGTAATCAAGTACTGTGTTGAGAAGGTTGCAGGAAGAGTTCCTGTTATTGCAGGTACTGGTTCTAATTCAACAGATACAGCGGTTTATCTTTCAAGAGAAGCAGAAAAGGTTGGAGTAGACGGATTACTTCTTGTTACTCCTTACTATAACAAAGCAACACAGAAGGGCTTATATGAGCATTTCAAGATTATTGCCAATTCAGTAAAGGTTCCAATTATTCTTTACAATGTTCCAGGAAGAACAGGCTGTAACATGGCGCCTGATACAATCGTAAGTCTGTGTACTGATGTAGAGAACATCGTAGGTGTTAAAGAAGCATCTGGTAATATATCAGCAGTTGCAAAGATTATGTCAAAGGCTAATGGAAAGGTTGATCTCTACTCAGGTAATGATGACCAGATAGTACCAATCTTAAGTCTTGGTGGAAAGGGAGTTATTTCAGTTCTTGCCAATGTAGCTCCACGTCAGACTCATGAAATCTGTCAGAACTACTTTGATGGTAATGTGGCTAAGGCAGCTCAGATGCAGTTAGATGCAATTGAACTCAATGACGCATTATTCTGTGAAGTTAATCCTATTCCAGTAAAGAAGGCCATGAACCTTCTTGGCAAATGTACAGAAGCTATCAGAAGACCTCTTTCAGTTATGGAGGATGCAAATGTTGAGAGACTTCGTTCTGCTATGGAGAGATATGGAATTCTTTCTCATAACAACTATTCAGAATCAAGCATCAATGCAAGACTTGAGAAAGAAGCAAGTGAAGGCAGCATTCGTTAATGGATGTAGAGTATTAGTTAAAATATGATACAATGATAGGAAAGATTGTGAGAGCGGTCTTTCCTATTTGTTTAAATATTGTGGATTTGGAACAAGGAATATAACAATAGATAAACTAATTTTAAATGAAAACAGATAAAGGAGAATATACAAAATGACCAGAGTGATTATGCATGGCTGTAATGGCCGTATGGGACAGATGATTACAGGTATTGTGGCAGCTGATCCAGATATAGAGATAGTAGCAGGAGTAGATGTATCAGATCATATCCAGAATACATATCCTGTTTTTAAGACAATTAAGGAATGTAATGTTCAGGCAGACGCAATTATTGATTTTGCCAATTGCGCAGCAGTAGATGACTTGCTTGATTATTCAGTAGAAAAGCAGATTCCAGTTGTATTATGTACAACAGGTTTAAGCGAAGCTCAGCTTGCAAAGATGAAAGAGGCTTCAACAAAGGTTGCTGTACTTAAGTCTGCCAATATGAGTCTTGGTATCAATACTCTGCTTAAATTGTTAAAGGATGCTACAGCTGTATTTGCCAATGCAGGATTTGATATTGAAGTAGTTGAGAAGCACCACAATCAGAAGCTGGATGCTCCAAGTGGTACAGCTCTTGCGCTTGCTGACAGTATCAACGAAGAACTTAACAATGAGTATGAGTATGTATATGACAGAAGCACAAGAAGAGAAAAGAGACCTCAGAAGGAAATCGGTATCAGTGCAGTACGTGGTGGCTCAATAGTAGGTGAGCATGATGTAATCTTTGCTGGTATGGACGAGGTAATAACATTCTCTCATACAGCATATTCACGTGCAGTATTTGCGAAGGGAGCAGTATCTGCAGCCAAATTCCTTGCTGGACAGCCAGCAGGCATGTATGATATGAGCGATGTTATCAACAGCGCTACAAAATAAGGGGAGTCTTTAATTCTGATGGATAAGAATTACGAACTTATATATCTCAAGAGTCTTGCCAAGCAGTTTCCTAACATTGCTTCAGCATCAACTGAGATTATTAATCTGCAGGCTATACTTAACCTGCCAAAGGGTACTGAACACTTTTTAACAGATATTCATGGTGAAGCAGAACAGTTTAACCATGTAATGAGAAATGGTTCAGGATCTGTTAGAAGAAAAATTGATGAAAAATTTGGTAACAGCATAAGCGAAAGGGATAAGAGGAGTCTTGCTACACTCATTTTCTATCCTAAGGAAAAGCTGGCAATTGTGGAAGAGGAAGAGGAGTTTCTGGATGACTGGTATAAGATTACCCTTCACAGACTGGTACAGATGCTTGCACATGTTTCTTCCAAATATACCAGATCAAAGGTAAGAAAAGCGCTTCCAAAGGATTTCTCCTATGTAATCGAAGAACTGATTACAGAGAAGGCTGAAATAGAGGATAAGGAAGATTACTACAATGAGATTATTCATACCATTATTCAGATAGGCAGTGCGCCATACTTTATAGTGGAACTTTGTCAGCTTATTCAGAGAATGGTAGTGG
Organism: Lachnospiraceae bacterium UBA1712; assembly: GCA_002317175.1. Taxonomy (GTDB): domain Bacteria; phylum Bacillota; class Clostridia; order Lachnospirales; family Lachnospiraceae; genus Colinaster. Next base: position 14,818 of record DCJA01000012.1, on the reverse strand, counting down.
ACAGACTGCATATTGTAGGAGATATCTATGACCGTGGTAAGGGACCACATATTATCATGGATACACTTATGCAGTACAATTCCAATTCAATAGATATTCAGTGGGGTAACCATGATGTAGTATGGATGGGTGCGGCAGCAGGAGAACCTGCCTGTATAGCATCAGTTATTCGTAACTGTGCCAGATACGGCAATCTGGATACTCTGGAAGAGGGTTATGGTATCAACCTGGTTCCATTGGCTACTTTCGCATTACAGACCTATGGCGATACTGACTGCAGCGCATTTGCCATTAAATATGACGATGATTATAACACACGAGATTTGGATCTGGACATGAAGATGCATAAGGCTATTACCATTCTTCAGTTCAAGCTTGAGGGTCAGCTGATAATGCGCCATCCTGAATGGCATATGGAGGACAGACTTCTTCTTGATAAGATTGATTATGACAGGAAGACCGTTAACTGTTATGGAGTTGAGTATCCAATGATAGATACTGATTTCCCAACAGTAGATCCAGCCAGTCCATATGCACTGACAGAAGATGAGCAGCTTGTTGTAGACAGAATAAAGAGTGCATTTAAGCACAATGAGAAGCTACAGAGACATATGAAATATATGTTCTCCAAGGGAGCAATGTACAAGGTGCACGACTCAAATCTGCTCTATCATGGCTGTGTTCCTATGGACGAGCAGGGTAACTTCTGTTCCCTTAATCTTGGAGGAGTTTCATATAGCGGAAAGTCACTGTATGATGCACTTGAAAGTTATGCCAGAAAAGGATATTATGCCAAGGATCCTGATGAGCGTAATTATGGTCGTGATGTTCTTTACTATATATGGGCAGGACCAAACTCTCCAGTGTTTGGCAAGGATAAGATGGCTACCTTTGAGCGATATTTTATCAAGGATAAGCTAACTCACACTGAGGTTAAGAATCCATATTACAGCCTCTATGACAGGGAGGATATACTTAATAAGATTCTGGAAGTATTTGGGCTTCCAACTGATTCACATATAATCAATGGACATGTTCCGGTAGAACTTAAAAAGGGAGAAACTCCTATTAAATGTGGCGGAAAACTGTTAGTTATTGATGGCGGTTTCTCAAGAGCCTACCAGGATAAAACTGGTATAGCAGGATATACTCTGGTTGCCAACTCACATGGAATGTTTTTGATTAGTCATGAACCATTCCAGGGTAAGGATGTAGCGGTTAAGACAGAGAAGGATATTGTGTGTGAAAGAATCCCCGTTGAGATTGCACCAAGAAGAATTAAGGTTGCGGATACTGACAGAGGACGTGAGATAAAGGAAAACATAGTTCAGCTTGAGAAACTTCTGGAGGCCTACAGAGAAGGCGAGATTCTGGAGAAATAGCAGGTAATAATATGAGATTTAGACCATGTATAGATATACATGACGGCAAGGTTAAACAGATAGTAGGCAGCACCCTCAATGACAAAAGTGCGGTAGAGAATTATGTATCTGCAAAGGATGCAGATTTTTATGCTGGACTTTATAAGGACAATGGACTTAAGGGTGGACACATTATCCTGCTTAATAAGGCTGGCACGGCAGAATATGAATTGACCAGGGCACATGCACTGAAGGGACTAAAAGCATTTCCGGGTGGAATGCAGATTGGTGGTGGAATCACTTCTGAAAATGCAGCAGAATACACTGATTATGCCAGTCATGTAATAGTTACCAGCTATGTATTCAGGGATGGTATTATAGAGGAAGATAATCTTAAGAAGCTGCTGGCAGCTGTGGGAAGAGAAAAGATTGTATTGGATCTTAGCTGTAAAAAAGTAGGTGATGAGTATTATATTACTACTGACCGCTGGCAGAAGCTGACCAAGGTTAATATAACATACGATAATCTGGATTATTTTGCAGCCTTCTGTGATGAGTTTCTGATTCATGCTGTGGATGTGGAAGGTAAGCAGAATGGAATAGAAAGAGAACTGGTGGAATATCTGGCTCAGTGGAAGGGAATCGACATTACCTATGCTGGTGGTGTAAGAAGTATAGAAGATATGAAACTGTTAAAGTCCATAGGAAAAGACAGGATAGATGTTACTGTTGGAAGTGCATTGGATCTGTTTGGAGGTAATATGCCTTTTATGGATGCTGTTAAGTTTTGCAGACAGAATGAGTAGAAGATTAAGTGTTAACTATTATTTATTGCAATAATATAATTATTACAATATTAGATGGCTAGCAGAAAAGTAGTTATATACAACAAAAAGGACCGATACAAATCGGTCCTTTTTTATTAATTCATTAAACAACTGCAAATTCGTAAACACTTATATATTTCGTAACAGGCACTTCGTATAATGATTAATTGTAATAAAATCAATTATTACAGCTTTGTTACGTTTACAGCCTGAGGTCCTTTTTCACCATTAACTACTTCGAACTCTACAGCCTGGCCTTCTTCAAGTGACTTGAAGCCTTCCATGTTAAGTCCTGAGTAATGTACGAAAACATCATTGCCTGCTTCATCACTGATAAAGCCGTAACCCTTTTGGTTGTTGAACCATTTTACAGTACCCTTGTTCATTTCTATCCTCCAAAAAATAAAACTCGTTGTAAATCCTACAACACTGTAAGAATAGCATATCTATCAAAAAAAGTAAATAAAAAAAAGACCTGCAAAGCGCAGGTCTTTGTAATTATTTGCCAAGTTTTTCAAAAACCATCTCATAGCCATCGCAACCATAATTGAGGGAACGATTTACTCTGCTAATGGTAGCTGTACTTGCACCAGTTTTTTCAGCTATCTCGAGATAAGTCTTCTTTTCACGCAGCATAGTTGCAACTTCATAGCGCTGTGAAAGAGATAAAAGCTCATTGATAGTACATAAATCCTCAAAAAAGTTAAAGCATTCTTCTTTGTTAGAAAGTGAAAGAATGGCATCGAAGAGATGATCCACTGCTTCAGTACGTATTTTGTTATTCATATGATTAATCCTCCCCACTGGATATTAAACACTTTTGTTTTTTAATACTTTAAAATTTTAACACATTAAAGTTTGATAGTAAATACCTTTTAAAAATTGCCTTGTAACGTAGTTTTTCATACTATATAATATGACTATGACTATAGATTATAACGATTTGATTAAAAGCATAACCGAGAGTTTGCATAGAATTGAATACGTAAAAGCAGAGGACATCCCCAATATTGATCTGTATATGGATCAGGTAACAAGCTTCCTTGAGGAGCATCTTAGAAATACCACCCGTAACAAAGATGTGGACAAGCTTCTTACCAAGACCATGATTAATAATTATGCGAAGAATGACCTGCTTCCACCACCAGTCAAGAAGAAGTACGGAAAGGAGCATATGATAATTATGCTTATCATATATTACTTCAAGTATTTCCTTTCAATAAGTGATATTGAGACAATTCTCAGACCACTTAATGAGAATTATTTTGGCAAGAGCGGTGAAGGCCTGAACCTTATTGATATCTATGAAGAGCTTCGCCAGAAGGAAGAGGACATACAGGGAGATATCATAGAAGATATCAGGGACAAGTACGAGAAGTCTCATGAGATGTACAAAACAGGAGATCCAAAGGAAGAGGAGATGCTTCAGACCTTTGCATTTATATCGCTTTTATCAGAGGATGTGTATATTAAGAAACTTCTCATTGAGAAGCTGGTTGATGGTCTTAGCAGCAAGCAGCTTAATGAAGATAACAAAAAGAATCAGTAACCAGATTGCTACATATTTATATTTGATAATAATTAAAGTGTTTGAAGCTTCTTCAAGCACTTTTTTGTTATATTAGAAGACCTTATTTTGTACAGCTTGTATCATAAAATATGTAGACTGACTATTTAAAATGGATTATAATATATTCGTTGGTGATTAGCCGACGGGGTAACGAGATGTATACCGTTAAGGAGGAATAAGAATGGGTTTTATAACTAATCAGCTTTCCAATGTAGTAGAGTGGAATGAACAGAAAGAAGGAGTTTTATTCTGGAAATGGCAGAACCAGGAGATTAAGAAGGGATCAAAGTTGATCATTCGTCCAGGTCAGGATGCTATTTTCTTATATAATGGAGTTTGTGAAGGTGTATTTGAAGATGAAGGTAATTATGATATCGAGTCTCAGATTATTCCTTTCCTTTCAACATTAAAGGGATTTAAGTTTGGCTTTAATTCTGGACTTCGTGCAGAAGTATTATTTATCAATACACTTGAACAGCTTGTTAAGTGGGGAACAAAGAATGCTATCAATCTTCCAGCACCAGGACTTCCAGGTGGTATGCCAATCAGAGCATTTGGTACATTCAGCTGCAAGATTGCAGATCATGATGTATTAATTGACAGACTTGCTGGTGTTCGTCAGACATACTCAGTAGAAGATGTTAAGGAAAGAATCGTTGCTAATCTTGATCAGCTTCTTATGCAGTACATCGCAAAAGAAGGCCGTGATATGTTTAATCTTCAGGTAGATGCACGTAACATCGCTGAGGGTATCAGAGCTGAACTTGATGCAGATATGCTTAAGCTTGGTATTACAATTACAGAGTTTAAGATTGAAAGCTTCAATTATCCAGAAGAGATCAAGAAGATGCAGGAAAAAGCTGCAGCTCAGGCTATGGTTGGAGATGTTAACAAATATACTCAGATGGCAATGGCAGATGGTATGAGCAATGGTGGTGCTAACGCAGGCGGTAATGTTGCTTCAAGCATGATGCAGATGCAGATGGGCATGGCTATGGGTCAGCAGATGATGAACAACATGGGCATGGGTCAGCAGGCTGCAACAGCGCAGGCAACAGCCCCAGCAGGTGCAAAGTTCTGTCCAAATTGTGGAACACCTACAAATGGTGCAAAATTCTGTTCAAATTGTGGAACACAGTTAGCATAGTTATTTATTTATGGGCTGTCATTTTTTGGCAGCCCATTTTTTGTATTTAAAGGATATATATGAGTATTTACGATTCGCTTAATAACGAACAAAAACAGGCAGTTATGCATACAGAAGGACCAGTCCTGATTCTTGCAGGAGCAGGCTCAGGAAAGACAAGGGTTCTTGTGCATAGAATAGCTTATATGATTGAGGAGAAGGGGATAGCTCCTTACAATATTCTTGCTATCACATTTACCAACAAAGCGGCAGGGGAAATGAGAGAACGAGTGGATAATCTGGTGGGATTTGGTTCTGAACAGATATGGGTGGCAACCTTCCATTCAACCTGTGTAAGGATACTGAGAAGACACATTGATCTTCTGGGCTTTGATACAAATTTTACAATCTATGACAGTGATGATTCCAAATCTGTTATGAAGCAGGTATTTAAGAATCTAAATATAGATAACAAACAGTTAAAGGAAAAGAGAGTGCTTAATGCTATCAGTTCTGCCAAGGATGAGCTGATTGGACCTGAGCAGTTTGAGAGGGATGCCTTCGGATATGATGAGCAGCGTATAGCTACATGCTACAAGGAATATCAGGAGGTATTAAGAAGCTCCAATGCACTTGATTTTGATGATATTATCTTTAAAACAGTTGAACTGTTTAAAACTCATCCTGAGGTACTGGATAACTACAGTGAAAGATTCAGATATATTATGGTTGATGAGTATCAGGATACCAATATTGCCCAGTATGAACTAATCAGACTATTAGCAAAGAAATACAGAAATCTCTGCGTAGTGGGTGATGATGACCAGTCCATTTACAAATTCAGAGGAGCTAATATTAGAAATATTCTTGATTTTGAGCAGCATTTCGAAGAGGCTTTTGTAATTAAACTTGAACAGAATTATCGATCTACCCAGAATATTCTTGATGCGGCCAACGCAGTTATACGAAATAACGTTGGCAGAAAAGAAAAGGCACTCTGGACCAGTCAGGGGGAGGGAGATAAGCTTCACTTCAGACAGTTTGATACCGCATATGAGGAAGCAGAATATATAGCTGATGACCTCGAACGCGAGGTTAGAAAAGCACATGTGAGATTCAAGGAATGTGCAGTTCTATATAGAACCAATGCCCAGTCAAGAATCCTGGAAGAAAAATTCGTTAGGGATGGTATTCCTTATAACCTGGTTGGCGGAGTTAACTTCTACGATAGAAAAGAAATCAAAGACATGCTGGCTTATCTGCGTATGGTGGACAATGCCAGAGATGATCTGCAGGTCAAGCGTATAATCAATGTTCCAAGACGAGGAATAGGCCAGACTACAATAGACAGAATTACCACTTATGCCAGAGAACATGCACTGACTTTCTATGAGGCATGTGAGGAGGTAAGAGATATTCCTTCAATAGGTGCGGCTGCAAAGAAGATAGAAGGCTTTGTGGATATGGTAAGAGTTATGAGAGCCTCTGCACCTGAATATGGCCTTAGAGGACTTATTAACGATATTATCGAGAGAACCGGATATATCGCCGAACTTCAGGCAAGTGAGGAAGAGGATGCTGAGGACAGAATAGACAATATATATGAGCTCGTTAACAAGATTGTATACTATGAGGATACTACAGATGAGCCAAGCCTTTCAGGATTTTTGGAAGAGGTGGCCCTGGTAAGTGATCTGGATGATATGGATGAGCAGGAGGACAGAGCGGTGCTGATGACTATCCATGCCGCCAAGGGCCTTGAATTTGAGCGAGTATATATTGCTGGCTGCGAGGATGGAGTTTTTCCTAGTTATATGTCTATGATGGATACAGATCCGGATGCCATAGAGGAAGAGCGAAGACTGGCTTATGTTGGAATAACAAGAGCCAAAAAGGATCTTACCATTACCTACGCAAGATGTCGTATGAATAAGGGTGAGTTCCAATACAATCCTGTCAGCAGATTTGTTCGTGAGATACCAGAACATCTGTTGGACAATACGCTTCCAAAGCAGAAAAAGGTTGAACTGGATTCGTATGACAATGATTCCTACGAAAGGAATATATTTAAGGCAAAACCTTTTGGTCTTGGAAATGGAAGCACTGCTGGAAATGTGTTTGGCGTAGGCAGTGGAATATCCAGCGGCAACGTGTTTGGAGCAGGCAGTGGAATTAGTAAAGGATTTGGCTCATTAGCTACAGGCTCTACATCAGCTTCGAAAGCAGGAAGCAAAAATGGCAAGCCATCTTCAACTCTCAATGCTATGTCAGCATTTTCCAAGGGAATGGCCAAAGCTGATAAGCTTGAATATGGAGTAGGAGACAGAGTAAGTCATGTGAAATATGGACAGGGCACTGTACTGGATATTCTGGATGATGTGAAAGACTATAAGGTTACAGTGGAATTTGATGGCGCAGGCAAAAAGGTAATGTATGCTATGTTCGCTAAACTTAAGAAGATCTAAATGCCTTTAGCAGACAGCCTGTCAAAGGTTTAGTGATAACAGAGCAGCAATGTCAGATGTGAACAGGAATGAAGAGGGAATGGGTATGAAATTAACAGATTTACTGGAGTATGATTCTATTGTGGTGCAATGCCATGATAATCCTGATGCGGATGCGATTGCATCGGGCTATGCTGTGTACAGATATTTGAAGGCAAACAACAAGAAGGTTCGTCTGGTTTATGGCGGAAGAAATGCCATTCAGAAATCCAATCTCGTGCTGATGCTTGAGTATCTTGAGTTGACAGATGTGATTGAACACATAACAGATATGAGCAGGGAATATGCCGATGGACTGGTGCTTACGGTTGACTGCCAGTATGGAGCGGGCAATGTGTCTTCAATGCCAGCAAAGGATATGGCTATCATTGACCATCATCAGGTGGAAATTAAAAATATAGCCAAGAGTAAGATAGTACCTGAACTGGGCAGCTGTTCAACTCTTATCTGGAAAATGATGAAGGATGAAGGCATCGAAATCAGTGATATAAAGCTTTCAACTGCCTTGTATTATGGACTATATACAGATACTAATGCGCTCTCTGAGATATATAATCCGTTTGATAAGGATATGAGGGATATTATTCCCTATGAAAAAACTGTTATCTATATCCTGAAGAATTCCAATTTCTCTCTTAATGAACTGGAAATAGCAGGTAATGCCATGAAGGGTTATTCCTACTATGCGGACAACAAGTTTGCCGTAATTAGGACAGAGCAGTGTGATCCTAATATGCTGGGACTTATTAGTGATTTTCTGCTGCAGGTGGCAGAGATTGATATATGCGTTGTATACAATGAGTGGCCAAATGGATATAAGTTCTCGGTTAGAAGCTGTATCAAGGAGGTTCATGCCAATGAGCTTGCTGCTTTTGTGGCTGAAAAGATTGGCTCAGGTGGAGGACATCTGGAGAAGGCAGGAGGCTTTGTTCAGAAAACATTATTTGCTGAGTGTTACGGCGATATTACTGCAGAAGAATTCTTCAGAAGAAGGATAAATGCGTATTTTGTGGCTTCACAGATTATATATCCTGCTCAATATGAGGTAGATCTTTCAAGCATGAAGGAATATGTGAAGAAGCCAGTCTATGTAGGCTATGTCAATATGACTGATGTCTATGAAGTAGGCACACCTATAACTGTCAGAACTCTGGAAGGAGACTTTGATATAGTTGTTGAGGAAGACCTGATAGTTATGATCGGAATTAAAGGTGAGGTTTATCCAAGCAGAAGGGATAAATTCAATAATAAATATGAGGTTACCAATACCAGATATACAGAGGATGAGCGTATAAGTAAACCTGAATATCTGCCAACAGTTCATAACAGACTTGATGGAAGTGTTACTGAGCTTACGAAGTATGCTTATGTGTGTCAGGGCGCTGGCGGCGCACACATATATGCAAAACAGAGTGATAAGATTCTGAAGATTTTTACAGAATGGGACAAGGAAAAATACATGGCAGGAAAAATCGGAGATTATCTTGCGGTCAGAGCTGATGATCTGCATGATTTGTATGTGGTGGAACGTGAAATATTTGGTTTGACTTATGAGGAAGTGCAGGGCTAAGGATGGAAGATAACAACAGAGAATGGCAATATGATGCATTTATTAGCTACAGACATCTTGAGCCAGATGCATTTGTCGCTGGTAGTTTACATAAAATTCTTGAGAGCTATAAATTACCAGGCAATCTAGTAAAGAACAATAAGGATAACCTTAAGAGAAGAAAGATAAATAAAGTATTCAGAGATGCAGAGGAACTGCCATTAACCAGTAACCTCAATGATACCATTATGACTGCATTGGAAAACTCTGAATATCTGATAGCCATATGTTCTCCAAAATTTGGTGAGTCACTTTGGTGCAAAAAAGAGGTCGATACCTTTATTAAGCTGCGTGGGGCAGATCATGTATTAACAGTGCTTGTAGATGGGGAGCCATCGGAGTCATTTCCTGAAGCGCTTCTGTACAGAAATGTTGAGAATGTTAAAGAAGACGGAAGTATAGAGATTATCAGGGAACCAATGGAGCCTCTTGCTGCCAATGCCAGAGGGGCCAGCAACAGAGAAAGACTTAAACAGTTGAAGACTGAATCTCTAAGACTGATGGCGCCAATGTTCGGTTGTAGCTTTGATGATCTTAAACAACGTCACAGAGAACAGAAGATGAAGCGTACCATGTCAATTATTGGAGGTGTGGCAGCAGTTTGTCTGATCTTTGGAATTGTTAGCAGCAGTATGGCTCTTAAGATTAGTAGACAGAATGGTCAGATAACAGAACAGAACAAACAGATACTGGAGCAGTCTGCCAAGATTGAGGAACAGTATCAGGAAGCTGTAATAAGCAACGCCAATGCTGTGGCAGATTATGCCAGAAACATATATGAGGACGGGGACAGAATTGAAGCTATAAAGAAGGCATATTCTGTATTGAGCCTGGACAACTATGTGCCAAAAGTTGAGTATCTGCTGAGTGACGCTCTCAACCTCTATGAAAATGGAAGATTTATGAAAGCGGACAGAATTCTGAAGTGCGGCGCACTGGTTAAGGATGTGGTTCTGTCACCATCCGGGGATATTCTGCTGGCCAGAACTAATGATGATGTGGTAACTGTATGGAATACGGTTACAGGAGCACAGATTAATTCTATTATCCTTAATGGCTGGGTAACAGAAAAAGACAGCCTTGTATTTAAGGATGATAACAGCTTTTTTTTGGTAGATGACAATCAGATAAAGATCTATGACATAGCTAAACAGCAGTTAGAACTTTTTGCCTCTGATGTAGAACTTGACTGTACACTTTCATACTCCTCTGATAGCAATATACTGCTGGCAACAGACAGCAAGGGAGCTAAGGTATATGACGCTGACAGCCAGAAACTGCTCGTAGAGGTCAAGGGAAACCATAGTAGCAATAAGAACTCTTTTATCACTGCTGGAAGAGAAACTCATTTTGCATTATCGTTTTTTGATTACAAAACTGAAAATACTGAGGTCTGGGTATGCGATACGGGCAATGGAAATGTACTGGCCAAAATAGATCTGGGCAAAGCTGATGTGGCATGTATGAAGTTCTATGGAGATGGCTTCTATATACTTACCAATGAAACTGTGGGTGAAGAGAACAATTATCTCGATACAAGCACATATCTTGCAGTATTAAGAGCCTACAGTATTGCAGATGGAGAAATGAGTCCTCGTTGGACCAATGAATATCCAGGTGTATTTGCCAGGGATGTTTTAGTGACAAACGGAGGTAACAGCAGTAACATAGCATGTCAGTTCTATGACATAATTGAGTTGATAGACAAAGCAACTGGTAACAGCATTTGCAGATATAACGTTGAATCTCAGATTGTAAGCATGTATGGCTATAAGGATTCTGAACTCTATTCAGCTGCAACAAGAGATGGAAGATGGCTGGTGATTAATCCTGACAGTGATGAAATTATCGATACAGGCTTTTTTGACAGCGTAAGCAATAACATCGAAATATTCAAAGGTGGAAGCTGCACCGCAACTGTGTCATATTCAAGTGGGGAGATTGTTTTATACCGCTATACATTGGGACAGGATGCGGAAGAAATCGAAGAAATATCAAAAGAGACTGAAAAAGTAGAAATTGATGCAGAACTAAAACAGATGCTTGAGGAGGCTGGAGTTAATTCTTCATTTGTTCATAATGTTTGCTATGACAATACTGGAAGATTTATGTCTGTAGCGTATATGAATCATACGCTGGAGCTTTTTAGAATAGATGCAGATAAAAAGATTACTGATAAATGTGCTGAGTATAATAACATGGATATATATGCTGAGACAATGACATTCAGCCCGGATGAAAAGCTGCTGTTAATCAGTGATGTAGGGGATGCTTATCTTCTTAGATGTGAAGGCATTGATCTTAACAGCGCATTTCCACAGGAAGAGCAGACAGTGGCGCATATCTCAAATTACTGTGGAGTTGATTTTGAGAATAAATGTGTGTATGTAAGCAACTACAATCAGTATTATAAAATACCTTTGTATAGCACTGAAGAGATTGGCCAGATTGCTAAAACACTGATTGATGAATCAAGATAAAAATGTTATCATACAGTTATATAAGATTATTGATGTTCGGTAGTTCGATTTGGAGGGTAAATATATGAACAAAATTGAAGAATTAATTGAACAGTTAAAGATATATACTGGACTTGTAGAGAAGAAGCCTGAGAAGAAGAAATGCAATGTATGTGCCATAGTTATTACCGTATTTGCTGTAATTGGTGCCATGGTTGCAGTAGGATATGCTTTATATCGTTTCTTTGGACCTGCTTACTTCGAGGATTTCGAAGATGACTATGAGGATGATTTTGATGATGATTTCTTTGAAGACGACGACGATGACTCAATTGAAGTGCCAGTAGCAAAGAAGGAAGAAGAGAAAGAGACTGAAGAATAAACAGCAGACACATTTGAATGGGCGTCTGACTAAACAGGAATATTGAGGACTATATGAAAAAGAATGAACTTGTTACAGGAATCGTAGAATATGTTGATTTCCCTAACAAGGGTCTTGTTAAAGTCGATGATACAACCTTTTGTACTGTGAAGAACGTACTTCCAGGGCAGAAGGTTGTTTTGCGTGTTAAGAAGATTCGTAAGGGAAAAGGTGAAGGACAGCTGATGGAAGTGCTTGAGAAGGCTCCTAATGAAATAGAGCCCGCATGCCCGCATTTTGGCTCCTGTGGTGGCTGCACTTACCTAGGATTATGCTATGAAGACCAGCTTGCACTTAAGGAGAAGCAGATTAAGAAATTGCTGGATGGAGTATTGTGCCAGCCAGGCAGCAGTTCTGCAGATTATGTTTGGGAAGGTATAAGAAGAAGTCCTGTCAATGAAGAGTATCGAAACAAGATGGAATTTACCTTTGGTGATGAGGTTAAGGATGGACCACTTGCATTGGGAATGCATAAGCGTGGCAGTTTTTACGATATTGTAAGCGTAAAGAATTGCAGGATTGTGGACGAGGATTACAGGATAATACTTGATAGCACAATTAAATTCTTTGAAGATAAGGATTTACCATTTTTTCACAGACTGAGTCATGAGGGATATCTGAGACACCTGCTGGTTAGAAAAGCAAAGTATACTGGTCAGATTCTGCTGGCTATAGTAACAACCTCCCAGAAAGACTTTGACATGAATGAGTATAAGGATATGCTCCTTGGATTGGATATAAAGGGGAACTTTGAGAGCATTGAGCATATAATAAATGATTCATTGGCAGATGTGGTAAAGGCAGATGAAATCAATATACTTTATGGCAGGGACTATATTGAGGATAAGATTCTCGGACTTGATTTTAAGATTTCAACCTTTAGTTTCTTTCAGACTAATACACTTTCTGCTGAGGTTCTGTACAGTGCAGCCAGAGAGTATATAGGTGATTCGGGAGATGACGCAGTGGTATATGATCTCTATAGCGGTACAGGAACCATTGCCCAGCTTATGGCTCCTGTAGCAAAGAAGGTTATTGGAGTAGAGATTGTGGAAGAGGCAGTTGAAGCGGCAAAGGAAAATGCTAAATTGAATGGTTTACATAACTGCGAGTTTATAGCAGGTGATGTTTTAAAAGTACTTGATGATATTGAGGAGAAACCTGATTTTATTATATTAGACCCACCTCGAGATGGTATTCATCCAAAGGCGCTTGGCAAGATTATTGGTTATGGTATTGATAAGCTCATATATATTTCCTGCAAGCCAACCAGTCTGGTAAGGGATCTTGAGGAGTTTTTAAGAGCGGGCTATGTTGTTACCAGAGCCTGCTGCGTGGATCAGTTCCCTGGCACCAGCCACACAGAGACGGTAGTTTTGCTTTCCAAGGGTGTGGTCGACAAGGATAATTTCAGAAAAGTGAAAGTGGACTTTTCTTTGGAGGATATGGATTTGACGGAGCTTAGAGGCAAGGCGACATATGCTCAGGTGAAGGAGTATATTCTTAATGAGTTTGGTCTTAAGGTGTCTTCACTTTATATCGCACAGGTAAAGAAAAAGTGTGGTATCGAGACTGGAGAGAATCATAATCTGCCAAAGTCTGAGGATGCCAGACAGCCTCAGGTAACGCCTGAGAAGGAAGAGGCTATTATGAAGGCATTCAGGCATTTTGGGGTAATATAAACAGTAATAATATTGAGATTGGAGAATATAGCAGTGGCTGAATGGGTATCACATTTGATTATTGCGGACAGAGTATTAGAAAAATTACCGCAGCTTTCCCGTCATGAATTTTGTGTAGGGAATATCGCTCCGGATTGTAATATCCCTAATGAAGATTGGACAGAGTTTACTCCATCTCGGGCAGTGACACATTGGATGCAGGATAATAGAAAGAAAGCAACTGATTGTGTCAGATTTTATGATGAATATATAGTATCCAGACTGGATGCGATAAAAACAAAAGATGAGCTTTCGTTTTTATTAGGGTATTATGCACATTTAATAACAGATGCGGAACTTCAAAGGACAATGAGAGATGATGAGCGCGTTGCAGCGGCGTGGAAACGTGCCAAAGAAATACCGGAATTACGCAATTTGACAGAAGGACTGGAAGAAAACTGGGACTCTTTTAAGAAGCTTATGCCTAATCGTGAGGAGAGAATGAAGGACTTCTTCGTGATTGAACGTGAATACTTGGATGAGCATCCTGATTCCGGATACTTTACTGAAATAAAAGGACTTGAAGAGTTTCCTGATTATATTGATTATCTGCCTCAGGGGGCAATACCAATGAAGGTAAAGATGATGTATTACATGCCGACATTGGAAGAGGGAAAATATCCTTTTGTAGGCTTTTCAAGAAAAGAGTATGAAGGCTTTCTGGAGCGCGCGGTGAATAATGTAATTAACGCCATAGAAGCTTTTGTACTGCAACAAATGTAGGTGAAATTTATGTTTATGAATATTGCGGTAAGCAAAGACTGGAAGAAGGTCACTCCTATTTCCAAAGGGTGGTCCAGTGATAAAAAATATCTGGTCGAAACGGCTGATGGCAAATTGCAGCTTCTTCGAATTTCAGATATAGAAGCATATGAAGCTAAAAAGAAAGAATATGAGATTATTACAAAATACTCTCAGCTCGGGATTAATATGTCTATGCCGATAGAATTCGGAATCTGCAACGAGGGCAAGAATGTATATATGTTGCTTAGTTGGGTAGAAGGTCGTGATTTGGAAGAAGTGCTGCCGGAGCTATCAGAACAAGAGCAGTATAAGCTTGGCCGTCAAGCAGGAACAATTCTTAGAAAGATACATTCAATACCACTTGATCCGGCCGATGTTCCTGCGACAACGAAGCGCGAAAAAAAGCTGATGCAATTAGCACGCTATGAAGAATCAAATGTGCGAATTTCCAGTGATGATATAGCTGTCGCTTATGT